>NZ_CP065915.1:303055-606111 GCF_016134045.1 Pelagovum pacificum | reverse complement strand
GCAATCCGGAACGTCAGAGGCTTTAGTCTCCCCTGATCGCGCGGCCCCTTCGTGCCGCGCCACCAAGAGGGAGACAGGGATGAAACACCTCAAGCTGAGCGCCGCGCTGCTGGCGCTGTCCACCACTGCCGCGATGGCGCAGACCGTGACCGTGGTCACGCCCTACCTCGCGCAGCCTGGCACGCAGGCCTACCTCGAAGGGTTCGAGGCCTCCGCGGGCGAGAACGGCTGGGACGTGAACGTGGTCGACACGGCGGGCGATGTCGCCGCCGTCATCAGCCGGATCGAGGACGCGGTGACCCAACAGGTCGATGCGATCGTCATCAACGTCGATCCCGCGCAGGTCTTCGCCGGGCTTCAGGCCGCCGCCGACGCCGGGATCCCGGTGATCGGGATGGACGCCGGCTCCGACCCGCTGCTCGCCACCAACGTGACCTCCAACGGCTACGCGATGGCGGCCGAGACCTCGGTCTACGTGGCGAACCGGCTGGGCGGCGAAGGCCGCGTCGTGATGTTCGTCTTCGACGCCTTCCCGCCGGTGCAGGTGCGCGGCGTGATCGCCGACGCGGTGTTCGGCAACTACCCCGACATCGAGATCGTCGACCGCATCACCCCGGACGTGCAGGACGGCGGCATCGCCGACAGCCGCGCGCAAATGGAGGCCGTGCTGGCCGCCAACCCCGACGAAGGCAGCATCTCCGCCGTCTGGGCCGCGTGGGACCAGCCCGCGCTCGGCGCGCTGCAGGCGATCGAGGACGCGGGCCGTGGTGACGAGGGCATCGTCGTCGTCGGCATCGACGCCAACCCGCAGGCACGTGACGCCATCGCCGCCGGTGGCAGCTTCGAGGCTTCCGTCGCGCAGGACTTCGTCGGCATCGGCGCGGCGACCGCCGACGCCGTGTCGCGCGCGATCGCGGGCGAGGAGTTCGTCGCCCCGGTGACCTATGTGCCGACCACCCTCATCACCGCCGCCAACGTCGACGAGTGATCCGATCCGGCCCCGTGCCCCTTGCGGCGCGGGGCCGCTGACGCCAAGACCCTCCCCATGACGCTCCACCTGCAAGGCCTGACGAAAAGCTACGCCGGCACGCCGGCTCTGACGGACGTGTCGATGGCGCTCGAGCCGGGCCGCGTCCACGCGCTGATGGGCGAGAACGGCGCGGGCAAGTCGACCTTCATCAAGCTGCTCGCCGGGGTGGAGCGCGCCGACGCGATGCGGATCGAGCGGGACGGCACCGAGGTGCCCCTGCGCTCCCCTGCCGACGCCCATGCCGCCGGCTTCCGCTTCATCCACCAGGAACTGACGATCGTGCCCGAGCTGTCGGTGGCGGAGAACATCCTGCTCGGCCACCGCCCGCCCTCTCTGCTCGGCTTCGTGCGCTGGCGCGCGCTCGCCGCCCGCGCCCGTGCCGCGCTGGAGGAGCTCGGTGTCGCGCATATCGACGTGCGGCGCCATGCCGGGTCGCTGCGCACCGGCGACCGGATGCTGATGAAGATCGCCGCCGCGCTGGTCCGCGACGAGGGGGCGGAGACCCCGTCGCTCTACGTTCTGGACGAGCCGACCGCCGCGCTGAACGAGGCGGAGTCCGAGAAGCTTTTTGCGGTGATCGAGCGGCTGACAGCGCGGGGCGCGGCGGTGCTCTACGTATCGCACCGGCTGGCGGAAGTGATGCGCCTCGCCGACGAGGTGAGCGTGTTGCGCAACGGACAGCTGGTCATGTCCGCGCCCGTGTCCGAAACCGACCGCGAGACCGTTATCCGGCAGATGACCGGGCGCGAGGTGACAGAAACCGTGCCGCCGCGCACCGTCCCCGTCGGCAGCGCCGTCGTCGCACGGGCGGAGGGCGTCGGCTCCCGACACTTGTCCGACATCTCGTTCGAGCTGCGGGAGGGCGAGATCCTCGGCCTCGCCGGGCTCGCCGACGCCGAACAGGGCGCGGTGCTCGACCTCTTCCTCGGGCTGGAGAAGGTCCGCACCGGCCGGCTGGATTACGGCGACGGGCCGGTGCCGCACAACCCGGCACGGGCGTGGAACGCGGGCATCGCCTATGTCCCGCGAGAGCGGCGGGCGGAGGGGCTCATGATGCCCATGACGATCCGCGAGAACGCCCTGCTGCCGCACCTTGCGGGGCTGCTCGCCTCGCGGCGCGCAGAGCGCCGCCGCGCCGGGGAGCTCGGCCAGTCGGTGAAGCTGAAGGCGCGCGGGCCGGACCAGATCGTCTCGCAACTGTCGGGCGGCAACCAGCAGAAGGTCGTCTTCGCCCGCGCCCTCGGCGGGCGCCCCCGGCTCCTGCTGCTCGACGAGCCGACCCGCGGCGTCGACGTGGGCGCGAAATTCGAGATCTACAGCCTGATCCGCGAGCTTGCCGCGACAGGCTGCGCAGTGATCCTGTCCTCGACCGACTTGCCCGAGCTGATCGGCCTTTCCGACCGGCTGCTGATCCTGCAGAAGGGCCGCCAGGTGTCCGCGCTGACGCCGGACGGGCTGACCCAGGCGGGACTGCTCGCCGCCTGCTACGCGACGGATGAAAGGGCCGCATGATCCAGACTTTCCGACAGTTCGGCACCCTGCTGGGGCTGATCGCCATCATGATCTTCTTCACCGCGCAGCTGCCGGGCACGTTCCTGACGGCGCGCAACCTGATCAACATCAGCCAGCAGGTGTCGATGCTGGCCGTGGTGGCCTTCGCGATGACGATCGTGATGGTGATGCGGGATTTCGACCTGTCGGTCGGCTCGATGGCGAGCCTGTCGGGGATCACGGCCGCGATGCTGTTCACCCTCGGCTTTCCGGTCTGGCAGGCGACGGGGATCGCGCTGCTGGTCGGTGTCGCGGGCGGGCTCATCAACGGAATCCTCGTGGCTTACGTCGGCATCCTGCCTTTCGTGGCGACGCTCGGCACGCTGACGGTCTACTCGGGGCTCGCCTTCTTCATCTCCGATGGACGGACGATCTTCGGGCGCGACATCCCGGCGGGCTTCTCGGGGTACGCGCGCTCGGGCCCGGCGCTCGACGCGATCGGGCTGGAGGGGCTGCGCCTGCCGGCACTGACGCTCACCGCGCTGGCCGTGCTGGCGGCGGTGTGGCTTCTGCTTGAACAGACCAACTTCGGCCGCAGGCTCTACGCGATCGGCGGCAATACCGAGGCTGCCCGCCTCGCCGGCATCCGGGTGCGGCGGCTGAAGCTGGCGGCCTTCGCGCTCACCGGACTCGGCGCCGCCGGGGCCGGGCTGATGTATGCCGCGCGGGTGGCATCGGCGAACCCGACGCAAGGCGCGGGCCTCATGCTGGATGCGATCGCGGCGGTGTTCCTCGGCATGACGATGGGCCGGGAGGGCGAGCCGCACGTACTCGCCACGCTGGTCGGCGTGCTGATCCTCGGCATCCTCGACAACGGGCTGACCCAGATGCAGGTCGACAGCTACATCCGCGAGATGCTGATCGGGGCGATCGTGCTGCTGGCAGTCGCGACCTCGTCGCTCGGACGGCGCAGCTAGGCCCGACACCGCCCCCTGAGGCAGACGTTAACCTTAACGGACCCGTGCTTCTTTGGGCGTCAAATATTCTCGGGGGTGAATTGGGCCGCAGGCCCAAGAGGGGGCAGACAGCCCCCTCCCCCCTGCCCGAC
Source organism: Pelagovum pacificum (assembly GCF_016134045.1). Lineage (NCBI taxonomy): Bacteria > Pseudomonadati > Pseudomonadota > Alphaproteobacteria > Rhodobacterales > Paracoccaceae > Pelagovum > Pelagovum pacificum. The sequence goes on along the minus strand of NZ_CP065915.1, from coordinate 602,482 downwards.
CGGCAGGGAGGGCTCATGACGCCCGCGCCGAAGGCGCGCTCCGCCGGATCGGGACGATCACATACCCTGGCGGGCGATCAGCAACGCCAGCTCGTAGACCGCGCGGCCACGCGCGGCGGCGATGCCGCCGGCTGAACTGGCGGTCAGCGGCGCGGCGACGTCGAACAGGCCGGACTTCCCGCCGCCGGTAAAGTCGGAGGCGACGTGATACTGGCCGGTGATCCGGAACATGCCGTCGGGCTCGGTCAGCATCTCCTCGACCCGCACTTCGACCGTCGCCTGCGCGCGGTCGGCGAAAGGCCACGGCTCTGCCGCGACCTGCGCGCCGGTCGACTGGGCGAGGTAGCGCGACAGCTCCAGCGTCATTGCGCGGGTCGGCTCGTCGGCCCAGAGCAGGTCGTCGGACGCGGTCAGGCTGCCATCGGCCCCGCGTACGTAGATTTCCGGCTGCGAGGCGTAGTCCGGCAGGCTCACCTGCCGCACTTCGACGGTGCCGTAGCTGATCTGGACCCGCTCGCTTTCCGCCGCCGGGACGGGCGGGACGGAATAGAGCTGGCTGTTGTCCCCGCAGGCCCCGAGGGCGGTCAGGGCGGCGAAGCAGATGGATGTGATGCGAAGTGTCATGTCACCTTCCGAATAGCAGGGAATTCGGGTTGCGTTCCAGTTCCCTGGCGAGGGACGTCACGGCGGCCGCGGCCCGGTTGATTTCGCGGACGGCGGCGTTGATCTCGCGACCCACCTCCCGGTCCGAACTGTAGCCGCCGATCGTCGTCGACGCCTGCGCGAGCACCTGCTGCGCCTGAGCGAGCAGGGACGGCAGGCTGGCCGCCGCAGTCGAGACATTGTCGGCCGCCGCCCGGGCGGAGCCGAGCGTGGCGTTGGCGTTGGCGATCAGCCCGCCGTCGCGCAGTTCCGAGATCGCCAGTTGCAGCTCATTCAGCGCCGCCGACAGATCCTCCGGCAGGGCGCGCGCCGCGTCGGTGCCGATCAGCGCGTCGGCGCTTTCGAGAAGCGCGTTCACGCGGGTGACGACTTCGGACAGCGGCAGCTCTTCGATCTCGGCGGCGATCGTGTTCAGCTCTTCCACCAGCCCCGGCACCCCGGCGAAGGAGTCGCCGGCCGTCCGGGCGACCTCGGAGATCTCGTCGACCGCGCTCAGCAGTCGGGCAACGGCTTCTTCCTCGTTCAGGGTCGCGATCACCGTCTCGAGTTCGTTAGTGATGGCGACGAGGCGACCCGGCAGGGCCTGCATCTCTTCCGTGCCGATGATGGCACGGACGTCGGTCACAGCGCCTCGTGTCTGGGTGACGAGCGTGTCGCTGTTGGCGAGCAATTCGGTGGCGGCATCCACGACGGAGCCGAGTGGCATCTCCTGCACCGACGCCGCGATGGCATCGACCCGGTCGACCACGGCGGGCACGCCCTCGACCGCGGCGGAGACGCTGTCGGCGGTTTCCTCGATGCTGCCGACCGCTTCCAGCAGCCGGGTGACGGCCTCCTGCTCGTTGAGCGAGGTCGTGATCTCCTCGAGCTGCCCCGCGACGGAGCCGATCTGCCCCGGCAGCGCCTGCATCTCGTCGGAGGAGACGATGCGCCCGACGTCACCGACGGCGACGCGGGTCTGGGTGAGCAGCCCGTCGGCATTGGCCAGCAGGCTCGTCACGTTCGAGGTGATCACGTCGAGCGGCAGCTCCTGCACGTTCGCCGCGATGGCGTCCACGCGGTCGATAACGGACGGCACGCCGGCGACGGCCTCGGTCACGGTGGTTGCGGTTTCGTCGATGCTGCCGATCGCGGCGATCAGCTGGGCGACCGCTTCCTGCTCGTTCAGGGCGGTCACGAGCGACTCGATCTCGGTCGCGACGGTGCCGATCTGGTCGGGCAGCGCCTGCAGCTGTTCGGAGCCGATGATTCCGCGCGCATCCGCGATGAGCGCGCGCACGTCGCCGGGAACTGCGCGGATGTCCTCGCTTCCGGCAAGGCGGCTGACGTTGTCGAGCGCGCCGATGGCACTGTCGAGCAGTTCCTCGATGGGCAACGCGTTCACCCGTTCCAGCACCCCTTCGGCAGAGGCCTGCACGTCGGAGACTGCGGCCGGCGCGGTCGGGAAGATCGGGTTGGGATCGCCATCCAGGTCGATGGTGGCCGGTTCGATTTCGTCGACTTCAGTCAGTTCGACCTTGAGCCCGCCGGTCAGCAGTGACGCCGTCACGAGCCGCGCGCGGAGGTTGTTGTTCTCCACCCTGTCCTCGAAGAACGCCAAGGCGCTCTCCTGCGATACGGCATCCTCCAGCCCCAGGCGGGACGGCCGGATCTGGAGCGTGGCGCCCAGCCGGACACGGGAATCGCCGAACCGTTCCTCGTTGACGACGCCGTTGATCGACTCGACCCGGCCGACGCGAAGGCCGCCGAAATCGACCGGCGCATCGACGGTGAGGCCCGAAACGTTCTCGTCGAAGATCGCGGTAAAGGTCAGTGTGCCGCCGTCGTCTTCGCTGAACAGGCTGGCGCGTGCCGTCGCCTCATCCGAATAGAGCGCGAAATCGGAGCCGTCCTCGACCGGTTCGCCGCCGGATACGACGGTGCCGAAGCTGATGCCGCCCGAGACGAGCTGTGCCAGCGAGGAGAAGTCGATCTCGGCGCCCGAGGTGCCGATGGTGAATGTGAAGCCGGAGGTGTCCCAGAACCGCGTCGCGGAGGTCACGAGCTGGTCGTGCGGTGCGAAGATGATTGCGTCTGCCTCGATCGTCGCCCCGTCTTCGGAGACTTCGGCGACACCGACGCGCCCGACCTGGATGCCGCGATATTCGATGGGGGCGCGGTCTGTCAGCCGGGCGTTGCCCGCGACGCGGAGCCGGATTTGCAGCCCGTCGCGGCCGTCCCGGTTCAGCGGGGCGGAGGACTGGCCGATGAACTCGTCCTGAAGGCCGCCCGGCTCGCTGTCCCAGATGCCTTCGATGAAGACGCCCGACAGCACGGTGTCGAGGCCTGTAACCCCCTGTGCGGATACCTCGGGGCGCACGACCCAGAAGGTCGCGTCCTCGTCCACGTAGTCGCCGACGTCCTTGGACAGCCGCACCTCGACCGCGACCTGATTCAGCTCGTCAGTGAAGCCGACCTCCTCGACAACGCCGACGGTCACGTCGCGATAGCGGACTTCCGTCTCGTCGGCGGCGATGCCTGACGCGTCGTCGAAGACGATCGTGATGAGCGGTCCCTGGTCGACGTAGCTCTGCCAGGCCACGCCAAGCGCGACGAGGAGTGCCATGAGCGGCACGATCCAGACGATGGAGATCCGCTCGACAAGGCTCTTGCGGGCCTTCTTGACTGGGATCTCTGGGGGCTGGTCGCTCATACGGCGGCCTCCTTGGCGGCCGGCTTCTGGCCGGAAGGTTCGGGGTCGTCGGCAGTTTCATCCCAGATCATGCGGCTGTCGAAGGATTGCGCCGAGAGCATGGTGAAAATGACCGAGAGGGCGAAGAACAGGCTGGCCGATCCGGGGCGGATCGCCGCGAGCGTGCCGAGTTGCACCAGGGACGACAGGATCGCGACGACGAACACGTCGATCATCGACCAGCGGCCGATATATTCGACCACTTCGTAGAGCTGCTGTCGCCGGATGGGCGTGAAGGTAGAACCGTAGCGCGTCCCGAAGGCGAGCGCCGCGATGACCAGGAACTTGCCGATAGGGATCAGCATCGAGGCGACGATGATGACGATCGCGATGCCGATGTTGCCGTGATGGGCGAGCTCGATCGCGCCGCCGAGGATCGTGTCGGCCTGGCTGGACACCAGCGTCCGCGTCTCGAGCATCGGGTAGAGGTTGGCCGGGATGTAGCAGAACATGCCGACGAGCCACCACGCCCACACACGCTGGAGCGACGTCTCGTCCCGCGACGCCAACGGATGGCCACAACGCGCGCACGTCTCCGTCCCCGCGCTCCAGACCTTGGTGCAGCGGGTGCAGGCGACGAGCCCCATATCGCGGGCCGTCCTCACTTCTCCAGTGATTTCCATACGGAGTACCTGCACATGTAATTGTCCTGCACGACGACGAGCACGACGAGAACGCAAAACATCCAGAAGCCGGGACCGAACTCGACACTGGCGAGGTCCGCGACCTTCACCAGCGCGACCGCGCAGCCGATGGCAAAGATTTCGGCCATGCTCCACGGGCGGAGCGCTTCGGAGAACCGAAAGGCGCTGATCGCGCCGGGGAACGGCGGGCGGTCCACGGTCACGGGGGCGAGCACGTAGATGACGAGGAGCGCGCGCAGTACCGGCACGAACACGATGACCGACGCGACGGCGAGCGCGAGCACGGCGAGCAGCCCGTTGTCGAGGAAGGTCAGCGCCGCGTCGAGGATCGAGCTGGCGTTGCTCACGCCGGCCGCGCGGATCGACAGAAACGGAAAGATCGTTGCAGCAATGATGAGGATCACCACCGACAGCGCGAGCGCGATGATCCGCTTGCCCGCCCCTTGCCGCGGCGCGATGAGCACCGTGTGGCAGCGGGCGCAGGTCGCGCGTTCGCCGGACTGGGGTTCGACGACTCGGTAGACGGCATCGCACTGAGGGCATGCGATCAGGTCAGAGAGGTCGGAAGCCGCGTGGTCGCTCGTAGTCATTCCAATTCCGCCGCCGACCCCATGCGTGGCCGGTGCCAAGGCCTCGAAAAGGGGCCATCCAGGCAACGCTATCCATATGACCGGCAAGATCAATCCGGGAAAGCGGCTACCTCTTTGACAGGTCATTCAACATATTGGCGATACAAAGGGAAGCATCACCATCGGGTCCGACCAATTCGTGATGCCCTCGGGTCGGTCGAGGATTCTGCACCTGCATGGTTCAGCACGCCGAAGTTCCCGCTCACGTTGCAACAAAGGCGGGTGCAGCTGCGGCAACAGGGTTTGCACACTGCCCAAACTTGTTGCTAAACGACATCCAGAAGTCGTTTTCGGCTCACAAAGGTTGGCTTCGCCCGCAGATCGGGCGCATGGACTGCACAGTCAGTCAGCGATTGCGCATCATCCGGGCACCACCCGGTTTTTTCCGCGAAATCGGGGCCGCAGGACTTATCAGCGTCGCACCCGGGGCCGTAGCCTCGACGCAGAGGCAGTCACCCGAGGACGGTTCGACAAGGAACCGAGGGCGACAGGCCAGGCGCAGACGGCAGATCACGATCGCCGGCGCGACAGAGAGAACAAAGGGAAGACCCTTGGCAGCACTCGATGAAACCCTCGCTCCCGGTGAGGGCCGTAATGACCATAAGGACCTGATCGCGGCCGACGCCCGTCACGTCCTTCACCCGTGGGCCGACCTCAGCGCCATGTCCGACGAGGACGCGCTGGTCGTACAGGACGCGAAGGGCGTCCATGTCCAGGACAGCGAGGGCAAGACCTACCTCGACGCGATCGGCGGCATGTGGTGCATGACTGTCGGCTACGGTCGCGACGAACTGGTCGACGCGATGGCCGACCAGGCCCGCAAGATGACCTATTACACGCCCTTCGGCGATGTCTCGAGCGAGCCCGCCGCGCGGCTGGCGCAGAAGCTGGCGGAGCTGTCGCCGGGCGATCTGAACCGGGTCCACTTCACGACCTGCGGCTCGACCGCGATCGATTCCGCCGTACGGATCGCGCACTACTACCATGCCTCGCAGGGCCAACCCGAGCGGCGCCACGTGCTGAGCCGGAAGAACGCCTACCACGGCAGCACCTACCTCGCCGCGTCGCTCTGCGGGAAGGCTGCCGACCGGACGCTGTTCCAGTACGAAAAGGACTTCGTCCATCACCTGTCGAGCCCCGGCTACGACGCCGACATCGCCGAGGAATCGTCTGAGCAGCGCCTCGCCGAACTGCTGGCCGAGATGGAAGCGAAGATCGAGGAACTCGGTCCCGAGACAGTCGCCGCCTTCGTGGCCGAGCCGATCCTCGCCTCGGGCGGCGTTCTCGTCCCGCCGGAGGGCTACCAGAAGGCGACGCGGGAGCTTTGTGCGAAGCACGGCATCCTCTACATCTCGGACGAGGTCGTCACCGGTTTCGGGCGTCTCGGGCACTTCTTCGCCAGCGAGGTTCGGTTCGGGATCGTGCCGGACATGATCATCACGGCGAAGGGCATCACCTCGGGCTACCAGCCTCTCGGCGCGGTGCTGATCTCCGACCGGATCGCGGACGCGATCGGCGAGTCGGCGCCGGAGAACAAGCCGGTCTTCTCGAACGGCTACACCTACTCCGGCCACCCGGTCGCCTGCGCCACTGCGCTGAAGAACATCGAGATCATGGAGCGGGAGGACATCCCCGGCCACGTCCGCGAGGTCGGCCCCTACTTCATGAAGCGCCTGCGCGAGCTGACGGACCTGCCGATCGTCTACACCGTGCGCGGCGATCACCTGATGGCCTGCGTCGAGTGCTGGACCGGTGAAGAGGCCGGCCCGACCGCGAAGAACATGGCGCTCGCCCAGCGCGTCGACAGCTACTGCCAGTCGGCCGGGCTGCTGGTGCGCCCCTACGAGAACCTCTGCATTCTGTCCCCGCCGCTGATCGTCGGCCGGGCGCAGATCGACAAGATCGTGACGATACTGGAAGACGCGCTCCTCCGCGCCGCCAAGGACCTGGCGTGCGGGGCGTTCGAATAATCGACTGCCGTACTCCGAAAGCCGAAAGCAAAGGGTAAACGACATGAAAGATGGTTTCGAAACGCTCGACTGCCGGGGGCTGTCCGCCCCGCTCACCATGCTGCGTATCCGGCAGAACCTCTGTTGCCAGGGCGAAGCCGCCACGCCGCTGCACGCGGTGGTCGATTCCGACTGCGATTGCGACAGCCTGAGCAGCTGGCTCGCCGGCGTCGACGAGGATGTCCACCTGATGAAGGGCGCGACGAACACGGAGACGTCACGGACGGCGAATGCCTGAAGCAGACACACTACCCCGCACGTCCGCTTCCGAAACCGAAACCTCCGCGCCCTGGTGGCAGCGTGACGACCTGAGATACGAGGAGGGTCGTCTGACGCTCGGCGATTGCGATCTCGGTGCACTGGCCGCGAAGGTCGGCACGCCCGCCTACGTCATCCGCGCGCCGCGCGTGGTACAGAAGCTGGGCCTGTTGCACGGCGCCTTCGACCGGGCCGGGCTGGACCACCGGATCTACTACGCGATCAAGGCGAACCGCACGCCGCAACTGCTGACGCATCTCGCGGCACAGCGGCTTTGCGGGGCCGACGTCTGCTCTCCCGAGGAGGCGCTGCACGCGATGTCCTGCGGCTTCCGGGAAGAGGACATCTCATTCACCGGCACCTCGCTGAGCCCCGCCGACATCGACGTGCTGGCACGCCTGTCCGACGTGCGGGTGAACCTCGACAGTCTTTCGGCGCTGCGCCGACTGGGCCGCGCCTGCCCCGGCCGCGAGGTCGGCCTTCGGATCAACCCCGACGTCGGGATCGGCTATGCCGGCAATGACATGCTGCAGTACAGCGGCACCGAGGCGACGAAGTTCGGCATCTACCTCGACCGGCTGGGCGAGGCGATCGAGATCGCCAGGGAGCACGGCCTCAGGATCGTGCGTATCCATTTCCACGCCGGGTGCGGCTACCTCGACCGGGAGCTCGACCAGCTCGCCCGTGTTCTGGCCGAAAGCCGGAAGTTCGCCGATCAGCTGCCCGATCTCGAAGAGGTCAACATCGGCGGTGGCCTCGGCGTGCCGCACCGTGCGGGGGACAAGGCGCTCGACCTCGACCGGTGGGCCGGCGTCATCGCCGATGCCTACACCGACCGGGGCGTGAAGATGGCCGTCGAGCCGGGCGACTTCCTTGTGAAGGATTCCGGCGTCCTGCTGGCCAGCGTCACCTACATCGAACGGCGCAAGGCCGTGGAGTTCCTCGGCCTCGACGCCGGATTCAACCTCGCCATGGAGCCGGCGTTCTACGACCTCCCCTGCGAACCTGTCCCCGCCGTGCCGCGCAACGCGGGCACCGGGCGCTACACGCTCGTCGGCAACGTGAACGAGGCGCTCGACAAGTGGGCGGAGGGTTTCGAGATGCCGACGCCCGAGGAAGGCGACACAATCGTGCTCATCAATGCCGGAGGTTACGCGTCCTCCATGCGCTCCGACCACTGTCTGCGCGGCGACATCCGAGACATCCTGCTGCTCGACTGAGCCCAGCCCACCGAACCGAAAGGACCCCAGATGGCGACCCCCGACGAGACGATGGCGGACGAGGACTATACCCTGACGCCGGAGGCCCCGGAATTTGCCTTCGACCCCACCGATCCGTGGACCCAGACGTTCCAGCGGGGTCTGGAGCTCGCGGGTCTCGGGGGGCGCCGGGTCTACGAAGTCGGGATCGGCACGGGGATCAACGCCGCCTTCATGCTGCGGATGTGCAATGCGGCACGGGTGTCGGGCAGCGACCTCGATCCCCGGCTGGTGGAGCTCGCCGAGCGGAACGTGCGCGCGCTTGTCCCCGAGAAGATCCGCCAGTTCAAACCCGTGCGTGGCGCGGTGAGCCTGATCGACACGGAGGAGGCCCGCGCCGAGATCGCCGAGACCGATGTGGTCATCGCCTGCCTGCCGCAGGTCGGCGATCCCGACTGCGACCGCTTCGGCGCCTTCCGGGAAGAGATGCGCGTCCCCCTCGCCGCCGGCGCCGATGTCCGCGCGGAGGATCACATCGCGCATTATTACCCGTGGGCGATGTTCGACGATTACCCCTTCAACACCGTCGGGCTCGGTCTGAACGAGGCGCTGCTGAGCCGCCTTGTCGAGCAGGCTCCGGACTGCGAAGTGGTGATGAATTTCGGCTGCCGCATCGGCACCGGCATCCTGTTCGAGATGTTCGAGGCGCACGGCTACAAGCCCGAGAAGCTGCATTCCCAGATGGCGCTGCAGCACGCGGGGACCGACATCTCCTTCTTCGTCACGCTGGAGCGCGCGCTGAAAGGCACCGGCATGGAAGGCGGCTTCGTGTGCGAGTTCTTCGCTGACGAAGCGGGCAAGCAGCCCCTGTCCGCGATCGAGGCACAGGCCCGCATGGACGCCGACCCCGAGGCGGGGATCTACCACGAGGTGTGTGTCATCAAGGGTGTGCCGGCGGGGTGAGGCTTGCGATCAGCCCTCGGGCAGCGCGACCATTCCTGCGGCAAGCCAGTTTGCGAAGTCGGCTTCGCCGACCTCGCTGGAGGCGAGGTCTTCCATCATACGCACACCTTGAATCGGGTCTGGGCGGAACGCATAGCCGTTGAGCCGCAGGAACGTCACCGCAGTCACGAAGGCCGTGCGCTTGTTGCCGTCCACGAAGGCATGGGCCTTGGCGAGGCCGAACGCGTAAGCGGCGGCGATGTCTTCGAGCCTGGCATCCTCATAACCGGCGCGATTCATCGCACGTGCGCACCCCATCTCGAGCAGCGAGCGGTCACGCATGCCGGACGCACCACCGTGACGGGAGATCTGGCGGTCGTGAATGGCGATGACGGCAGCGATCGGAACCCAGACTGGCCCTGTCACGCCAGTGCTTGAAGCAGGTCGCGGTTTTCATCCATCACGACCTCGGCGGCCGCGAGGGCCTCCGCAATGGCGGGGTCATGCGGCGTGATCTTCAGACTGCCATCGTCACCCCGCACGACGAAGAGGGTATCACCCTCCTTCGCGTCGAGCATGGTCAGCATTTCGGTCGTCAGCGTCATCACGGCGGAGTTGCCGACCTTGCGGATTTTCGTCTCGATCATCTGAGCGCCCCTTCGGATATATAAGTGTATATACTGCCTTGGCTCGCCTGGGGCAACACATCCCTACCCCATCCGCTCGGACGCGTACGACCCCGGCGAGGGCGGGAAGACGACGGTCTTGTTGCCGTTCAGGAAGACGCGACCGTGGACATGGGCGTGGATCGCGCGGGAGAAGACCTGCGCTTCGACGTCGCGGCCGAGGGCGACGTAATCCTCGTTCGACTGGGCGTGCGTGACGCGGACGACGTCCTGCTCGATGATCGGGCCCTCGTCGAGGTCGGCGGTCACGTAGTGCGACGTCGCGCCGATCAGCTTCACACCCTTCTCGAACGCCTGCTTGTAGGGGTTCGCGCCCTTGAAGCTCGGCAGGAAGGAATGGTGGATGTTGATGATCCGGCCCGACATCTTGCGGCACATCTCGTCCGACAGGATCTGCATGTAGCGGGCGAGTACGATCAGCTCCGCGCCGGTGTCCTCGACCACGTCCATGATGCGGCGCTCGGCGTCGGGCTTGTTCTCCTTCGTCACCTTGATGCAGTGGAAGGGGATGTCGTGGTTCACCACGACTTTCTGGTAGTCCATGTGGTTCGAGACGACGGCCACGATCTCGATCGGCAGGGCACCGATCCGCCAGCGATAGAGCAGGTCGTTCAGGCAGTGTCCGAACCGGGACACCATGATGACGACCTTGCGCTTCTCGGATTCGTCGAAGAACTCGGTCTCCATCCCGAATTCCTTCGCAGTCGGCTCGAAGTCGGCGATCAGCTCATCGAGGGTCGCACCCGTCTCGGATCGGAAGCTAACCCGCATGAAGAAGTTGCCGGTGCCGGTATCGTCGAACTGCGCACTGTCGGTGATGTTGCAGCCCTTGTCGGCGAGGTAGGCGGACACGGCGGCCACGATCCCGCGCCTAGAGGGGCATTTCACGCGAAGGGCGAAGCTGTTCATGGGTCTGTCTCTCTTGATGCGTGGGCCGTGTGACACGGAGACCGGGATTTCAGATTTCGGAGAGGGCCACCGGCCTGCCCTCGCGGGCGGAGCGGGTGGCGGCTTCGGCGAGTTCGAGGGCGGCGACGCCGTCGGCCAGCGTGACGGGTACAGCTGTGCCGTTGGTGACGGCGGTGACGAAGGCGTCCCACTCGGCGACGTAGGCGGGCATGTAGCGCTCCAGGAAGAAGTACGTCGGCTTCGCCCCGGTGATGCCGTCGACGGTCGACTTTACGAGCTTGGTCTCGGTGACGTTGTCGACCTGCAGCGCCCCGGCGGAGCCGAGCAGTTCGATCCGCTGGTCATAGCCGTAGGCGGCCCGGCGGGAGTTTCGGATCACGGCAAGGCGGCCGTCGCCGTAGGTCAGCGTCACGACGGCAGTGTCGAAGTCGCCCGCAGCACCGATCTCGGGATCGACGAGAGACGAAGCAGCCGCGGAGACGGTGACAGGCATCTCGCCCATCATGAAAGTCGCCATGTCAAAGTCGTGGATCGTCATGTCCCTGAACATGCCGCCCGAGACCTTCACGTAAGCGACCGGCGGCGGCGCCGGGTCGTAGGAGGTGATCGACAGCAGTTCCGCCGTGCCGACCTCTCCGCCTGCCAGCGCGGTGCGCATCGCGGCCATGCTGGCGTCGAAGCGGCGGTTGAAGCCGATCATCACCGTGCCGCCTTCCGCCGCCGCCAGGCAGGCGCGGGCGCGTTCGAGGCTCAGGTCGACCGGCTTCTCGCAGAGCACGGCCTTGCCCGCGGCGGTCGCAGCCTCGATCAGGTCGGAATGCGTATCGGTCGAGGTCGCGATGAGGACGGCGTCGATGGCGGAATCGGCGATGATGTCGCCCGAGCTGCGGACCTCCGCGCCGTAGGTGGCGGCCAGCGCCTCAGCAGCCGGCGCGTGGACGTCCGAAACGGCGGCGAGCGTGCTGCCCGGATGGCGCGCGATGTTGACCGCGTGCACCTGTCCGATACGTCCCGCGCCGAGTAGTCCGACCTTCAGCATCCTGTCCCGCTCCCTTGCCTGGCGCCGTGGTGGCGCCGGGCTGACGTGACGGATGCTAGTCGAAGTGACAAGCGCCCAAACCGGCAGATCCGACATCTCGCTCCGCGATTTCGACGGGCGGACAGAGATTTGCGGGTGGCCCCGGGTCGGACGATCCTTGCCGGCGGTTACGCTCCGCCGAGTTCGTCGTCCCGCCGGAGCGCCGCCGCGACGGCCCGGTCAAGCAGCGCGGGAAAGCCGGTTTGCTCGTCCATGAGCACCTCGAGCGCGGCTTGGGTGACGCCGTTCGGCGATGTCACGTTGCGGCGGAGCTGGGCGGGGTCTTCGCCTGTCCGCTCGGCGAGGTCCCCCGCCCCGGCGACGGTCGCCCGCGCCAGCTTGAGCGCGACGTCAGGTGCGAGGCCCTGCGCGGTCGCTGCGGCGGCCATCGTCTCGATCAGGTGAAAGACGTAGGCGGGTCCGCATCCTGCGATGGAGGTGGCGAGGCGCAACTGGTCCTCGGACGGCAGGCGCACCACTTCGCCCACTGCGCCCAGCAGGCGTTCAGCAAGGTCCGCCTGTGCGGCATCGGTGCGGTCGTTGGCGAACATCGACGTGATGCCGTGGCCGATCGCGGCGGGGGTGTTCGGCACGGTCCGCACGACGGCGGCGTCGGGGCCGAGAAGCTCGTCGTAGACCGAGAGCGGCATCCCGGCGACGACGGACAGGACCAGAGTCTTCCCCGTTCCGATGGACGAGAGCCGAGGCAGCGTCTCGCGCAGCATCTGCGGCTTGACGGCGATCAGGGCGACGGCGGGCGCATCGGGCAGCCCGTCGTTCAGATGGAGACCATCGACAGCCGTGAGCCAGTCGGCCGGCGTCGGCTCGAGCACCCAGACCGATCCCGCCGGCAGCCCGGCGTCGAGCCAGCGTGAGAGCAGCGCTCCGCCCATCTTGCCGCAGCCGAGCACGACGAGGCCACGGTCCGCGATCTCGCCGAAATCAATCGCTGAGGGCATCCGCTCACTCGTCCTGCAACAGCAGCGCGGCGGCGACGGGCAGGCGCATTGCCTCGCAGGCCGCGACGATGGCGTCGTCGAAGTGGCCCGAGACGGACAGGCAATTCAGCGTGCCGACCACATCGCCGCACACGACGACGGGCACGTTGACGAGCGACTCGCAGCCGAGCGCGCGGATCTGCTCGTGGTCGAACATCGCGGCCTTCACCTCCTCGTAGTCGTTGGCGATGAAGGTCTTGTGCTCGTCGATGACGTGACGGCTCCAGTCCGTCTCGTTCACGGGCTTGCGGCCCTGCGCGGCGTAGGCGTCGGGCATGGAGGAGAACAGCCGAAGGAAGGTTCCGTCGTTCGTGTCGCGCGCGGCGATGGTGACGAGGCGGAGATCGCAGGTCTCGATCAGGTGGGCCGCCACGAGGGCCAAAAGGCTGTGCGCGGTGCAATCCGGCCGTGCGAGGGTCGCGATGAAGTCGTCGGCGAACCCCGCCGGCATGGTTGGGTGGTCTGGCATATAAGTCTCGGTCGTCTTCTTGAGGGAGCGGTGGGGCCGAAAGGCCCCACCGCTGGTTTCAGAACGTGGTGCGCGGCGTGCTGGCCGCTTCGTCGATGCGGCCGTCGGTCACGACGACGCCGTAGTCGGCTTTCGCCTTGTCCGGGCTGAGGAAACCGCGGTCGAGGTCGAGCTGGATTTCCGCGAAGGGCCGGGCCAGCGGGTCGCCGTAGCCGCCCCCACCACCGGTGCGCGTGATGATCCGCGTGCCTTTGGGCAAGACGCGGGCGCGCATCTTGAGCGGCGTCTCCTCGGTTCCGTCGGGCAGCACGAGCGTGTTCGACGGCCCCGTGGCAGGCTGACCGCCGGACAGACCCCACGCGGGCGTCTTCGAGCGTTCGAACCAGAGCGCTCCGCCGGCGTCCTCGAGCAGTTCGTAGGTCCGGACCACGCCGTTGCCGCCGCGCCAGCGCCCGGCACCGCCCGTGTCGGGCCGGATCGAGAACTCCTCGATCCGCACCGGGAACTTGGTCTCGTAGACTTCGGCCGGCAAGTTGCGGAACCCGCCGTTGACGAGGTTGATGAGCGCGCTTTCTCCGTCCGAACCGTTGGAGCCGCCCCAGCCGCCGGCGGTCGCTTCGACCGAAAGCCACTGCTTCTTCTTCGGATCGACCTCGAAGAACGAGGCGACCATGCTGTCACCGTAGTGCGCAGCCGTCGCCCGCTCGGGCATCGCCTCCGACAGGCAGGCGATCATCAGGTCGGCCAGCAGTCCGAGCCCTGTGAAGTACCACGCGCAGGCGTAAGGCTCCTTGGCGTTGAACATGCAGTCTTCGGGGATCTTCACGGTCATGGTCGAGAAGGACCCGCCCGTGATCGCCCGGTCGGGGCTGATCATCGTCTTGTAGGCGAGCCGCAGCAGCGACTGCGTCTGCACAGCGCCGCAGTTGATGGACCCGGCGACCGGGGGCGAGGAGCCCTCCATGTCGATGATCATCTCCTCACCGTCGATCGTGAGTGTCAGGCGGACCTTCACCGGCTCGTCGGACTGGCCGTCGTTGTCGAGGTAGCCCTCGCGGCTCCACGTGCCGTCGGTCAGCGCGCCGATCGCTGCGCGGTCGAGCGCCTGCGACTGTTCGAAGATGTTGAGGCAGCTCGCGCGGTAGGTCTCCTGCCCGATGCGGTCGAGCAGTTGACCGAGCCGTCGCTCGCCGGTGCGGATGGCGCTGACCTGCGCGCGGAAATCGCCGAGAATCGCCGCCTTCATCCGGGTGTTGCGCTGGATCAGGTCCATCCAGTCGGGCAATTCCTCGTAATTCTGGCAGACCCGTGTCGGGCCGAGCCGCCAGCCTTCCTGAAAGATGGAGCTGGAAGCCATCGGCATCCCCGGGTCCATCGCGCCGACGTCGGACCAGTGGGCCCGCGCCGCGCCGAAGCCGACCAGCTTGCCGTCGTGGAACAGCGGCCCGATGGCGGTGAAATCCATCAGGTGCGTGCCCTGAAGGTAGCTGTCGTTCATCAGGAAGATGTCGCCGGGGCCGATGTCGTCGCCGTACCTCTCGAGCACGAAGTGAACACAGGCGTCGATGGCACCGACGAAAAGCGGCACGCCCGTCGACTGGCCGAGCATGTTGCCGTCCGGGTCCATGATCGCGACGGCGCTGTCCCGGCCCTCGTAGATGACCGGCGAGTAGGCGGAGCGCCAGAGCGCGGCGTTCATGTCCTGCGCACAGGAGATGACGAAGTTGCGGACGACTTCGGTGGTGATCGGATCGCTGTCGGTCATGGTCATGGGATCACTCCGTTTTCGATTTCTTCATGGACAGGTGACCGCCTTCGATCACCTCGACATGCCAGCCGGGCGGAACGAGTGTGGTGGTCGTCTCTTCCTCGATGATCGCCGGGCCGTGGATCCGGTCGCCCAGCGCATAGGCCACGCGCTGCAGCACCGCCGTCTCGTGCTCCGCGCCGTCGAAATAGACCATGCGGGAGGTCTCGACGGACGGGGTGCGCTCTGCCGGGCTCGGCAGTCCGGGGCGTTTCAGACGTCCGAGCGCGGCGACCCGGAGGTTGGCGACTTCGGCCCCGTTCACCTTGCTCGAATGGCCGTATTGACGCTGGTAAGCCGCGTCGAACCGGTCGCGCACGGCTTGCGGATCGACCTGCCCGCCGTCGACCGGAATGGTCAGCACGTACTCCTGTCCCTCGTAGCGCAGGTCCACCGACCGCTCGAAGGAGATGTCGTCCGCGCTCATCCCCTCGTGGCGGAGATGGTCGAAGCCCTCGGCCTCCAGTTCCTTGAACGTCGCGGTCAGGTCATCGGGCGACATCGCACCCCAGTCGCCGTAATAGGTGCGCTTGAAATCGTGCCGCATGTCGGTCTGGAGCATCCCGTAGGCGGAGAAGGCGCCGGGATGGACGGGGATGATGACTTCGCGGATGTCCAGCTGTTCGGCCAGCGCGGCAGCCTGGCTCGGGCCGGCACCGCCGTAGGCGAGCAGTGCGAAGTCGCGCGGGTCGATGCCGCGTTGCACGGTGATCGTCCGGATGGCGTCGGCCATCTTGGCGTTGATGATGTCGATGATGCCCTGCGCGAAGGCCTCCGCGCCGAGGCCGAACCGATCGCCGAGCGCCTTGACCGCCGCGCGGGCGGCCTCTGCGTCGAGCGTCATCTCTCCACCGGAGAAGTTCGAGGAATCGAGCCGCTTCAGCACGAGGTTGGCGTCAGAGACCGTGGGCTCGGTCCCGCCGCGCCCGTAGCAGGCGGGGCCCGGCACCGACCCGGCGGACTGCGGCCCGACGCGGAGCGCGTTCGCCTCTTCCCAGGCGATGGAGCCGCCACCGGCGCCGATCACGTGGATGTCGACGACGGACATCTGCACCGGCAGCCCCTCGAGGCTCGTCTCGTTGGAGCTCGACGGCAGGCCGTCGACGATGAGGCTCGCATCGAAGGAGGTGCCGCCCATGTCGACGCAGATCAGGTTATCGCGTCCCGTCTGTGCGGCGAGCGCCCGCCCCCCGATGGTGCCGCCGACCGGACCGGAGAGCAGCGTCTGCAGCGGCTTGCTCGCCGCGGCGTCGGCCGTCATCGCGCCGCCGTTCGATTCCATCACGTGGACCTTGCCGCCGTCGGGCAGCGTGTCGCTCATCTGCTCGACCAGCGTGTTGAGGTAGCGCCGCACGACCGGCGCGGTGAAGGCGTCCATCGCGGTGGTGGAGATGCGGTCGAACTCCCGCCATTCGGGCGAGACCTTGTGCGACAGGGCGATGTCGATGTCCGGCAGGCGTTCGCGCAGGTAGGCCTCGGCGGCAAGCTCGTGCTCGGGATTGCGGAAGGCGAAGAGGAAGCAGACCGCGATCGCGTCGTAACCCTGTTCGGCCACGGCTTCGACCAGCTCATCAAGCTGGGAGACGTCGATCGGCGTATCGACCGTGCCGTCGGCGGCGATGCGTTCGTCGACTGTATATGTGTGCTCGACCGTCACCAGCGGCTCTGGCTTGCGCCAGCGGATCGAGAAGATCTCGCCCCTGTCGTTGCCCTGGATTGTGTAGACGTCCCGAAAGTTCTTCGTGGTCAACAGCGCGACCTTGGCGCCGCGCCGCGTCAGCACGGAATTCAGGCCGACCGTCGTGCCATGCACGAAGAAGTCGACCGCCTCGCCCTCGCCCAGCCCCTTGCGGACACCTTCGAGCACGGCCAGCGCGGGGTTCTGCGGTGTCGAGAGCACCTTCAGCGCCCGGACCTCGCCGGTCTCGGAATTCTGGAACACGATGTCCGTGAACGTCCCGCCGATGTCGGCAGAGACTCGGTAGCCGGTTGATGCCATTGGGTCACCTCTCCGTTCTGTCGTGGAAAAGCCCCCGTTCACGGGGGTCTTGTCTCGCGGGTCGAAAGTCACGGGGAGCGCAGCCGAAGTGCCATTGGACCACCCGTCCCTCAAAGGACGGGCGACCTTCCGATTCTGACGCAAAACCCTTGTCTTTCAACGGGTTTTCTTCTGCATGCTCAAAAACGCTAGCTTGCATGCAGACTTTATGCAAGACAATTATACAAACTTAATGCTACCCTGATTCATGGTCGCGACGACGCTCAAAGCGCCCCGGGCGGCCACGCGAAACGTTATCAGTGACGAGGTAAGACCGGATGGAGAACGAGGCCCCGGCCCGCAAGGAACGCGGAGCGATCACCGTCTACCAGGCGCTGCGCGAGGAGATCCTGACGCTGGCGCGGGAGCCGGGAAGCGCGCTCGACGAGATGAGCATCGCGAAGGCCTTCAACATGTCCCGGACGCCTGTCCGGGAAGCGATCTTCATGCTGTCGGGCGAAGGCCTCGTCCGCGTGCTCCCGAACCGGTCCTCCATCGTCTCGCCGCTGTCGATGCACCGGATGAACGACCTGCTGGACACCTGGCTGATCCTGACCCGCGCGGTGCTGATCGACGCCGCGCACCGCCGGACGCCAGCGGACGTCGCCAACCTGCGGGCCAGGTGCGACGCCTTCGCCGCAACGACGGAGTCGGGCGACCAGATGAAGATCGCCACTGCCCTGCTGGAGCTTCAGCTCGAATATCGGGTGGTCGCGCGGAACTTCTTCCTCGCGTGGTTCTACCCGCAGATCCTCGACGCCGGGCGGCGCACGCTGCTGCTGCATTACTTCCCTTACGCGACGCCCGAGGACCTCGCCTATCAGGTGAAGGCGCATACCGCGATCATCGACGCCGTCGAACGCGAAGACATCGCCGCCTGCAACCGCATCGCGGGCGAGAAGATCGCCGACGTGCTCCGGGTCATCAAGACCTCCCTCGAACCCTCCATCGCCGACGACGTCGATCTGTCGACGGCCCCGCTGTCCTGACCAGAAGTGAAAGACCACATGAACGATACCGCTCGCCTGAAGAAACTGACCACGCTGCTTCAGGCCGCCGACTGCCCTGCCATCGCCTTTGTGCCGGGGCCGAACTTCTACTACCTGACCGGCGTGAAGCTTGGCCTGATGGAGCGGCCGACGATCCTGATCGTCACCGCGACGGGTGAGATGCACGCCGCGATCCCCGCGCTCGAGCGGGACCGCTGGACCGCCGAGGTGCCGCAGGCGCAGACGATCTTCTGGCAGGATTCCGACGGCTATGCCGATGCGCTCTCCAGGCTCGCCGCGCAGACAGGGCTTTCGGCACTCGCCGTCGAAGGCAACCGGATGCGCCATTTCGAGGCCGCCGCGCTGGCCGAGGCCTTCGGCTTCGCGCCGACCGACGGCACGACGATGCTTGCGCCGCTCCGGCTCCACAAGGACGCGGAGGAGATCGTCAAGGTCGAACGGGCGGTCAGGATCAGCGAGCAGGCACTCGAGGCGACGCTAGAGGTCGTGAAAGCCGGGATGAGCGAAACCGAGATCCGCGCCCGCCTCATGATCGAGATGCTGGAGCGTGGCGCGGATGCGCCCGCGTTCGACCTGATCGTGCTTGCCGGCGGGGCCGCTGCCGATTGCCACGGCGTGCCCTCCGCCGACCGGCGGCTCAAGGCCGGGGACGCGCTGCTGTTCGACTTCGGCGCGGCGGTCGACGGCTACAGCGCCGACATCACCCGCACCTTCTTCTGCGAGCATGTGCCGGACGCGTCCCGCAAGCTCTACGAGACGGTGCAGGAGGCGAACCGCATCGGGCGCGAGATCCTGCAACCCGGACTGTCGATCCACGAGCTCGACAGCGCGGTGCAGAGCCACCTCGCCGACGCCGGATATGCCGACAACATCCGCCACAAGGTTGGCCACGGGCTCGGCCTCGACGTGCACGAGGCGCCACAGCTCATGGTCGGCAACCACCAGACGCTGGAAGAGGGGATGCTCATCACGATCGAACCGGGGCTCTACGATCCCGATGTCGTGGGTGTCCGGATCGAGGACGACGTCCTGATCACCGCCGACGGGGCGCGGTCCCTGACCACCCTCCCCCGCGATCTCCGGATCGTCGGCTGACGTGGAACGGGGCATCGGCATATCGCGCGGTGCCCCGGCACCCTCCCGGACGCAAAAAAATGCCCGGCCCCCGAGACGACAGGGAAACCGGGCAGTCAGGGAAGGTAACTTCGGTGGATCAGGCCGCCCAGGCGTCGTACCAGCTGCGGAACTGGGAATATTGCGCTTCGACGAAGTGCTGCTGCGACTCGGTGAGCGCGTCTGTCTCGTTGAAGTGGAGGCGGTATTCCTCGTCCCCGTTCAGGACCATCAGGTACTTGTAAAACAGCACGAGGTCGCCGCCCTCATCGAAGGTGGACAGCACCATCAGCGCCTCTTCCAGCTCCTTCGCCCTCGCGCGCGCCTCGAGGTCGCCGGTCGCGGCCTTGCGGGCGAGGCTCACGAGGTGGAGCACTTCCTTGGGCAGCGCGTTGCCGATGCCGGTGATCGCGCCCTCGGCGCCGCACTTTACGAAGCCGTGGAAGACTTGCGTGTCGACGCCGACCATCAGCGTCAGGTCGTCCCCGCGCGAGGTGATGTGCTCGGCGGCGTAGCTCATGTCCGAGGCTCCACCGAATTCCTTGAAGCCGATCAGGTTCGGATAAGTCGCGTGCAGGTCGAAGAACAGCTCGGCGCGGGTGGCGAAGCCGTAGTACGGGCTGTTGTAGATGACGGCCGGCAAGCCGTTCGCCGCCTCGAGGATAGCCGAGAAGTGCGCCTTCTGCGCCGCCGGGGAGCCACCGCGCGAGAGAACGCGCGGGATCACCATCAGGCCCTTCGCGCCGACTTCGGCGGCGTGGGCGGCATGGGCAACGGCGGAGCGCGTGTTCACCGCGCCGGTGCCGACGATCACGGGCACGCCAGCCTCGACGAGATGACGCACGCCTTCCATGCGCTGCTCATCGGTCAGGAGCGGCCAGTCCCCCATCGAACCACAATAGACGACCGCCGACATGCCGGCGTCGATCAGCTCCCGGCCCTTGCGGGCGAGCGCCTCGTAGTCGGGCGTGCGGTCGGCCTTGCAAGGCGTCATGAGCGCGGGAATGCATCCGCTGAAAATACTGTTCGTCATCTGTCGTCCTTCCTGAATTGGCGTCCGGCCCCGTGGTGGACAGGAGCTCACGCCTCGCATGCAGTCTGGATACGCAGTTGTCGAATGTTTGTCGACAAGAAAAATACAGGACGTGGAATTTGCGCGCGTGACCGCGTGTCAGGCGCGGTCCGGTCTGTCGCGCTAAAGCTGGACTGCGTGACTCTGACGGCGGTCGGCGGAGATGTAGGACTGGATCTGGCGCACGATCTGGTCCGCGTGGGCCGTGGCCAGCCTGTCGGCGCGCTCGACGTCACCGGACTCGATCGCCTCGATCATGTCCTCGTGCTCCGTCACGTACTGGCGCGGCAGCTCGTCGTTGAAGGAGGAGTAGTAGAGCCGCAGGATCCGCCGCCCCTCGTCGAGCAGGCGGGTGAAAAGCTCCACGTAGTAGCGATTGCCCCCGGCTTCGGCGATGGCGACGTGGAAGTCGCGGTTGGTGGCGATCATGTCGAGCGGGGCCTTGGCATCGACGCTCGCGGCGAAGGCGGACTGGATGTCGCGGATACGGGCGATGTCCTGCGGCCGACGGTTCATCGCCGCTTCGCGGGTCGTGATCCGGTACATCAGCGTGATGGCGTCGAAGAAGCTGGAAAGATTGAGGAAGTCGATCTGCGACACGATCGTCGCCCGGTTCGTCAGCGTGGTGATGAGGTTCTCGTGCGCAAGGCGGACCAAAGCCTCGCGGATCGGTGTCCGCGACAGGGCGAACCGCTCGGACAGCTGCGCCTCGTCGATGGGCGTGCCGGGCGGCATCGTGAGGTCGATGATCTCGCGCCGCAGCGTCTCATAGACCGTCGAGACCCCGGAGCCGCGTTTGCGGGTGGCATCGCCTTCGCCCTTGGGCGCTTGATTCTTCATGGGTTGCACCGATCCATCATCGAAAAAGACATAGATATTTATCGCTTGGCTCGTCGTCAGGTTCAAATCGTATTTTTTCTGTCGACAAAAGAAATGCAAGTTAGTATCCAAGCAGCGTTACGAGGATCGGGACAGTTGAATATGCGTATCGGGATCATCGGAGCAGGCGTGATCGGCGTGTCTGCTGCACATGCGTTGATGCGTGACGGGCATGAGGTGACGTTGCTCGATCCGGACGGCGTCGCGAATGGTGCGTCGCGCGGCGCAGCAGGCGCTTTCGCCTTCGCAGACATCATCCCGCTCGCCACGCCGGGCATCCTGCTGCAGGCACCGCGTTGGCTGTTCGACCCGCTCGGGCCGCTCACCGTGCGCCCCGGCTACGCCCTCCAGATCACGCCTTGGCTGCTGCGGTTCTTCCGTGCCTCCCTGCCCGACCGTTACGAGGCCGCCTGCAAGGCGCAGGCGCGGCTGATGTCGCACTCGAAGGCGGCGCTCGAACTGCTGATCAATGACGTGAAGGGTGAGCCGCTCATCCGTCGCGAGGGGCAGCTGCAGGTCTACGACACCAAGGCCGCCTTCGAGGCGAGCAAGAAGAGCTGGCAGCTGCGTGAAAAGGCAGGCATCGGCTACGAGGCCCTGACGTCCGCTGGTGAGATCGCCGACCTGCAGCCGGGCCTGTCGTCCCAGTTCACACACGCGATGTTCACGCCGGGCTGGATGAATACGACCGACCCGAAAGCCTGGACCGAGCATGTCGCCGAGAGCGCGAGCCGGAACGGCGTGACGATCCTGCACCGCAAGGCGACGCGCATCACGCACGCGGCGGATGGCGCGACGGTGGAGACGGCCGAAGGTGCGATGCACTTCGACCGGGTGGTGCTGGCGGCAGGAGCCCACTCGGGCGAGCTGCTGAAGCCGCTCGGCCTGTCCTTCCCGCTCGATACGGAGCGGGGCTACAACACCACCCTGCCGGCCGGTGCCTTCGACTTGCGCACGCATGTCACCTTCGCCTCCCACGGCTTCGTGGTGACGCGGAATTTCGACGGCATCCGCGTCGGTGGCGCGGTCGAACTCGGCGGCCTGAAGCTGCCCCCCAACATGAAGCGCGCGGACGTGCTCCTGGAGAAGGCGAAGCGTTTCATGCCGTCGCTCTCCATCACCGGCGGCAAGAGCTGGATGGGTTTCCGGCCCTCCATGCCGGACAGCCTTCCGGTGATCGGCACCGCGCCGAAGATGCCCAACATCGTGCTGGCGTTCGGGCACGGCCACCTCGGCCTGACCCAGTCCGCCGGCACCGCCGAACTCGTCGCCGACCTCGTTGCGGGGCGGCCTTCCAACATCGACAGGGCGGCCTACCGCCCGGAACGTTTCCTGGGGAAAGCGGCATGAGCAGCGCCACCTTCACTTGCATCGACGGCCACACCTGCGGCAACCCGGTTCGCCTCGTCACCGGCGGCGGGCCGACGCTCGACGGCGCGACGATGATCGAACGCCGCGCGCATTTCCTCGCGGAATACGACTGGATTCGTACCGGCCTGATGTACGAGCCGCGCGGCCACGACATGATGTCGGGCGCGATCCTCTACCCGCCGACGCGGCCAGACTGCGACGTGGCGATCCTGTTCATCGAGACTTCCGGCTGCCTGCCGATGTGCGGTCACGGCACGATCGGCACGGTGACCATGGCTCTCGAGAACGGGTTGGTGACGCCGCGCATTCCGGGGATGCTGCGGCTCGACACGCCTGCCGGGGTCGTCACGGTGACCTACCGGCAGGAGGGACGCTACATCGAGGAAGTCCGCCTGACCAATGTGCCGTCGTTCCTTCATTCCGAAGGTCTGACGGCGGAGGTCCCGGGCCTCGGCACGATCACCGTGGATGTCGCTTATGGCGGCAACTTCTACGCCATCGTCGATGCGCAGCCCGCCTTCGAGGACATGGATCGCTACACCGCCGGTGAATTGCTCGGCTTCAGCCCGAAGCTGCGCGCCGCGTTGAACGAGGCTTACGAGTTCATCCACCCGCTCCACCCCGAGATCCGGGGGCTGAGCCATATCCTCTGGACCGGTGCGCCGCGCCATCCGGAGGCGACCGCCCGCAATGCCGTGTTCTACGGCAGCAAGGCGATCGACCGCTCCCCCTGCGGGACGGGCACGTCCGCCCGGATGGCGCAGTGGGCCGCGAAGGGGCGGCTCGCGGTGGGCGAGGAGTTCATACACGAGAGCATCATCGGCAGCCTGTTCCGCGGAAGGGTCGAGGACGCCGTCCGCGTCGGCGGCCAGGACGCGATCATCCCCTCGATCGGCGGCTGGGCCCGCCAGACCGGCACCAACACGATCACGATCGACGAACGTGACCCCTATGCGCACGGCTTCGTGGTCGCCTGACAGGAACACCGAAACAGAGACATGACCCTGACCGCCCAAACTCCCTACGACATGGCCGAGGTGAACCGTATCCTTGGCGCCCCGCGCGCCGCCGCCAACCTGTTCGGCTACGTCCGCGACGGGTTGCTGCGCGATGCCGGCTGCGGGCTGATGACCGCCTCGCTCTACGACCTCGACGAGATGCGCAGCCGACGCGTCTACAGCGACGACCCGGAGAGCTATCCGGCGGGCAATTTCAAGCGGCTCGACCGGAACCGCTACTACGAGACTGTGATCGAAGGCGCGCAGCCGTTCTTCTCCACCAAGATCGAGGAGATCGCCGAGGTCTTCTTCGACTGGGAGAAGATCGAGAGCCTCGGTTTCGGCTCCAACCTGAACCTGCCGGCCGTCGCGGACGGACGCGTCGTCGGCACCATCAACCTTCTCGAGAAGACCGGACATTACACACCGGACCGGGTGGAGGCCGCGATGGCGTGGCAGCCGCTCGCGACCGTGTGCTTCCTTCTTTTGCACGCCGGTGACGTCGAGACGGACAGTTTCATCGACGGCCCGCCCTCCTCATCCGGGGCGACCGTCGTGGAAGGCGCAGAAGACCAAAAGGCACGCGCGACCTGACGATCAAAGTTCAATCCAGCAAGGAGAAGTCCATTGAAGACCATCATGAAGATTGCCGCGCTTTCGACCGCGCTCACGCCGGTCGCCGCGCTTGCCCAGGACGATGAGATCAACATCGCCTACCTCGCCTCCTCCAGCCAGAACGGCTTCAACCAGGCGATCTACGAAGGTATCCAGAAAGCTGCCGAAGCCTATGGCAACGTCTCGGTCGAGATCTTCGACGGCGAGTTCTCCGCCCCGACCCAGTTCACGCAGGTCGAGGACCTCGTTGCCGGTGGCCGCTTCGACGCGATGATCGTCACGCCCAACGACACGGTCGGCATCGCCACCGCGCTCGAGGATGCGACTGCGGCCGGCATGACCGTCGCCGCCACGCTGTTCCCGATCGGACCGGACCTTCAGGACATGGAGCCGCAGGTCGACGGCCTCGTCACCACCGTCGCCTCCGACCCGTCGATCGGCGCCGCCCGGCAAGCCGAGGAAGTCGTCGCGTTCTGCGAGGACAAGGACCCCTGCAAGGTCGTCGTGCTGATCGGCCAGCTGGTCTTCCCGTTCGACAACCTGCGCTACGAGACGTTCCAGTCCGTGCTCGGTGAGCACGACAACATCGAGATCGTGGCGACCGGCGAAGGCAACTACAGCCCCGAGACCTCGCTGACCGCGATGCAGGACATCCTGCAGGCCAACCCGGACGTCGATGCCGTCCTGTCGAACGCCGACCAGCACCTGATGGGCGCCGAGATCGCCATCGTCGATGCCGGCCTCGACCTCGAGTCGATCTACCTGATCGGCGGCGGCCTGAACCAGATCGCCGCGGACGCGATCCGGGCCGGTTCCTGGGACGCTTCGCTGGCACAGTTCCCGGTGTCGATGGGCAGCGCCGCGCTCGACGCCGTCGTCGACAGCCTGAACGGCGAGGAAGTCGAAACCTGGATCGACGAATCCAAGCTCGGCGACTCGCCGGCGGTCGTGACCAAGGAATGGCTGGACGAGAACCCGGACTTCGAAGCCGAGTGGCAGGGCTGATCCAGAGCCCCGCTCCTCTGGCCGGCGCCTCGCGGTGCCGGCCAAGCCTGCCCCTCCCACCGAAAGGACGGACATGACCGCTTCGGATATCGCGGTTCGGGTCCAGGGCGTCGCCAAGAGTTTCGGCAACACCCGAATCCTGAACGACATCACGATCGACTTTCTGCGCGGCTCGGTTCACGCGCTCGTCGGCGAGAACGGCGCAGGCAAATCCAGCGTCGGCAAGATCGTCGGCGGCTACTACAGCGCGGACGAGGGCCTCGTCGAAGTCGACGGCGACCGCGTCACCCGCTTCTCCCCCCGCGACGCGCTGAACCGCGGCATCGCGATGATTCACCAGGAACTGCAGCTCGTGCCCGAGCTGACGGTCCTGCAGAACGTATTCCTCGGGCAAGAAACGAACCGCGCCGGCATCCTTGCCCGTGGCGACCTCGCCCGGTTCCGCGAGCTCGAGAAGACCTGCGAGTTCGGCCTCAACCCCTCCGCTAAGGTCGCCACGCTGCGCATCGCCGAGCGCCAGAAGGTCGAGATCATGCGCGCCGTCGCCCGTGAGGCGAACGTCATCATCATGGACGAGCCGACCTCGTCGCTGACCGAGGACGAGGCGCAGCGCCTCCACATGCTGATTTCGCGCCTCAAGGCGCAGGGCAAGACGATCATCTACGTCAGCCACTTCCTCGACCACATCATCGCCAACTGCGACCGCGTCACCGTGATGCGGGACGGGCACGTGATCCGCACCGACCCGATCGCGGGCGAGACGAAGCAGTCGCTGGTCGACTCGATGCTCGGACAATCGTCCGAGATCCTGTGGCCCGAGCTTCCACCGGCCCCCGGACCCCAGGTCCCTGCCGTGGCCGAACTTTTGGACGTCACAACCGACACCGGGCTCGACGGAATATCGCTGAAGGTCCGTCCGGGCGAGATCGTTGGCCTGATCGGCCTCGTCGGCGCCGGCCGCACCGAGGTCGGGCGCGCCATGTTCGGCGCCGACCGTATGACCGGCGGCACCTACTCGATCGACGGCGTGGTGCAGCAGAAGCTCTCCACCCACCGTGCTGTCCGGCTGGGCGTCGCCTTCGTTCCTGAGGACCGTCGCAAGGAGGGGCTCGTCCTCACCCAGACGACACGTCCGAATGTCAGCCTATCGAGGCTCGACAAGATCAGTTCGTGGGGCATCCTCAAGCCGCGCAGCGAGCGGCGCCGCGTCCAGGACATGATCGACCATTTCGGAATCGTGCCCGGCAAGGTCGACGGCGACGTCGCCTTCTACTCCGGCGGCAACCAGCAGAAGGTCCTGCTGTCCAAGTGGGCGGTCGAGCGGCCGAAGCTTCTCATCCTCGACGAGCCGAGCCGCGGCGTCGACATTGGCGCGCGCCAGCGCATCCACGAGTTCATCGTCGAGATGGCCGCAAGCGGCGTCGGCGTGCTGCTGATCTCCTCCGAGCTCGAAGAGGTCATCAACCTTTCGCACCGGGGCTACCTGATGAGCGAAGGTCGCATCTTCGCCGAAACCGACAGTCGGACCCTCTCCGTCGAGGACGCCCTGAACCGCATCTTCCAAGCGCAGAGCGCGCGCCAGCCGCAAGAAACGGAGGTCTCCGCATGACCGACAATACCACGACCACGTCCCGTGCCCGGCCGCGTATCAACGGAGCCGCCATCGGATACTTCGCGCAGCAGTACGGCGTTCTCATCATCATCGTCGCCCTGCTGATCGGGCTGAGCTTCGCCTCCGACAGCTTCTTCACGGCGCGCAACCTGCTGAACATTCTCAACCAGTCCGCCCCGCTCGCCATCATCGCCTGCGCGCTGACGCTGGTCATCATCGGCGGCGGGTTCGACCTGTCGACCGGCGCGATCTTCGGCGTCGCCTCCGTCTCGGCGGGCTGGCTCGCGGTGAACGTCGATCCCTATATCGGCATCATCGCCGGGCCGCTCATCGGGCTGATGCTCGGCGCGATCAACGGCATCATCATCACCGGCTTCGGCGTCCACTCGTTCCTCGTGACGCTGGCCACCAGCCTCGTCTACCGGGGCGTCGCGATCCTCATCACCGGCGGCGCTCTGATCCCGGTGCGCATCCCCGAGTTCTCGTGGCTCGGCCGGGAGCGGATTGGGATGGTGAACGTCGCGGTGATCGTGTTGGCGATCTTCATGATCGCGATGATGTTCCTGCTCAACCGCACCACCTTCGGCCGGAAGGTCTTCGCCGTCGGCGGCAACGAGGAAGCGGCGATCCTGTCGGGTATCCGCACCAACCTCGTGAAGATCATGACCTTCTGTCTGACGGGCGGAGCCGCCGGCCTTGCCGGGGTCATCAGCGTCTCGCGGATTTCGATGGCCGAACCGCAGGCCGGTGTCGGCATGGAGCTCGAGGCGATCGCCGCGGTGATCCTCGGCGGGACCTCGATCATGGGCGGGTCCGGCGCGGTCTGGCGCTCCGTCTCGGGGGTCCTGCTGATCGCGCTGATCGGCAACGGCTTCAACATCCTGAACGTGAACCCGTTCTTCAAGGACCTCACCACCGGCGTGATCATCGTGATCGCCGTGGCGCTCGCCGCCTCCGCGTCCCGACGCTGACCCTGTAACTCGCGCGGCGCTGGCCGCGTCCCTTCAATACGGAAGCACCGGAGGCGGCGACGCCGCCGCCCGGGCTCCCTGCATCCCGAGAAGAGGCCCAACATGGCTGATACGATCACCCGGGTGTCGACCGATGTCGGCGGCACGTTCACCGATCTCGTCTACTTCGAGACCGACCGGGCCACCGGCAAACAGACGGTCCGTACCGCGAAGTCCGACACCACGCCTCCGAACTTCGAACAGGGCGTGCTCGACGTGCTGGTCAAGGGCGGGGTCGATGTCGACGCCATCGACATGTTCGCCCACGGTACCACGGTCGTCATCAACGCCCTGACCGAACGCAAGGGTGCGAAGGTCGGCCTCATCACCACCAAGGGCTTTCGCGACAGCATCGAGATCGGTCGGGGCAACCGGCCCGACTTCTTCAACCTGATGTACGAGAAGCCCAAGCCCTTCGTGGAACGCTACCTGCGGCACGAGGTCGAGGGCCGGATGGACTACCACGGCACCGAGATCACGCCGCTGTCCTTCGACACGCTTGATGCGACCATCGCCGAGTTCAAGGCCGCCGGGGTCGAGGCCGTCGCGATCTGTCTGCTTCATGCTTACGCCAACCCCGCGCACGAAGAGGCACTGGCGAAGGAAGTTCGCACCCGCTGGCCCGACGTCACGGTCGTCGCCTCGCACCAGATCACCCGCGAGTGGCGCGAATACGAGCGGACCACGACGACGATCCTGTCGGCCTACGTCCAGCCCAAGGCACAGCGTTACCTCGAGAAGCTCGAGGGCGGGCTGAAAGACCAGGGCTACAAGGGGCAGCTCTTCATCATGCAATCGAACTGCGGCGTCGACAGCGTCGAGGCGACGAAGGCCGTGCCGATCACCATGGTCGAGAGCGGCCCGGCCTCGGGCTTCTGGGGCGCGGCGGAGCTGGGCCGCAGCATCGGCGAGCCGAACATCCTCGCGCTCGACATCGGGGGCACGACGGCCAAGTGCTCGCTGATCGAGAACGGACAGGCGACCATCAAGACCGACTACTGGATCGAGCGGAACCGCAAGTCCGCCGGATATCCGATCATGGTGCCGGTCGTCGACCTCGTCGAGATCGGCAACGGGGGCGGGTCCATTGCCTGGGTCGACGACTTCGGCAAGCTGCATGTCGGGCCGCAATCCGCCGGTGCCTCTCCGGGTCCGGCGGCCTACGGGCGGGGCGGCACCAACGCCACGACGACGGACGCCAACCTCGCGCTCGGCCGGATCAACCGCGACTATTTCTGCGGTGGCACGGTCGAGGCGGACATGTCCGCGCTCGACTCCGCGCTCGGTGAATTGGCGGACAAGCTCGATCTCTCCCCCGCCGAGGCGGCGAGCGCCATCGTTCGGATCGCCAACTCCAACATGGTCAACGCGCTCAAGCTCGTCTCGGTGAACCGGGGCTACGATCCGCGCGACTTCACCCTCGTCGTCTTCGGCGGCGGCGGCCCGATGCACGGTGTCGCGCTCGGTCAGGAGCTCGGCGTCAAGAAGGTCGTCGTGCCGCGCGGCGCGCCGGTCTTCTCGGCCTGGGGCATGATGATGTCCGATCTGCGCCGCGACTACTTCGTCACGAGCCTCCATGACGCCGACGACGCGGAGGGGCTGAACGAATTGCTGCATCACACGATGGAGCAGGCCCGCGACGAATTCTCGGGTGAGGGGATCGCCCGTGACGCCGTCATCCTCGCGCCGCAGATTCGCTGCCGCTACCAGAACCAGGAGTTCGGCGTCGAAGTGCCGGTCCCCGCGGGCCCGGTCGACGCGGAGACGGTCAAACAGATGATCGCCGACTTCCACGTCGCCTACGAGCGGGAGTACACCTACACGCTGGATGCCGCGGTCGAGGTCACCGGCATCCACCTGATCGCGTCGAGCGAGGTCGGCAAGCTCGAGATCGTGCCGCTCCCCACCACGGGTGCGACGGTCGAGGACGCCGTGAAGGGCCGCCGCGAGGTCGACTACGCGACCGAGGGCCGTCACGAGGCGACGATCTACGACGGCGAGAAGCTTGAGCCGGGCATGACCTTAACCGGGCCGGCCATCGTCGAGGACCCCGGCACGACTGTCGTCATCCACCCTGGCAACCGGGTCTCGATCGACGACTTCGGCAACATCCACATCGAAACGCGGGACTGAGAGACATGACCACGGACAAGACATACGATCCCGTGACCTTCGACATCATCCAGAACGCGCTGGAGGCCGTCGCCGACGAGATGTTCGTCGCGCAACGCAAGACCTCGATGAGCGCGATCATCTATGAGGTGCTCGACCTGTCGACGTCGATCCTCGACGCCAAGGGCGAGATCGCGGCATCGGGAGCCGGCATCCCGGCCTTCATCGGCGTGCTGGACAAGGCGATCCACGGCATCCTGAAGAAGTTTCCGCTGGACGAGATCCGGCCCGGTGACGTCTTCGCCTCGAACGATCCCTACTACGGCGGCGTCACGCACCTGAACGACATGGTGCTCGCCGCGCCGGTATTCGCCGAGGATCGCCTCGTCGCGTGGGTCGCCAACATCGCCCACTGGAACGACGTGGGCGGCATGGTGCCCGGCTCCATGTCCTCGGACGCGACCGAGATCTTCCAGGAAGGCGTCCGTATCCCGGCCGTGAAGCTGTTCGACCAGGGCGTCGAGAACAGCGCGATCTTCGACATCCTCTACGTCAACACTCGCCTTCCCGACTACCTGCGCGGCGACCTCTGGGCGGGGATCGCCGGCCTGCGGATCGGCGACCGGCGCGTTCACGAGCTGATCGACAAGTACGGCGCCGACACGTTCGAAGCTGCCGTCGCCGACTTCATGGAGCTCGGCGAAACGCGCGCCCGCGCGGCGCTCGGCAAGATCAGGACCGGCACCTACAGCTTCGAGGAAGAGCAGGACACCGGGCAGATCCACAAGGTGGAGCTGACGATCACCGATGACGAGTTCATCGTCGATCTCCGCGACAACCCCGCCCAGGCCGGGTCGTCCAACTCCTCCCGCGAGGGGACGGAGATCGCGGTGCAGCTCGCCTTCAAGTCCTTCGCCGACCCGGACGCGCCGGGCAACGGCGGGTTCTTCCGGCCGCTCAACATCAAGACGACGCCCGGCACCATCTTCCACGTGAAGGAGCCGGGTGCGCTCGGCTACTACTCGGAAGTCGAGATCCGGCTGTTCGACATGCTGCTGCGGGCGCTTGCCCACCACTTCCCCGGCGTCGTGCCGGCGGGCAACTTCGCCTCGATCTGCGGCACTGTCGTCGGCGGCCCGCACCCGGAAACCGGGCGGCATTACACCATCGTCGAACCGCAGGTCGGCGGCTGGGGCGCGTGGCAGGGCCATGACGGGCCGTCGGGACAGTTCTCCGGCTTCCACGGCGAGACCTTCAACTGCCCGGCCGAAGTGGCCGAAGCACGCTACGGCCTCGCCGTCGACCAGCTTGCGTTGAACGCAGGCCCCGGCGGTGAGGGCCAATGGCGGGGTGGCAAGGGGATCGACGTCCACTACCGCGTGCGCGCCGACCACAATTTCCTGTCGCTCGGCTATACCCGTTCTCGTATCCCGCCGTGGGGTGTCGATGGCGGGCTCGACGGCTCGACCAACTTCGTCGAGGTGATCCGCACCGACGGCACCTCGGAGAAATTCTCCTTCGCCACCAACGTCGAGGTGAATACCGGCGACGTGATCCGCGTGGTGACCGCGAACGGCGGCGGCTACGGCGATCCGAAGAACCGCAGCGAAGAGGATATCGCCCGCGACCTGAGGAACGGCTACATCACGCCGGAGCGGGCGCGCGAAATCTACGGCTACGAGGGCTGAGATGATCGCGCCCGCCCCGTTCGATCCGTAGGTGCGGACGGCCGGCTGTTCGGGCGCGGTTACCCCGCCTCAAGGCAGGAGACGAGTTAGACCGTCGCGCTATTGCGGAGCGGTGCGGCTCTCGCCCGATCGGCTGATCCGATCAGACGGCCAGGAACCCACCATCGACCGGCAACACCGCGCCGGTCGTCATCGCCATGTCGTCCGACAGCATCGCGAGAATGCTGCGGGCGACATCCTCCACGTCGGCGAATCGGGCGACCGGGTGGCGCACCATCATCGGCTCGCTCTTGGCGGGATCGCTCCACGCGACGGCGGCGAGTTCGGTCATCGTGATCGTGGGGGCGAGCGCGTTGACGCGGATGCCGTGGGGGCCGAGTTCCTTCGCCATGACCCGCGTCGCACCTTCGAGCCCCGCCTTCGAAGCGGCATAGCACATATGTTCGACGAAGCCGCGATGCCCGGCGATGGAGGTGACGTTCAGGATCGCACCACCGCCGCCGGCTGCCACGCGCGCGCGGGCGAAATCGCGCGACATGAAGAGCGCCGACTTCAGGTTGATCCCGAGCACGGTGTCATAGCCCTCTTCCGTGATGTCGAGCACCGGCTCCAGCACGTTGGTCCCCGCGCAATTGACGAGGTAGTCGCATGTCCCCGCTTCCTCGACGGTGCGGGCGATTTCGGCCATGTCGGTAAGGTCGGCGGCGATCACGTCGCAGCCCGTTTCGGCCTTCAGGCTGTCGAGGTCGGACTGCGTCCGGGCGATCGCCACGACACGGGCGCCCCGCTCGGACAGCAGCTGCACGGTGGCGCGGCCGATCCCCTTGCCGGCCCCGGTCACGATCGCCGATTTTCCCTCGAATGACATGCTGCGTCCCTTCCCTGTCCTTGCCGCGGTGGTGCCGTCCCAAAGAGGCCGACACGGGCGGTAATGTCGAGGGGGCTTCGACCTCAGCGCTCGCGCCGGGTGTGGGCGAGGCCGTCCGCGTCGAACAGGTGCAGTTCCGACCGGTCGGGGCGGAGGTGAAGAACCTCGCCCTTGGCGAAGGACCGCGTCCCGTCGAACTTGGCGAGGAACTGCGAACCGTCCGCGAGGCCGAGGTAGGCGATCGTCACCTCGCCGAGGTGCTCGATCAGTTCGACCTTGCCGCTGACGAGTGCCTCGTCCTCCGGCGCGGGCACGACGTGTTCCGGCCGCCAGCCGAGCGTCCCGGTCGCGGTGCCGGCCCGATCGCCGGAGAGGAAGGTGCCCTCGTCCATCACCTTGCCGCCAACCGTGACTTTGGCGCCGTCTCCGCCATAGGCGATATCGCAGGGAATCATGTTCATGGCCGGTGACCCGATGAAGCCTGCGACGAAGCGGTTGTTCGGACGGTGGTAGAGGTCCGTCGGCGGGCCGACCTGCTCGATCGTGCCGCCGTTCAGCACCACGATCCGGTCGGCCAGAGTCATCGCCTCCACCTGGTCGTGGGTGACGTAGATCATCGTCGTATCCGGCAGCCGTTCCTTCAGCTCCGCAATCTCGACCCGTGTCGCGACCCGCAACGCCGCGTCGAGGTTCGACAGCGGTTCGTCGAAGAGGAAGACGCCGGACTCCCGGACGATGGCGCGGCCGATGGCGACGCGCTGGCGCTGTCCGCCCGACAGTTCGCGCGGGTAGCGTTGCAGCAGCGGCGTCAGCTGGAGCATCTCCGCCGCCCTCGCGACGCGTTCGTTGATGCGCTCCTTCGACTCGCCCGCGATGCGCAGGCTGAAGCCCATGTTCTTCGCGACCGTCATGTGCGGGTAGAGCGCGTAGGACTGGAACACCATCGCGATGCCGCGCTGCGCTGGCGGCGTGTCGTTGGAGCGCACGCCGTCGATCAGCAGGTCGCCGTCGTTGATGTCCTCGAGGCCCGCGATCATCTTCAGCAAGGTCGACTTGCCGCAACCCGACGGTCCGACGAAGACCACGAATTCCCCCGTCTTGATGTCGAGGTCGATGTCGCGGAGGACTTCCACCTGTCCGTAGGACTTCGACACTTTGGCCAGCTTGATCTCAGTCATGGGGCAGGTCCTGTGACGCGGGGGACGAGGTCCATTGCCACCCCTTCTCCACGGTTTTCGGCACGTACTTGATGCGGGGAAGCGGATCCTCGGTGCGGATGGTCCAGCGAAGCAGCACTTCAAGCATCTCGGCCTTCGGAGCGGCATGTGCGGGGTCGTCGAAGAGGTTCCTCAGCTCGCCCGGGTCGGTGTCGAGATCATAAAGCTCGCCTCCCCCCGGTGCGCCGTAGACGGCCTTCCAGCGGCCCTTGCGCACCATCTTGGTGTTGCCGCTCTGGGTGACCGCGTTCAGCTCGTCGATGACGGGCGTGTCGTAATCGAAGTGAAGCGGCGGGCGTTCTTCCGCGCCCCAAGGCGGGCCGCCGATGCCGAGCTCGGCATAGATGCTGTCGAACTCAGCCTTCGGGTAGGACTGCCCGCAGAGCATCGGCCAGAGGCTCCGCCCCTGCACGCCGAACGGGATCGGCGCGTCGATCGCGTCGCAAAGGGTCGGCATCAGATCGACGAGAGACACGAAATCTTCGGCGTTTCGCGACGCCTCGATCCCGGGGCCGCGCAGGATCATCGGCACGCGGGTCAGGCACTCAGGCAGGCCGACGCCTTTGCGCTGCAGGCCGTGGTCGCCGACGTAATCTCCGTGGTCGGAGACGAAGATTAGGATGGTGTCGTCGTAGAGTCCGTTTTCCTTCAGGTGTCCGACGAACCGCGCGATCTGGTCATCCAGCATCCGCAGCATGCCTGCGTAGACCGCTCGATACCGGCGCCATTCGCCGTCGTATTGCGGACGCTTGTCCTGAAAGAGATCGCGCAGCCATTTCCAGTGCCCGCCGCGTGCCTCCGCCTCGGCCGGATCGCCGCTCCGCTCCGGCATCTGGTCCGGGTCGAACATCGAATAGTAGGGATCAGGCACCTGGTAGGGATTGTGGGGCTCCGGCAGGCTGAGCCACAGGAAGAAGGGCTTCTCGCCGCGCCCGTCCACGCACTCGATCGCGTCGTCGACGATCCGGTGGCAGAGCTGGGTTTCCAGTGGAAAGGGCGACGGCTGATCGCTGACCCGGTGGTCGAGCTTGAAGAGCCACTCGTCGAACGCTTCCTGCTCGGCCGTGCGCCCCTGCTCGGGACCGTTGGTGTGGCTGTAGCCACCGGCGTGGAAGTCGAAATCGGCGGCGGTCAGGTAGGAATGGTTCTTTCCGGCGATATTCACGCTGTAACCGGACTCGCGCAGAACCTGCGGCAGGTCCTTCTCGAAGACGACGTGCTCCGCCGGGGCCCAGTTCTGCTTGACCCGCGTGGCCTTCGGGAAACGGCCGGTCATCAGGCTGGTGCGCGCGGGCGTGCAGGTCGGCATCGGGGTGTAGGCCCGGTCGAACCGGGTGCCTTCGCGCCCGAGGCCGTCGACGAAGGGCATCGTGTCGAACGGAAACCCGGCGTCGGCGGTGAAGTCTGCGCGCTGCTGGTCCGTCATGATGAGGACGATGTTCGGGCGGCGGCGGTCGGGCATTGGGATGTACTTTCGTGAACGAGGGTCGGACGGCCCCGGTCGGGGGCCGTCCGCTTTCAGTCTCAGTCGATGATCCGCTGGCCTTCGGAGGCGAGCTGTTCGCCGGCCTCCTCGGCCGTGATCTGACCGAAGCCGACGGACTGGTTCAGGCGGTCGAGCACGGATTCCAGCTCGCCCTGCCCGCCCTTCCAGATCGGCGTGTCCGGATCGGCGTTCTCACGCAGGCCTTCGAGGTAGGTCAGCACCTTGGCGCTGGCGCCTTCGGCGGTGTCCTGAAGGATCGCGCTCGCCTTTTCGGAGGCCGGGCCGCCGAGGGTCAGACCAAGGATCGCGATCGCTTCCTCGTCGTTCAGCAGGAAGTTGATGAGCTTCGCCGCTTCCTCCGGATTGTCGGACTGTGCGGGCACGACCCAGAAGTCCAGCGCACGGATGTAGTGGCCGTTGTTGTCGAGACCTTCGGCGATCGGGCCGGTGGTGATGCCGAGTTCCGGCTCCATCAGCGCCTGATAGAAGACCAGCTGCTGGCACCAGCCGATCTGCATCCCCGCGATGTCGCGCACGAAGGGAGCGTTCTGGAAGCCCCCGCTCTCAGCGGTGATCGCCGGCGGCGGGGCCCCGCCCTCCGAACGCATCCGCTCCCAGTAGGCGAACCATTCGGCGGCCTCTTCGCCGGAGAAGCCGACGCCGCCGGCCTCGGGGTAGAGCTCGGTGCCGCGCTGCTTGAGCCACATCTCGAAGAAGCCGAGGAAGTCGCCGGCGTCGTTGGTGCCGTACTTGCCTTCGCCGCCCGCGTCGCCAAGCGCGACGGCGATTTCGAGGTAATCGTCCCACGTCATGCCATCGAGCCGGTCGGTCATGCCGACTTCCTCGAGCTTGGCCATGTCGTAGAATGTCGCGATGGCGATCTGGTTGTTGCCGATCGCGTTGGTCACACCGTTGCGCGTGCCGATCTCGACGACCCCGGGATAGAGATCATCGGTGTTGATCGTGTCACCGACGTAAGGCCCGAGGTCGGCCAGCAGCCCGCGGTTGGTGTATTCGTAGAGGAACGTCATCGAATGGCGATGCACGTCCGCCGCCCCACCCCCGGCATATTGCACCGGCAGACGGTCGTAGAAATCACCGAACGGCGCAAACTCGACCTCGATGTTGGTGCCGGTCCGCTCGGAATAGAGCGCGAGGGCCTCCTGCATCCGGTCGTGGGTGTCCTGCCCGCCGTACCACGACGCCTTGATCGACGCACCTTGAGCGAAGGCGCCCTTCGGCGCGATCATCAGTGCCGCGGTTCCGCCGACGCTGATCTTGAGCATCGACCGACGGTCGAGGGGTCTTGCTGGTAGTCGTTTCATTTGGTTCCTCCCTTTGGTGTTCGTCTCAGCCCTTCATCCCGGTCGTCGCGACGCCTTCGGCGATCTGCTTCTGGAACAGGACGAACAGGATGAAGAGCGGCAGCAGCGTCACGACAGACATGGCGAACAACATGCCCCACGCGGATTCGCCGCTTGTCGCGTCGATGAAGAGATTGAGCGCCAGCGGAGCCGTGTATTTGCTGGCGTCACTGAGGTAGATGAGCTGGCTGAAGAAGTCGTTCCACGTCCAGAGGAACGTGAAGATCGCGACCAGCACGAGCGCGGGCCGGCACAGCGGAAAGACGATGAACCAGAAGATCTGGTACTTGTTGCAGCCGTCCATCTCCGCCGCCTGGTCGAGGTCGCGCGGAATACCGCGGATGAACTGAACCATCAGGAAGATGAAGAAGGCGTCGACCGCGAAGAACTTCGGCAGGACGAGCGGCAGGATGGTGTTCACCGCGCCGAGCTTCTGGAAGACGATGTATTGCGGCAGGATCGTCACGTGGACGGGCAACATCAGCGTCGCAAGCATCAGCCCGAAAGCGAGCCTCGAGAACGGAAACCTCAGCCGGGCAAAGGCATAGGCCGCCAGCGAGCAGGAGAACAGGTTGCCGAGGATCGCGAGCATGCAGATCACGACCGAGTTCACCATGAAAAGCCCGAAGGAGAAGTTCAGGCGGGTCCAGCCCTCGGTGTAGTTCGAGAAGGTGATCCGCTCCGGGATGAGTCCAGGCTGCGTGAAGATCGCGCTCTCGGGTTTCAGCGAGCTCGAGATCATCCAGAGCAGCGGGTAGCTCATCAGGAAGACGAGTCCCCAGAGCACCACCTGCCGGACAAGGCGGCGGGCGGGATTGCGGTTGGCTGCGATCACGTCGGTCATGTCATCAGCTTTCGTAGTGAACCCAGCGCCGCGAGGTCGCGAAGGCGAGCGCCGTGAAGACAGCGATGATGACCAGCAGGATCCAGGCCATCGACATGGCGTAGCCCATGCGGAAATTCCGGAAGCCCTCGAGGTAAAGGTAGAGGGTGTAGAACAGCGTGGAATCGACCGGCCCGCCGCTGCCGTCGCTGACCACATAGGCCGGCACGAACGCCTGGAAGGCGACGATCATCTGCATCACGAGATTGAACAGGATCAGCGGGCTCAGCAGCGGCAGCGTGATGAGGAAGAACCGCTGCACGGGCGAAGCCCCGTCCATGATCGCGGCCTGCGTCAGATCCTTCGGGATCTGGCGAACCCCGGCGAGGAAGATCACCATCGGCGCCCCGAACTGCCAGACGTTCAGCAGGATCAGCGACCAGATCGCGTAGTCGGGGTTCCCGACCCAGCTTGTCGAGGGCAGCCCGATGAAGCCCATCGCTTCCGGCACGATGCCGTTCGAGCCGAAGATCTGCCGCCACAGAACCCCGATCGCCACGCTCCCGCCCAGGAGGGACGGCAGGTAGAAGACGCCCCTGAAGAAGTTCGCCGACCGGTTGGCGCCCGACAGCGTCACCGCGATGACCAGCGCCACCGCCACGTCGAGCGGGACGGAGATCAGCACGTACATCGTCGTGACTTCCAAGGACTTCAGGAACCTCGGGTCCGACGTGAAGAGCCTCTGGTAGTTTTCTGCGCCGACCCATTCGGGAGAGGACAGAAGGTCGTAGTCGGTGAAGGACAGGACGAGCGACGCCAGCATTGGCATGGCCGTGAGGAACAGCAGGCCAAGCAGCCAGGGCGACAGGAACACCAACGCCGCACGGGTGTCGTCGCGCTTGCGCGGGCTGGCCTTGCGGGGCGGCCGGGCAGCCTGGGTCAGGGCCTCACTCACGATGTGCGAACCGCGTTTAGCAGGATCGGACGGCTTGGAGCGCAGACCGACACGGCTCCACCGGCGAGCCACCGGCCCGACCGGTCAAACGCAGCAAACAAAGGTCCATCAGCCATGATCGCAAGGCGTTCTTGCATGTCGCACGTTCCCCTCCCAAGGACGTTTTCTTGCCGGTCTTCGGTGTCAGGTCTCTCCTCCCCTCACCGTCCGGCAAACGAGCTTGCTAAACTTGTTTATCGGAACTTGCTTCCACGGCCGTAATCTTGTCAAGTCGTGTGCGCCGAAGACGAGGGACAGATGGCCAAGCGCGTTTTGATGAGCGATGTCGCAAAGGCCGCAAAGGTCTCTAAAACAACGGTTTCTCTCGTGTTGAACGAGATACCCGGCACGAGGATTCCTGATGCGACCCGGGCGAGGGTCCGCCGGGCCGCGGAGAAGCTCGAGTATCGGCACCCCTCGCTGTCACGCCGCCCGGACCGCTCCGGCACTCGAATCATCGGAGTTCTGATAAACGAGTTATCAAACCGGAACGCGTCCAACCTGATGGAAGGCGTCATGGCCACGGCAGCTGACCTCGACTACCAGGTCGTCGTTCAGATGACGGATGGCCGGGCCGACCGCGAGAAGGCCGCGCTGGAAAATCTGCGTGATCTCGGGATCACCGAAGTCGTCTACGCCCTGACCTACAACGTCGGCCCGGAGCCGACGGAAGATTTGCGCAATTTCCGGCACGTCTTCCTCAATTGCCAGCGTGAGGACGGGATCGGCACCAGCGTCATGCCCGATCACTACGACATCGGCTATCAGGCCGCGCGGCACCTCGTGTCCCTGAACCGCGAGCGGATCTCGACGCTGACCGGCGACCCTTGGCAGATCGGTACGCGGCTCAGGCTCAGCGGGTTTCTCAACGGGCTGGCGGAGTCCGGCCTGACGCCGTTCCACGTGGAGGTCGGCCGCTCGATCGACGAGGCCGCGAAGAAGATCGTCCTGCGGCTGATGAAGGAGCAGGTCACCACCGACGCGATCTATTGCCAGAATGACATGATGGCGCTTGGCGCGCTCGAAGGTCTGGAAGACGTCGGCTGCCGGGTTCCCGACGACGTCGCCGTCATCGGGTGCGAGGATCGGGACTTCGCGCGCCTGCTGCGCCCGCCGCTGACGACCTTCATGGTCCCGGAAGTCGACATGGGACGAACGGCGGTCGAGTTGCTGATCTCCGGCGATCCGCTGCCGGACGAACCGGTTATTCTGCCGGTCGAACTGTTGGCGAGAGGGACGGCCTGACCTGTAGGTCGATCAGACGGCAGTCTTGCGCCGCCTCAGCAGAATGCGGATCTCTGGCACGTTGAACAGGAAGCAGAGCGCGACGTAGGCCACACCGGACGCCGGCGCGGTGAGCAGGATCGGCACCCCAGGCAAGGCCCACGGGATCGCTGCGCCAAGGATGGCCGCAGCCGCCATCCGGGCAAGGACACCGAAGTCCCGCAGGGACATCAACCGACCGTAGGCCCGCCGCAGCACGACCCAGAGCGCGAGATTGTTGGCGAGCGAGCTGATAAGGATCGCGACCGCCAGCCCATCGAGCCCGTATCTCGGCACCAGAACCAGCCCGAGACCGAGGCGCACTGCGATGGCCGCGACCGAGCCGATCGTGGTGACGCGGGCGAGCGGCAGTTCCGGATCGGCGAGGACGGCAGGGCTGAAGGCGCTGTGGCTGGCATTCACCAGAAGCGTGGGGGTCATCAAGACCACGAACTCGGCGACCGCCAAACCGTCGGCCTCGGAAAACGCGCCCCGGACCAGCAGAAGTTCGGCGATGGGTCCCGCGGCGACGACCAGCAGGGCCGCGATCGGCAGGGCGAACATCAAGGACATGCGAAGACCGGAGGCGATCCGGCGGGCCTGGTCGGTTCGGCGGTTCTGTGCGCCTTCCGCAAATTCGGCGAAATAGACCGTGTTGACGGCGGTTCCCGTCATGCCGGGCGCCGCGTTCAGCAGCCTCAGGCCGAGGAACATCAGCGTGATCGTCCCAACAGGGCCGAACGTCGCGAGAAAAGCGTTGATCGAGCCGAGCGCGATCTGCCCGACGGCCCCGATGACCGTGGCCACCGCGCGGCGACCGCTGCCTTCCGACGCCTGTCCCGGCTCGACCGACAGCGGCTTTCCCCGCAGAGACACGCGCATGGTGGCGTAGAAGAGTGCCGCCGCCATTGCCGCCATGCCGCCGACCAGCCACCAGGACAGGCCGGTCACCGACAGCGACAGCCCCGCGAAGACGAAGCCAAGCAGGCCGGCGGCGCGCGGCATCAGCCGGGCGAGCGACACGAGCCCGAACTTCCGCCGCGAGAACCGCGCCGCCGCGAACAGCCCGGCAAGGACC
Source organism: Pelagovum pacificum (assembly GCF_016134045.1). NCBI lineage: Bacteria > Pseudomonadati > Pseudomonadota > Alphaproteobacteria > Rhodobacterales > Paracoccaceae > Pelagovum > Pelagovum pacificum. The sequence continues at coordinate 561,844 of NZ_CP065915.1, read as the reverse complement.
GACGGCGGAATGCCGAGCAGCATGATGCGGAAGACGGTGATCGTGATGTCCCGCCGCTCGCCCTCGAAGGTCGGCGCCAGCGCGCTGACGATTGCCGGTACGGCCAACCAGAGCATTGCCGTCGCGACGATCGACAGCAGAACCAGTTGCAGGGCCAGTCGCATGAGCCGCGCCGCGGTAGAGCTTTCGTCCGCGGTGGCGTCCTGCATGAAGACAGGCACGAACACTTTCTCGAGCAGGTGTTCGAGTTGCGACAACGTGGCCGAGATCGTCTGCCGCGCGAAGGCGAACGCGTCCGCCGCGAGCGTGGTGCCGAAGGCTGCGGCCTGGAACATCACGAGGCCGATCGTCAGCACCAGCCCCATACCCCTGTAGGCCGTCACCAGGACGACGTTGCCGATCGCGGCCGCTTCGCGGGCGGCGTCGGCTTTCGGATCGGGTTCGGTCATCGAGGGGCCTCGGCGGCGAAAGGAAGTCCAGCGACGGGATGCCCCAGCGGCGCAGGATGTGCGAGAGCTATATGCACAACTGGCCCCGAATTGGGGCGCGGCTGTGGTGGGAGCGAAATTTTGACGTGGTGACGTCGGCTTGACCGATCCCTTCTGGCGATACGCGGTGCGTTGGGGATAGGTAGCGGGCAGAAAGGATGCAGTCCATGTTCGCCGAGATCACATCCAGCGTATCGCCCGAGGAGCGTCTCGCCTACGCCCGGTTCGTCTCGGAGTCCCCGGCGGCGTGCTATTTCCAGGAACCCGACTGGCCCGACTACGCGCCGAAGGCCGGACGGACTGATTACCTCCACTGCACGGTGCGGGACGATACGGGGGCGCTGCGGCTTTATGGGCTTCTGCGGCGCACGCGGCTTGCCGGCGGGCTCTGGATCGGGGCGTTCCGGCGCGGGCCGGTCACCGCGACACCCGACGATCTGACCGAGACGCTGCCGCCGCTGCTGACCGCGATCCGCAAGGAAGGCTGCCTCACGTTGACGATGAACCCCCGGTGGGAAGACGACGAGGCAGACCGGGCGACCGCCCGTCTCGACGCGCTCGGCATTGGGGTCGCAAGTGAAGACCGGCAGACGCTGCACGATCACACGGGGCTGGTCGATGTGCGACGCACGCCGGACGAGTTGAGCAAGAGCTTCTCGCCCAATCACCGGCGGCAGGTGAAGCAGGCGCACAAGAAGGGCTATCTCGTCACGGACGATCCGGGCCCCGATCCCGGCCCGACGCTGTCGCGGTTTCTGGGCGTGCTGGAGGACCGGCGCAACTTCTCGCTCGCCGGCGCGCCGTCCGGGCCGGGACAGATCGCCCACGCACAGGCGAAAGGCGGAATCGTTGCCGGCGTCTGGCGCAACGGGGAGCGGATCGGTCTGTTCACCGGACTGCGGGATGCGAACCGGATCCTGTTCATGGCCGGCGGCTGGCAGGACCCGGACGCGGCCTTCCCCCGGTCGCCGCTGATCTTGGACTACCTCGTCTCTCGGACAGCGGGGGGTGCCCTGCCCGGCGTGGACTTCGTCGATGTCGGCGGGTTGAGCCCCGAAGACGCGCCGGACGAAGAGACGAGCCGCGACAGGGTCAAGATGCGGGTCTCGCCTCGCCGGGTTCGGCTTGTCCAAGTCCACGAGATCGACCTGCGGCCCGCCCTCGCCGGCGCTGTGCGCAATGCACGGCCGCTTCTCAGGAAACTTCGTCGATAAGCGCGCGGAAAGCCTCGGCCGCTGCCGCGACGCTGTAGCGTTCGGCGCGGGCAGGACCGGCCTGCCGGGCTTCGGCAAGAGCTTCCGCCTGCCCGGCCTGTTCGGCGATGGCAAGGCCGAGCGCATCGGGGTTTTCGCGTGGCACGATCCGCCCCGCTGGACCAAGCCCGTCGAGCAGGCGTCGCGGCCCGTCGCAATCGGTTGCGACGACCGGCGTTCCAGCAGCGAGAGCTTCAACCACCACGTTGCCGAATCCTTCGCGCCGCGAGGCGAGCGCGAACAGCCCGGCACCCGCGATCTCGGTCACAGATTGCGACGTCAGCCCGCGAAACCGGACGTTTTCCGCGATACCCAGCCTTTCGGCCTGCGCTCTCAACGCTGGCTCTTCCGCGCCTTCGCCCCACAGGTCGAGCCGCAACGATGGCCTTCGGCCCAAAGCGACCGCGAAGGCGTCGAGCAGGATGTCCGGCCCTTTGGCCGAGTGCAGCCGACCGATCGAGACGACGAGGTCCGGATCACGGTCCGGTCCGCTGCCCGCCGCGATGCGCGCAGACAGGGCGATGTCGTCGGCGGTGAGGATCGGGTTCGGCAGGACGGCGACCGGTGGCCCTGAAAGCGACAATTGCGTCAGCCACGCCTCGCCGAGACCGGGTGTCGGCGCGACCAGCCGAGCGGCCCGGGGATAGAGACGGCGCATCGCCAGCCGGCGCAAAGCCGGCCACTTGGCGGTCGCGAGGTAGACCTCCGGTGATGTGTGTTCGGAGATGAGAATCGGCGGTGCGGAGGCTCGGACCGCCGCCGCGGATAGGACAGCGAGGTTCCGGGCGTTGGTGCCTGAATATACGGCACGCGCACCTTTGATCATTTCAAAAATGGAAACAATGCTAGACGCGGCGCGACGCCCGCCGAGGTCCGATACGGCAACTTCCGGTCGCAAATCGGCGAGGAGCGCGCCGTCTCGTCGGGACAGCAGGAGATGAACGGGGGTCCCGGTCCGCGTCAGTTCGTTCGCAAGGAGCATCACGCTGCGCTCAATACCCCCGGGTCGGAGGTGCGGAAGAACAATCAGGATGGGAGCGGACATGGCACGAATCGACGGAACTGAATTGCGAGCACAACTCTAAATTGATGCGGCTGCGTCAGGCTGGACAGTCGAGCAACCGGACCGAAGACTGTTTCCGTTAATATCACGTTAATCTGTAAATTTGACTAAATTGTGGCCTGAGGCGCAAGGTAACCTTACTTCGTGAGTTGCTCCGTAAGCCAGCATAGCTGAGCCACGTACTCTGGGGTGGGGAATTTTGACAGATCAATCTGCCGAGCAGTTCGAGCGAACTGCATCGGGCTTCACAATTGTTGCACGTCGGTCGGGGCAAACGCCCGTCGCCGCGCCGTTCCGCAAGACAGCGGCAACGGCACTCGTCGACGATGGGATCGGATACGTTCCGAAGCACCCGACGGCTGACGCGATCTTCAACCGGGGTCTCGCCGCGGTGCTGTTGGTACTCACATCTCCGATCTTCGCGATGATCTGGATCGCCCAGCGCGTCAGCTCGTCCTACCCGGCGATCTACAAGGGTGACCGGCTGGGCCTTCATGGCGAGGTCTTTCAGATCCTGAAGTTCCGCACCCTGACGCTGTCGGCGGCCCAAGCGACCAGCGGCAAGACGCTGCCGAAGCGAACGCAACTCGAGACCTCGTTCGGGAGCTACCTTCGCAAGAGCAGGCTGGACGAGCTTCCGCAGCTGCTCAACATCCTGCGCGGCGACATGGTGTTCTTCGGACCGCGCCCGATCCGGATCGAGCTTATGCCGCTCTACCAGGCGCAGGTCGACGACCTCGACGTGCGCTTCACCGTGCGTCCCGGCCTCATGGGACTGAGCCAGGCGCTGATGCCGCACTCCGCGTCAAAGCGCGTGCGTGGCCGGCTCGTGGCCCGCGCCTGTCGGCGCCCGGTTCGCTACCTGCCCCTCGTGGCCTTCATTGCCCGTGTCGGCGGGCATGTGTTTCGCCGGGGCGTCGCCGGCATCTTCGAGACGATCCGCCAGACCGGTTCCCCGGTCGCGCAGCACACCTTCCTGCGCGGCGGCTTCATGTCGCCCCGGTCGGCCACTGTTACGATGGAAAGTGGCCGTATCGCCGCGCTGGTCGGGATCTCCGACGAAGTGGTGCAGTTCGTGTCGACCCTGCCGCCGGAGACGGGCCAGCACCGCCTGACCCTGTCGCGCAAGCTGCGGTCGGGCCGCGTCGTGAAGATCGACATCGACACCGAAGTGCAGTTCAACGCGCCGCTCGGGCCCGGCCGGTCGGGCATCGTCAGTTACGCCCGGATCGGGGCGCTGACGACGACGCAGCAATACCGGCTCGACCGCTACTTCCTCGACCAGACCGTGCTGCCCACATGACGGATGACCGTCGCACGCCGAACCGCGCGAAGCAGCGCAACCGGGCCGCTCTCGGCGCGCTGGCCGCGGTCGTCGCCACTGCGGCCGTCGCGCCGTTTTTGGTCCCTGCCCTTCCTGCCATGGGCGCGGCGGGTCTTGGTGCGCTCGCCGGCGCAGCGATGGCGACACCCTTCATGATCCGTCGACGCGGAACGCCCGTGCTGACCTATCATTCCGTGTCCCCGGATGCCGCCTGGCTGCCATGGGCCGACCAGACGTCGATCCGGCCCGAAACGCTGGAGGCGCAAGCGCGCCTGTATCGGCGGATGGGCTACACGGCGCTTCAGACCGAAGAGTTCATCCGTGACCGTCGGATGGGCCGCCTGCCGAAGCGACCGCTGGTGATCCATTTCGACGACGGCTACCTGAACAACCGCATCCACGCCTGGCCGATCCTCAAGCGGCACGGCCTCACCGCGACGCTGTTCGTCTCGACCGACTTCATCGAACCCGGAGACGCCCGGCGCGATGGGCCGGCGGACGACGGCTTCCTGACATGGGCCGAACTGCGCGAGATGGACGCGAGCCCCGAGTGGCGCATCGAGGCGCACGGCACCGACCACGGGCACGTCGTGACGGGCCCGACGATCGTCGACCGGCTGACAGCGGCGAATGCCGGCAAACTGTCCACCGTCCAATGGGCCGAGATGCCGGGTCCGAAGCACGACTGGTATCGCAGGACCGACCTCCCCGTTCCGCTCGGCACCCCGGTGCAGGAAAGTGCGCCGGCGCTCTCGACCGCAGCGATGGGAGAGAGCGAAGGCCAATACAGGTCCCGCGTCGCCGACGTGCTGTCACACTCGCAGAACACCCTCACTCGCGAGATCGGCCGCATGCCTCGCATTTTTTGCTGGCCAGAGAACAAGACGAGTCCCGCCGCACGCCGCCTGGCACGGCAGGCCGGCTTCATCGCAACGACTGGCGGCACCGGGCGCAACACGGCGGACGAGCCGGACGACATCCTCTCCCGGCTGCATGTCGGTGAGGATTACGCCGGTTTCCGGTCCGTCGCGCTCGATACCTTCGCGCTTCGGGCTCACCTCGGCGCGATGGAGGGCAACCTCTGGTGGGGCGTGCCGCTGCTCGGCTTCGCGGTGCTGAAACGTGCCTCGCGGATCGTCGCCCGCCGGTCGCGCCGCAGCGCCGGGACGCGCGGACTGGAGGCCGTGCAATGAAACTGGCCGTCATCGTCACCGAGTTCCCCAAAACCACGGAGACCTTCATCGCGCGAGACCTGATGGTCTGGCTCGACGAAGGGGTCGACCTGCGGCTCTATCACGTCGCGCCCTGGCGCGCGTCCGAGATCCTGCACGAATTCGCCAAGCCGCTGGCGGAGCGCGCCCATCACGTGCCACTCGGCGCGCCAGCGACGCTGGCCGCCGCGCTCCGCCATCCGGCGACGGCACTGCAGCGGGCGGGTTCCATCCTGCGGCACCAGGGGCGGGACGGCGTCATGGCGGCGAAGTCGCTCGGCCTCATTCCGGCGAGCCTGCGTCTGGCTGAAGAGCTGAACGCATGGGGCGCGACCCACGTTCATGCCGAGTTCGCCGGACATCCCGCGACGATGGCCTGGATTTCCCACGCCGTGACCGGCATCCCTTATTCCGTCAGCTGCCGCGCTCACGACATCTTCCGCAGCCAGCGCCTGCTGGCCCAGAAGTTCGGCGAGGCGAGCGCGGTGCGCACCGTCAGCCGCTTCGGCGCGACGTTCCTCACGAAGAATGTCGCGGGCATGGCCGACTACGATTTCGAGGTCATCCATTCTTCGGTCGACGTTGCCTCCATCCCCGCCTTGCCACCCGCGCCGCGCGACAAGTTTCGCCTGCTCTACGTCGGTTCGCTTCAGCCGCGTAAGGGCGTCGACGTCCTGCTTCAGGCGCTCGCGGGGTTCGATCGACCGAACTGGCAACTCAAGATCGCAGGCACCGGCCCGGATCACGCCAAGCTGGAGGCGCTGTCGAAAAACCTCGGCCTCACCGACCGGGTGACCTTCATGGGTCCGCAGCCCTACGAGGCGATCTCGGGCCTTTACGCCGAATCCGCGGCCTGCATCGCGCCGTCGGTGATCGGGCCGAACGGCCGCACCGAGGGCATCCCGAACGTGGTCATCGAGGCGATGGCCCATGCCCGTCCCGCCGTTTCGACCAACGTTTCGGGCATTCCCGAGCTGGTGCGCCCAAGTGAGACCGGGTGGCTGACCGAGCCGGGTGATGTCGAGGGCCTGCGCGCCGCGCTGACCGACATCCACGATAATCCCGAGAGGGCCGCGAAAATCGCGACTGCCGGACGGGACCTCGTCGCGGAGGAATTCGACCTCGCCGTCAACGCGCGGCGACAGCTTGAGATGTTCCGCTCTGCCCGGCCGAGACCGGCCGAGGGTACCGCTGCGCTCGCGGGGGTCGCATGACGATGCCTCGCCCGATCTTCATCCTTGGCCAGCAGCGCTCGGGCACGACGTGGGTGGGAAACCTGCTCGCCGCGCACCAGGACGTGGCGGCGGTGACGGACGTGGATCATCAGGGCATCCACGAGAGCGTCTTCTTCTCGCATTTCGCGCAGGCCTGGGACTGGAGCGACCCGGCCCGGCGAGATGAATCGATCCGGGCCTTCGCCGAAAGCGATTACGGCCAGATCGTCGGTGTCGAACCGGGCGATGCCCGCTCCGATCCAGCTGAAACCTTTCGCATCGTGATGGACAGGTTCGCCGCCGGTCGCGTGGCTTGGGTCGAGAAGAGCCCCCATCACTTGCGCCACGCCTGGCAGATCGCGGCGGCCTATCCCGACGCGCAGTTCGTCCTTGTCCAGCGCGACGCCGAAGCGATGATCCTGTCGCGGCTCCGCGCCTACGGCCGGCCCGATGCCGGCCCGGTTCGCCGCCTGATGCGTATTGCCCGGAGCGCCGCGACCTCCGCGCTGGTCGCCCGGCTTATGGCATCTTTCGAGGCGGATCACCCGGGTCGCTGCCACCGCTTGTCCTACGAAACGATGAAAGCCGATCCCGAGGCCGGGACCGCCGCGTTGCTCGCCGAGCTGGACCTCGCGCCTGCACCGGGCCTGCGCTCGCCCTTCGCACCGAACACGTCCCATCCCGACGGCGCGCGTGCCGGACTTGGCCTTGCGGGCCGCTTGGCCGCCCGCATCGGCGAGGCCGTCGGCGCCATCGCCCCGGTCGCGCTTGTCGGCGGTGCATGGAAGAACCAGCCTTTTCCGCACTGGGTCTGGCAACGTCGCGGCGCGCCGTCCGATCCAGCGATCCGCGTCGCGCCGAGCCCTCGCATCTGATGGACGCATAAGATGTATCAGCCGACTTTCGACACGATGCGCCCCGCGCCGACCCGCGTCACAAGGACTGCGACCGTGACCGAACAGCCCGGGGCCGTGGCCCATTACCTCGACCTTCTCCGGCTTGGTTCACGCCGGCTCGCGCTCCTCGCCCTGCTCGGCGCGGCGCTGTCGGGGGGACTGGCGGTCGTTAAGCTGATCACTGATCCGACCTACGTTGCGACCGCGACCGTCACGGTTCAACCGTCCAACGCGGAGCTCGAGTTCACCCGCGACTACGTGCGGGGCGCGTCCTACGACAGCGCGAACGTCGTCACGCAGAGCCACATGGAATACCTCCGCAGCCGCGAGACTGCCGTCCGCGTCTACGAGGAACTGGCCGGCGGAAGTTCCGAGCCTCCCCCGCCGCCCAGCCTGCTGTCACAGGCGAAGCGCAAGGTGAAACAGACGCTGCGCTGGATCAACTCGGGCGTCTGGCCGCAATCGACCGGTATCGAGGGAGAGATCGACGAGATCCGCGATTCCATGTCGCTGTCGATGGTTGAGAGCACCTTCATCATGCAGATCGGTGTTCGTTGGGATGATCCGCAAGAGGCGGCGATCATCGCCAACATGCTGGCGGAGGTCTATCGCGACCGGAACCGCGAGCAGATCGCACAAAGCACCCAAAGCCTGCAGGATTTCCTCGAAGGCGAGCGTGCCGCCGCCGTCGAGGAAGCCGCCGACCTGCGGAGCGCGCGCAGCGAGCTGATGCGCGAGAACGGGATCACCGACTTCCAGACCGAACGGACGACACTTCTGCAGCGCCTGTCGCAGGCCGAGTCCGATCTCGTCTCGGCACGGTCCGAACTCTCGGCGAGCAACGCCCTTCTCGCCAGCTTCGGCGAGGCCCAGACAAACGACCGCCGCAACGGACTGAGCGTTACGACCGAGGAAGAGCTCGCACTCGCGCAGGTCCGCTCTGTCGAGCTGGAACAGTTGATCGCCGAGCGGACTCGCACCGTCGCCGACCTCCGTCAGGAGATCGCCCGCTTCGCCGCCTTCGAAGCCCCGCTTGAGGAAGCCGACGCCGAGATCGCGCGTGTGCGCGACCGGATCAACGACATCGAGACGCGTATCATCAATGTCCGCACGGAGCTGTCGGACCAGATGGAGACCCTGCGCCTGATCGACCCGGCGACGCCGCCTGGCTTTCCGGCGGAGCCGAAGGTCATCAATTCCACCCTGTCGGGGTTCGTCGGCGGGATCATCCTCGGGCTGATGCTGATCTTCATGAAGGACCTCGGCGCGACACGGGCCAAGACCCGCGCCGACCTCGCCGCCGCGGGCGACGTGCGGGTGCTGCGGCCGCTGAACCGGGCGGATGTGCGGCGCGGCAAGGGCTCGGTCATAGACTGGCCGCCGCTCGACACGCCGCTCGACATCATGGTGCTCGACGTGAAGAGCGACGCCCGGTCCGCGAAGCTCGCCGACCTGCTGGCAGAGCGGCAGCTCGAAGGCGACAACCTGATGTCCGGCCAACTCGGCTGGGTGACGGTGCCTGACTACCTGCCCTCCGACTTGGGCGCCGTGATCGTCACGCTCGGTCGGGACGAGATCGACCGCGCCGACCTGTCGGGCATGATCGACGCCCTGCGCTCCAGGCTTCGCGGCGACGTGCCGGTCGGCATCGTCTACCTCGAGCCCGGAACCATCGCCGGGTGAGCCACGTCCCGGCATACCCGACCCGACGGCAGCCGGTCGGGCTGGCCGAGCTAGGCGCGTTGGGTGCGGTGCTGCTCGTCTTCATGTCCCAGACCGACGGGCTGTTCGGGCATTTGGACTCGGTTTTGCCCGGCTCGCATTTCAAGCTGACGACCGCCGCGGCGCTGTCGGCGATCCTGCTGACGCTGCGCAACAATCCGGCGGCGACCGGACGGCCCGCGCCGTCCCTGCCCGTCGCGGCGACACTGCTGTTCGGAATGTGGCTGGTCGTGGCACATTTGGCAGGCCCCGGCGGTGCCGAAGGCGAGGACCACCTCAAGGGCTTTGTCGCGACGCTGACGATTGTACCGATCCTCGTTCTGACCATGTCGGAGCCCCGGCTGCTACGCTGGTCGATCTGGGCAATCGCGCTGTCGGGCACCGTGTCGGCGGCCCTCGTCATGCTCGAATCCCGGACCGGCACGCGCCTGACCGTGATCCCGAACCCAGCCGACATCGCGGCCTGGGGTGGCGAGATCCGCTCTGCCGGGGCGTCGGCCTACAATCCGACGACCGCGGCGCAGATGCTGATGGTAAGCGTGCTGGTGTCACTCACGATGGCCGCCGAAGACCGGTCGCGCCGCATCTGGTGGCTCGCTGCAGCACTGCCGGGCCTCGGGGCGATCCCTGTGATGGGCGCCCGGTCCGCACTACTCGGGCTCGCCGTCGGGCTGGTCGTACTGCTGTTCGCGCTGCGCGGTCGGCGGAGCTTCGGGCCGGTTGCGCTGCTCCTTGGCATCGGCGCCGCGATCGCGCTGCTTTCGATGCCCGCGTCGATGTGGGAGCGGCTCGGCGCCATGACTGACGCCCTCGGTGACAGCGGCACCGCGGACCGGAGCCTGCTGCGCCGCCTGAGCTACAACCTGATCGGGCTCGAGCTCTGGTCCCGCTCGCCGATCAGCGGGGTCGGCCCTGGCATCTTCCCACAGCTCTACGCGACGGACGAGTTTCGCTGGTATCCCGGTCGCCTTCCGATGCCGCGCCAGTTGCACAACGCCTTTCTCGAGACCGCGGTCGAGACGGGGATCATCGGGCTGACACTGTTCCTCGCCGCGACGCTCGGCGCGGTGCGCGCCGCCTTCCGTGCCGCCGCGCAAGCGCCCGACAGTGAGTGCGGGCGCATGGCCCGGGCGCTTGCCGTGGCCTTCACGGCGTTCCTGTTCGCGTCCCTCTTCATGCCGAACGAAGACACGAAGTACATGTGGATCCTGGTCGCCCTCTGCGTGCGTGCGGCATGGCTGACGAAGGAAGAGACCGGATGATCGCCCTGTTCTGGATAACGTTCGCGGCTATCGTCTATTCGCTCGCCGGCTATGGCCTGATCTGGATCGCCCTGGCCGCCGTCTGGCCGCGCCGCGCGACACATCCGGAACGACCCTTTGCGGCAACCATGCTGATCGCCGCCCGGAACGAGGCCGCCGACATCGGTGCCAAGGTCCGCTCGGTCCTCGATCAGGAAACCGGCGCACACGATCTGCAGGTGCTGATCGTCTCCGACGGCTCCGACGACGGGACGGAGGATGCGGCGCTGGTCGCCGCCGCCGGTGATCCGCGGGTCGAAGTGCTCTCGACCGGTGGCCACGTGGGCAAGGCCGGCGCGTTGAACATCGGGCTTGGCCGTATCCCGCCCGACCGGATCGTCATTTTCTCGGACGCCAACAGCACCTTGGTGCCGGGCGCGGTGCGCGCCCTGCTGCGGCCCTTCGCCGATCCGGGGGTCGGCGGAGCCATCGGGCAGCTCGACATTCCGGACCGGGGCGGTCTGCTGGACCGGGCGGAGCGGCTGTTCTGGCGTTACGACAACGCACTGAAAATCGCCGAGGACCGGATCGGCGGCACCGTATCAGCCCAGGGGACGCTCTACGCGGTGCGGCGCGCTCTCGTCCGTCCAGTGCCGGCGGATATGGCGGACGACCTCGTGACGTCGCTCGGCGCGGTCGATTCCGGCTATCGGCTGGCCTTCGCCCCCGGTGCCGTCGCCCGGGAAGCGGTGAGTTCCGGAGCAAAGCAGGAGATGGGCCGGCGCATCCGCTCGACCGAGCGCGGCTGGCGCGGTCTGATGCAGTTTGCGCGGCTGATGAACCCGGCCCGCACCGGGCTCTATGCGTGGCAGCTGGTCAGTCACAAGTTCGCCCGCCGGATGGTCGCGTTCCTGCTGCCCGTTCTGCTGATCCTGTCTACGTTGCTCGCCAATTCGGGGCCGATCTACGCGGCGATCCTCATCGCGCAGCTCTGCGTCTACGGTGTCGCGCTCCTGTCGGCGACGACGTCCGTGCGCCTGCCCGGCGCGTCGGTCGCGACGCTCTTCACGCTCGGCCACCTTGCCATCGCGATCGCGATCCTGAGGTGGTCTGTTGGCGTGCGCTCCACCAAATGGTCCCCCGTTCGCGAGGGCTAGGGCCGGGTTTCGATCCGGATCGCACGCATCTGCAGGCTGACCGGACTATCATTGGAATTGGCGGTAACCCCGATCTGCACGCGGTCGACGGCATCGCCCGGCGCGCGATCTTCCGGTGTTGTTCGCCCCGTGTCTTGAAGCACCGGAACTCCGTCGAGCCAGACATCTGAACGTCCATCGTCGCCGGTCGCGATCCCGAGGTCCCAGACGAGTTCGACCCATCGACCGCGCGGCACTTGCGGTGCGGTATCGTTGGTCCAGGCGTGCCGCTCTCCGATCTTGGCGCGATCTACGCGCAGCCGTCCGTCGCGCAGGTAGAGTCGAAGACCCGGATTGTCGTCGCGGCCGCAGTACTTGCATTCGGCATCCATCAGAATGATCGAATTCATCGGACTGTCCGTCGGAAAGAACACCTCCGCCGAAATCCGCAGTCCCGCGCCCGGGCCAAGCCGGCCCGTCGGTACGATCAGCGCCGCCTTTCCCACGCGACCATCCTTCGGTCCCGCTTCGGCCGTCAGAACGCCGTCAACGCACCCCACCTGTCCCATCTGCTCTTGCAGGCGAACACCGTCGGGTTGCCCGCTGCGGCAGACACCGGACAAGTCGAAAATGTCCGCCGACGCCATGGACGCGATCAGCCCCAGAGCAGCAATGGCGATAAAATGGATCAGTCGCAAAGGAGAGGTCCCGTTCGGTTGGGTTTTCGAAAACCTATCAGGTCGGTCAGGACATATCATTCCTTTCCGGACGGAAGAGTGCGCTGCGACAGACGATACTGCGACTGTGTTGAGGAACGGTTACCGAGAGCGACACCGGGGCCCGATCCGCGTCAGGTCGAACACAAAACGCCAATGATTTGAGTTAAATGGCGGAGACGAAGGGATTCGAACCCTCGAGACGGTTTCCCGCCTACTCCCTTAGCAGGGGAGCGCCTTCGACCACTCGGCCACGTCTCCGCCGGCGGGTCTAGCGGCAGGTCCCCATGGAAACAAGGCTTTTTTGCCGTCACCTCGATAGAACACCTAGTAGCGCGTTTTCGAGGGTCTTGCAGGAACGTCAGAGGAACATTGGGCCTTTGGGGCAGAGAGCTGTCGCTCGACTGATCAGTCATACTTTGCCTCCTCACGGCTCCTGAGCCGCGCAAGGTAGTTCCGCAGGAGCGCCGCGCGCGCAGGCCGGAAGCTGCGGCCGGCATCCTCGGCGGCCTCGATCCGGTCGCTGCGAAACATGCGGAAATCCTCCCGCAGGCAGCACCAGGCAAGGACTGTCAGCGTGCGCTCTGTATACATGAGGGATAGCGGGTAGATATCGCGCTCCGTCGCCTCGCCGTCCCTGTCGATGTATCGCAGCCGCAGGGCTCTCTCCTGCCAGCACGCGGCGCGGATCAGGTCCAGGTCGGCGGAGGATGAGAGGCGGCTATCCGGGCGGTAGACTTGGCTGATCGCGTGGATGAGCTGCTGCTCATGTCCCTCTGGCAGTCGCGCGCCGACCTTTGCAAGCACGGATGCGGCTGCCCGCGCGAGCGTCGGGTCACCCATCCGCTGGACCTCCGCAAGGCCGAGCGCCAGCGCCTCGATCTCGTCCCGGTCCAGCGTTTGCGGTGGTAACGCGAAATCCTCGACCAGTCGGTAGCCATAGCCGCGCTCGCCCTCGATCCGGGCACCGGCGGCGCGCAAGGAATCGATGTCGCGGTAGAGCGAGCGCAGCGACACGCCGGTCTCCTCTGCCAGCCGCGACGCGGTGATCGGCGCGGGCATCACGCGCATGGCCTGGAGGAGGCGGAGCAAACGGTCCGACCGCGCCATCGACACACCAACTGTCGCAAACTGTCAGTTGCCCCTCCTATACCGGCGTCATCGCAACCGGCAACAGGAAGCCTTCGACGATGTCCATAACGACCACGACCCATCTCAACTTTCGCGGCGAGGCGCGCGCGGCGCTCGACTTTTACCGCGCCGTCTTCGGCGGCGAGGTGATGGCGATCAGCTACGCCGACGCCCACGCAGTGCAGAGCCCCGACGAGGCAGACCAGATCATGTGGGGCCAGGTGCAAAGCGCCGGCGGCTTCCACGTGATGGCCTACGACGTGCCCGGTGCCATGGCCTACGACCCCGGCACGATCCCGGTCTTCGTCTCGATCCGTGGCGACGACGAGGCCGAACTGCGCGGCTACTGGGCGGCGTTGTCCGAAGGGGCCGAGATCGTCCAGCCCCTCGCCCCCGCCGGATGGTCGCCGCTCTACGGGATGCTGAAGGACCGGTTCAGCGTGACCTGGGTGCTCGACATCGCCGTCGCCTACGACGCCTGAGAGGACCCGGATCATGTTCGACATCTCGCAGATCAGCTGGCTCGGCATCGCCGTCGCCACCGTCGCCTCCTTCGCCTTGGGAGGCGTCTGGTTCACGGCGCTCTTCGGCCGCGCCTATTCTACCGCCCTCGGCCGGGCGCACGACCCTGCCGCCAAACCTCCGCTCCTGATGATCGCCGGCCCGGCGGTCTGGAGCCTGATCACCGCCATCGTCATGGCGCTCCTCATGGCCGCTCTGGGAATCGAGACGCTGGGAGGCGCCATCGGCTTTGGCCTCCTGGTCGGGCTCGGCCTGCTGGCGGCAACTAGCGCCAACACCGGCATCAATCCGAACATCCCGCGACCGCTCCTCTACGGGACGATCAGCGGTGCCTACCACCTGGCCGCCGGACTCGTCATCGCCATCGTGCTGGTGCTGTCATGAGCGGGGCGACGGCGTTCCCGAACCGGGGCGCGCTCGACGCCTGGTTCGTGGCACATCACGCGGAGGCGGACCTGCTCTGGGTCCGCCTCTACCGCAAGCAGTCTGGTGTGGCGTCGGTGACGTGGGACGATTGCGTCCGTGTCGCTCTCGTCTGGGGCTGGATCGATGGGCTCAAGCAGTCCGAGAGTGAGATATCCTGGCTTCAACGGCTGACGCCGCGACGCAAAGGGTCCAACTGGTCGCCAAGGAACCAGGCAATCGCGAAAGAGCTGATAGCCACCGGGCAGATGCGTCCGCCTGGTCTTGAGATGATCCGCGTCGCTCAGGAGAGCGGACGGTGGAGCGATGCCATTGGCCGGGTCGAGTGAACGACTGGATTCGGGCAAAGCTGACTTTCGACGACGCTCACGGAACGTCCTTCTTCGGAATAGTTATGTCCGCCCGACGTTTAACTGCCACCTGGCTCTACGCAGGCTCGACGCCGGAGATGCGCCTGACCAGTTCTACGAACAAGCCGAAGGGCCGCGCGAGCAGGATCATGAACGTCGCCGCCGAACCGATGGCGACAAGCGCTTCGGCTGCGCTCGCCCCGGCAATCATGAGTGTCGTGCCGTAGACCGGAACCTGAAACGCCAAAAATGCGGCGATATCAGTCAGGGCGGCACTCAACCGCCCCCTTGGCTGCACCCTGGCAAAGAGCCAATCTCGCCATCGAGTATAGGGCCTTCCCGTCACGATCATGACCGGCACCATCACGAGCCGCGTCGTGAGAACTTCTGATGTGTCCATCCCGGCGATCACGAGTTCTGAGAACGTCGCAACCACGGTGAAGAACGCGATCGTCGCGATGGTATCGATGATGAAGACACGCATGGGGGAGATTTACCAACACACTGGCGCAGAGACAGTCTTTTCTTTGCGTATCCGCCTGACGAAATGGTTTCGCTGACCCATTTGGGCTTCTCCGCGTCTGCACAGCCCGCCGACTCAGGTCTGGACTCGAACGGAATGCAGCCCGGCAGATGCAGCACGATCCGCCGAAGCCGTCATTCGCAGGAATGACAGCATTGGTGGCGGCGGAGTGAGCCAAGCACCTAGCGCGGCGTGCGGACGAAGCTGGCGCTCGGCCCATGCGCAGGCCTGAATGCCGAGCATTCAGGCGACAGCATTTGCGGCGCGTATATCCTTGCCAGGAGGAGCATTGAAAAGACGGCCGTATTCCCGGGTGAACTGCGTCACGCTGGCGTAGCCGACCGCGTGGGCTGCCTGCGCAATCTGCGCACCCTCTGCCAGCATGAGCCGTCTCGCCTCGATCAGGCGAAGCTGTTTCTGGAACTGGAGCGGCGACAGGGTCGTGATGGCGCGGAAGTGTTTGTGGAACGCCGGCTCGCTCATTGCTGCGGCCTCCGCGAGCTCCTCGACCCTGATCGGACGGGCGTACTCCCGCCGCAGGATGTCGACTGCGCGAGAGATCCGTCCCGCGTGACTGTCTGGAACGCCGAGCGCTGCGATGGCCGGGCCGTGGACACCCATGAGAAGCCAGTAATGCAGCTCTCGAAGCAAGCCGTCGCCGAGCGCTGACAGAGCCGCGGGCCGGTCAAGCAGCCCCGCCAGGCGAAGGGAGGCATCGATGACCTCTGCGTCGATCGGCTCGACCCGCACGGGTCGCGCTTCACCCGACCGCACCGAGACAGCCGGACTCATCGCATGCAGGATCGCGGGATCGAGTTCGAGCACCAGCGCATAGTAAGGTGCCGCGATGCTGGCGCCGGTAATTCGGCTGACCGTCGGGATATCCGCCGCAACCACCATCGCCTCCCCCGGCGCGTATTCGAAGCTCGCGCCCAGCGTGGTCACGCGCTTCCTCCCCTGCAGCAGCATGGCGATCACGGGCTTCTGGACGGCAACCATCAGATCTCCCGGGTGCAGGGCGCGCACCACGGTCAGGCCCCGGGCCGGGGTCGGCGCCGACCCGTCGGGACCTGCGTTGGCATCGGCGAACCGGCGACAATGGTCGAGCAACTGAGCGAGGCGGGGACTGCTTTGGGCAAAGGTCATGCGACATATCATGGCCCAAGCCGGCCTTTCAGAGAAGCGGAGAATGGAAACAGGCAAGAGGTGGCGAGGATCAGGCAACCACGAGGGTCGGCACCCGACTATCTCCGGGTGACACCAGACACCCTGAAAGGACAGTCCCATGAGCAAGGTCGCTCTCGTCACCGGCGCCAATCGTGGCCTCGGTCGCAACACCGCTCTCGCCATTGCCAAAAGCGGTGGCGACGTCATTGTCACCTATCGGTCGAACGCCGAGCAAGCACAGGAGGTCGTGACCCTTATCCGCGAGATGGGGCGCAAGGCGGTGGCGCTGCCTCTCGACGTTGCCGACACCAAAGGCTTTCCGGCCTTCGTCGAGAGCCTGCGCGCGGAACTGAGCAACGTCTGGGGCCGCGACAGCTTCGATCACCTCGTCAACAATGCCGGGCATGGCGAGTTCGCCCTGATCGAGGAGACGTCCGAAGCGCAGTTCGATGGCCTGTTCGCGGTCCATGTGAAGGGCGTCTTCTTCCTCGCCCAGGCCCTTCTGCCGCTTCTGGCCGACGGCGGGCGGATCGTGAACTTCTCGTCCGGCCTGACGCGGGTCTCGTTCCCCGGCTTCGCGGCCTATTCGGCAGCGAAAGCGGCGGTCGAGATGCTCACGGTCTACATGGCGCGGGAGTTCGGCGCGCGCGGCATAGCGGTGAACACCGTCGCGCCGGGTGCGATCGAGACGGATTTCGGTGGCGGGCTGGTCCGAGACAATGCCGAGGTGAACGCTCAGTTCGCCGGCATGACGGCGCTTGGTCGCGTCGGGTTGCCGGACGACATCGGCCCGATGATCGCCAGCCTTCTGCGCGACGACAATCGCTGGGTAACCGCGCAGCGCATCGAGGTGTCGGGCGGTCAGACGATCTGATCATTCAGCGTGATGCGCGACGCGCCGGGTCCCTCGGCGCGTCGCCTGACGGGCCGATGCAAATTGCCGGACGGGACTTGAGTGCCTGCGTGTCGTCTGGTCTGGCCTCGAAGCGGACGAGCGTTGCAGCGGTCCGGCCGACCGACTTCATCAGCCAGGTGCGCCATCTGCGGCCTTCTGCGGTCGTTCGATCCAGACCTAGATCGGGACCGCGTCCGGCCACCGGACGCACCCTAACCCGCCGTGGCCGCATTCGGCCCCAGAGCCAAACTCGTTGCGGCGAAGGACAACTGAGAGGCTTCTTGCCCCCTGCAATCAGGCGGTCGGCATGCCGGCAAGGAGCATCGAAGCCTGCGCGCATTAACTCTGCCACCCACCGACCGCCACATTCACTTGTTCAAATCGATGACGTCGACGCGGAGGCGGCTTGCTACGTCGCCCTTGCTCTCCAACCTGCTCACTAACCGGTGTCACCCGCCTTAAGTCTCTCGACGGCACTGCGCATCGTGGACACGAAGAGATCAAGGTCATCATCCTTCAGGTCCCCGAGAGCCATCGCGTTGACCTCTCGAGCTGCCGCCTGTGCCGGTCCGCGCAGGTCGCGGGCTCGTGTCGTCAAATGGACTGTTCTGGCCCGTGCATCCGTCGCATGCGCCCGGCGCTCGATCAGACCGTCCCGCTGCATCCTGGCGAGGGTGTTGGCCATGGTGGCCTGCTCCACATCGAGACGCTCGAACAACTCGCGCTGCGTAAGTCCGTCTTCCTCCCACAATTCCAGGAGCGTCATGAACTGCGCCGGCGCGAGGCCCAGCGGGCGGATGCGCTCATGCAGGCGCTGCGCGAAGAGGCGGGCCATGTGATTGGCGAGGTATCCCGCCGAGCGGGTGCGATCGAAGCTGCTATCGGTCATGACTGCAAGATATCTATTGCATAGCGCGCTGTCTATTCGTAGTCATTTATATAGCGTGCTATTTAAAAGGAGGTCAGCATGTCTCGTACTACCCTCGTCTTGGTTCATGGCGTCGCCGGCGCAGTGGCCCTTCTCACCATCTCAACCTTCTGGCTCTCGGCGCTGACCGCTGAACTCGTGCTGACGACCGCAGGGGTCGTCACCGTCCGAATGGCGATCCTCTACGCGGTGCCGGCGCTCGTGATTGCCATGGTTGCCGCCGGGGCCAGTGGTGCGCGGCTTGCAGGGCGCTCCAAGTCACCCGTCATCGTCTCCAAGCGCCGCCGCACGATGCTCGCAGCAATCAACGGCATCCTCGTGCTCGTACCCTCCGCCGTGTTCCTCGGAATCCGAGCTCATGCGGGGCACATGGATGCGACCTTTTCCGTCGTGCAGCTCATCGAACTGGCCGCGGGCGCCGTGAACATTGTTCTGCTCACGCTCAACATGCGGGCCGGGTTGTCGATGCGCGCGAGGCGGGTCCGGGCGGGAAGAGCCAACGCCTGAGATCCGCCTTCGCTCAGCCTACCTTTGGAGACTGCGGTAAGCGGCAGGCTCGCCTGCGTAGCAATCGTCGGCGAGCAATGCGTTGGACCGCTGCTTTCATTCGAAAGTCGAAGCGGTGTCTGCTCGCCAGTGTCTGCTCTTCCCCGTACTCCATAGTCAGCTTGATACCGCAGCGAACTCCCACTGCCCGTTCCTCTCGGACATTAGTCGCCACCGCAGCGAAGGTCCGCTCTCCGCCCACGCGGCCGCTGATCTGAACGCGCCCCAACGGCCGGTACTGCGCAATGCCTGTCAACGAGGCTCTGATTTCGTGGCTCACCGAGAGCTGTCTGATCTGTCAGGAAACCGCCACCACTGGCGAGACGTGAGTCGAACTCGGAGGCGCCCAGTAAAATCGTCCCATCCAAAGTTCTTTGGCAGACACCCAAACCTACCGTTCCGAGTCACTTGGTGGGTGCTGCGCCCTGTCATATCGCTCCAAGGCACCCGAAGCTTATCCTTGGATCGCACGAAAACTCCCTATTTCTCGGTCCCTTACCGTTTGACACCATACGCGTAGTCCGTAACTACGTAGTATAGTTGACTGTTGTGGGGGTCGCTCGCTCTTATGGTGGGCATAACGACAAGAAACCCGCCAATCGTCTCAGGGAGAGATAAAATATGTTCAATCGCTCTAGGCTCTTTATGACCGCCGCCGCGACCGCGCTGATTGCCGGTACGCCGCTTGCTGCTCAGACCATCGACGTCGCCATCATCGGCGAACCGGACACATTCGACCCGATGATTTCGACCAAGGACGTCGTCAGCATCGTTACCCAGCACTTCGTGGAAACGCTCTACACGTTCGACGAAAGCTGGAGCGTCGTGCCGCTGCTGGCCGCTGACATGCCCGAGATCAGCGACGACGGACTGACCTATGTCATTCCGGTACGCGAAGGTGTGACGTTCCACGACGGCTCGACCATGGACAGCGCGGACGTGAAAGCGTCGCTTGACCGCTGGATCGAAGTTGCCAGCCGTGGACGCTCGATCGCCGAGCAGGTCGAAAGCATCGAAGCCACCGGCGACTTCGAGCTGACGATCACGCTCAGCGAACCCTATGCGCCGCTGATGTCGCTGCTGGCCTTCTCGAACTCCGCTGCCGCGATCTACCCGGAAGAGACGATCGCACCGGAGATCGAAACCGTCATCGGCACCGGCCCCTACATGCTGGAAGCCCACGAGCCCGACCAATACACGCAGCTCGTCCGGTTCGAGGACTATACCCAGCCGACCGGCGCCGCCGAACGTCAGCAAATCCCGGAAGAGATCCGCTTCGTGCCGGTCCCCGATCCCAACACCCGCGTTGAGGGCCTGCTCTCGGGCCAGTTCGACTATGCCGACGGCCTTCAGACCGAGGCGTACGACCGGATTGAATCCTCTGACACTGCCGAGCCCGTCCTGCTCGAGCCGTTCGGCTGGCCGGTCTTCGCGGTGAACCACAAGCAGGGCATCATGACGGATCTCACCATCCGCCAGGCCGTGCAGGCCGCCCTGCCCTTCGACGACATGCTGTTCGCGGCATTCGGCGACGAGAAGTTCTTCCAGACCGAAGGGGCTCTCTACCCGGAAGGCTGGACCTGGCGCACGGACGCGGGCACGGAACTCTACAACCAGAACGACCAGGAGAAGGCCGCCAGCCTGCTCGAGGAAGCCGGTTACGACGGCGAGCCGCTGCGTATCCTGACCTCGCGCCAGTACGAGTTCCACTACCAGATGGCGGAAGTCGCGCGCATGGGCCTCGAGATGGCGGGCTTCACGGTCGAGATGGACGTCGTCGACTGGGCCACCCTTGCCCAGAACCGCGACAATCCGGAGCTGTGGGACATCTACATCACCCACTCGCCCTTCCTGCCGGAACCGGCCCTGATCTCGTCGCTCTTCTCATCCGCCCGCGAAGGCTGGGACAACCCGGAGAAAAACGAGATCCTGAACCGCTTCACTTCCGAAGCGGATCCGGAAGCGCGGCAGGAGATCTTTGCAGAGCTGCAGCAGATCGTGTTCGAGGACGTCGGCCTCATCAAGGTCGGCAACTTCAACGCCCTGCAGGGCCAGTCCGCAGGCCTCGAAGGTGTCACTCCCTCGCCGTGGCCGGCCTTCTGGAACGCCCAACCGGCCGAGTAACCTGACAGACTGACCGGCGGCCCCGACCTCCCACGGGGCCGCCACACTTTTCTCCAGACGGTTCGTGATGCGGAAATATCTGACACAACGCCTGATCGGGATGCTGGTCGTCATCTTCCTGGTGCTGACCATCGCCTTCATTCTCGTGCGCCTTGCACCGGGCGATCCCGCGTCACTGATGCTGGGCCCTGATGCGACCCCCGAAGAGGTCGACGACCTCAGGGTGCGCCTGGGGCTCGACCGGCCGATCCTCGTGCAATACGGCACCTTCCTGGTCAACGCGATGCGCGGCGATCTCGGCTCTTCGCTCTTCTTCAACATGCCGGTAACCGAAGTCCTGGCCAGCCGAGCCGAACCTTCGATTTTCCTGGCGCTGTTTTCGCTGTTGGTCGCGCTGTTCATCGCGACGCCGATCGGCATCTGGGCCGCCTACCGGCGCGGCTCCGTCGGAGACCAGATGTCGGTGACGAGCGCCATGTTGGCCGCCAGTGTACCGAGCTTCCTCACCGGGCTGATCTTCCAACGCTACCTCGCCACCGATCTCGGATGGTTCCCCGTATCGGGCTACGGCGGACCAGATGCCGACTTTGCCGAGCGGATGCGTCACCTGATCCTTCCGGCGATCACGCTGGGGATCACGAACTCCGCTTTGATCCTGCGCTTCACGCGCGCCTCGATGCTGGACATCCTCGGCGAGGACTACGTCCGCACCGCCCGTGCCAAGGGCATGACCGAACGGCGCGTCGTGCTGCGGCACGCGCTGAAGAACGCTGGCATCCCCATTATCACGGTCGTGGGCCTGACCTTCGCGCTGCTTGTATCCGGCGCCGTCGTAACGGAGCGGGTGTTCAACCTGCCCGGCCTCGGCAACCTCGTGGTCAACGCCGTGCTGCGCCGGGATTACCCGGTGATCCAGGGCACGCTCATCGTGGTTGCCGCACTCTACGTGCTGGTGAACCTCGTGACGGACCTTCTCTACCTCGTGGTCGACAAACGGGTGAAATACTGATGGCCGGCTCCGCTTCTTCCGCTTCCTCCGCACCGCCCGGCCTGATCCGGCAACTCGCCGCCCGACCGACGGTGCTGGTCGCGCTGGTGCTGTTCCTTTTGGTCGTCGCCACATCGTTCCTGCTGCCGGCGTTCGGGATCACCGACCCGGGCGGCATGTCGGTCCGAAGCCGGCTGACACCACCGGGCGAGGATGGCTATGCCTTCGGGGCCGATGCCTTCGGGCGGGACGTGCTCGGGCGGCTGATGCTGGCGGGACAGGTGTCTCTCGGTATCGGGCTCGGTGTCGCAGCCTTGTCCTCGACCGTCGGCATCGTGATCGGGCTGGTCGCCGGCTTCTTCCGTCGGCTCGACACACCGCTGTCGCGGTTGATCGATGCGATGATGGCATTCCCGGACATCCTGCTGGCACTCTCACTCGTCGCGATCTTCGGCGGCTCGATGGGCAACGTGATCCTGGCGCTCTCGATCGTCTACGCGCCGCGCATCGCGCGCATCGTGCGGGCCTCGACGCTCGTCATCCGCGAATTGCCCTACGTCGAGGCGGCCGTCGCGCTCGGCACGCGGACGCCGTCGATCATGGTCACCCATGTGCTGCGCAACATCGTCTCGCCGATTCTGGTGCAGGCCACCTTCATCTTCGCCTACGCGATGCTCGCCGAAGCCGGGCTGTCTTTCCTCGGCGTCGGGATCGACCCGACCACGCCGACCTGGGGCACGATGGTGAACGAGGGCCGCCAGTATATCGACAACGCTTTCTTCCTGATCCTCATCCCCGGCGCCGCAATCGCCCTGTCCGTGCTGACGCTGCAGATCGTCGGCGACGGCCTGCGCGACGCGCTGGACCCCCGGCTTGCCAAGGAGACGTAAGTCCATGTCCCTGAAACTCACAAACTTCAAAACAGTGGCCTTCGACACCACCGCCGACACGATCTTCGTCGATGACGAGGGCAAGGTCGCAGCCGGCCCGATCGACGGCGCGCAGGACCTCGACCTCAAGGGTGCCTGGCTGTCGCCCGGCTGGAGCGACCTGCACGTGCACGTCTGGCACGGCGGCACCGACATCTCGATCCGGGCATCCGAAGCGGGTCGCCCGACCGGCGTCACCTCTATGGCCGACGCGGGCAGCGCCGGCGAGGCCAGCTTTCACGGGCTCCGGGAATACGTGATCGAGCCGCAGGCCGAGACGATCAAGGCGTTCCTCAATATCGGCTCGATCGGCCTTGTCGCCTGCAACCGTGTGCCCGAGCTTCAGGACTGGCGCTCGATCGACATCGACAAGACGCTCGAGGTAATCGAGGCGAACCGCGATGTGATCTGCGGGATCAAGGTGCGGGCCTCCGGTGTCATCGTCGGCAGTTGGGGCATTACACCGGCGAAGATTGCCAAGCGGGTGGCAGAGATGACCAACCTGCCGCTGATGGTACACGTCGGCGAGCCGCCCCCGCTGATCGACGAAGTGTTCGAAATCCTGACGCCCGGCGACATCGTCACGCACTGTTTCAACGGCAAACCGGCCGGCTCGATCCGCGACACCCAGGCACTGTTCCGCATGGCGCAGGACCTGGCAGAGCGCGGCATCCTGATGGACATCGGCCATGGCGGCGCCTCGTTCAACTTCCGCACGGCGCGCGAGAGCATCGCCGACGGGCTCCGCCCCTTCTCGATCTCGACCGATCTGCACAAGCACTCGATGGAAAAGCCGGTCTACGACATGGCGACAACCATGTCGAAGCTGCTGGCTGTCGGGCTGCCGTTCGAGGATGTGATGCAGGCCTCCACCAACGCGCCGCGCTCGGTCCTGGACCTGCCGGGCGCCGACGGGCTGACGCCGGGCGAGCGGGCCGACTTCACGGTTTTCGACCTGGTCGAAAGCGAAATCGAAGTGCTCGACAGCCAGGGCAACGCGATGGTCATGGATAAAGTGTTCGAGCCGCGCGGCACCGTGCTTGGCGCCGAATGGCAGGACGCCGCGCGGCGGTTGCCATGAGCGGCGGCGAGACTATCCTCGAGGTCGACCGGCTTCAGGTCGGGTTCGGCAAGGGCGACAAGTCCGTTACAGCGCTGCGCGAAGTCAGCTTCTCGCTCGAGCGCGGACGGACGCTGGCGCTCGTCGGGGAAAGCGGCTCAGGCAAGTCGGTGACGTCACTCGCATTGATGGGACTGCTGCCGCCGAGCGGCCGGGTGCTGTCCGGCGAGATGCACTTCACCGGACGGGACGGCGTCAGGCATGACCTGCGCGCCCTCGACCCCGCCGGCTTCCGAGCGCTGCGCGGTCCCGGCATCTCGATGATCTTCCAGGAACCGATGTCGTCGCTGAACCCGCTGTTTACGGTCGGCGACCAGATCGGCGAGATGCTTCTGCTGCACGAAGGCATCAACGGCGCGGCGCGGCGCAAGCGCGTGATCGAGATGTTGGAGCTGGTCGAGATCCCCGGTGCCGCCAACCGCATCGACACCTACCCGCACGAGATGTCCGGAGGCATGCGTCAGCGGGTGATGATCGCGATGGCGATGATCTGCAATCCTGCGCTGCTGATCGCGGACGAGCCGACGACCGCGCTCGACGTGACGATCCAGGCGCAGATCCTGGACCTCATGCGGCGGCTTCAGAAGGACCTCGGCATGTCGGTGCTGTTCATCACCCACGACATGGGCGTCGTCGCCGAAATGGCCGACGACGTGGCCGTCATGTATGCCGGCGCGGTTGTCGAGCAGGCCGGCGTGCTGGACCTGTTCGACCAGCCGAGCCATCCGTATACTCAGGGTCTGCTCAACTCGATCCCGCGGCCCGACCCGGCACTTCAGGGCAAGCTCGTGCCGATTCCCGGCACTGTGCCGCCGCCCAACGCCCTGCCGCCCGGGTGCGCCTTTGCGCCGCGATGCCCGCTGGCCGAGGACCGCTGCCGCGAACCAGTTCACCTGGAGAGGAAGGCGCCGGCGCACCTCGCCGCCTGCATCCACGACTTCGCGGGGGCGGCATGACGGACAACCTCCTTGAAATCCGGAACCTCACCAAGCAGTTCAACACGCCTTCTGGCACTGTTCACGCAGTCGATGACGTCAGCTTTGACGTTCCGCGCGGCTCGATCGTCGGGCTTGTGGGTGAAAGCGGCTCCGGCAAGACAACGTTGGGACGGACGCTGCTGCGGCTGATCGAACCGACTTCGGGCAACATTCATTTCGACGGCACCGACCTCACCACGCTGTCCAGCACCGACATGCGCGAGATGCGGCGGCGGATGCAGATCATCTTCCAGGATCCGGTGTCGTCGCTGAACCCGCGGCTGAAGGTCGGAGACCTGATCGCCGAAGGGCTCAAGGCCTACGGGATCGGCACTCGCAAGGAGCGGCGCGACCGCGTCGCCGCACTTCTCGAAGAGGTCGGGCTGAATGCCGATTACATGGACCGCTACCCGCACGCCTTCTCCGGCGGGCAGCGTCAACGGATCGGCATCGCACGTGCCCTCGCGCTCGAGCCCGAGTTCATCGTGGCAGACGAGAGCGTCTCCGCGCTCGACGTTTCGATCCAGGCGCAGGTTCTGAACCTGCTCTTGGACCTGCGCGAGCGTCGGAACCTGACGATGTTGTTCATCGCGCACGACCTGTCGGTGGTGAACTACCTCTGCGACCGCGTTGCAGTCATGTACCTCGGTCGAATGATGGAGCTGGGCCCGGTCGGCGATATTCATAGCGATCCGGCACATCCCTACACGCGGGCCCTGAATTCGGCGATCCCGATGCCAGACCCGAGAGCCGTCCGTGCGCGGGAGCATCTAACCGGGGATATTCCGTCGCCGCTCGCGCCGCCGTCGGGCTGCGTGTTCCGGACCCGCTGTCAGCACGCCACAGATATCTGCGCCGACGGGCGCCCCGAGCCGCTGTCAGCTGGCGCTGACCACCTGACCTACTGCAAACGTTTTGAGGACATTTATGACCGTTGAGCTGACCACGACACCGGAATCGCGTCTTAAGGAGCTTGGGCTCGTTCTGCCCGGGCGGGCGCCGAACCCGATCGGGTCGTTCTGCAATGTCCGGCGCGAAGGCAACTTGATCTACGTCTCGGGCCAGGGCCCGGTGCAGGCGGACGGCACGTTGCTGCGCGGTAAGGTCGGCTCGGAAGTCACCGCTGAAGAGGCGCGAGACCATGCGCGCCTCGTCGCTATCAACATTCTTGCGGCGTTGAGAGACGCACTCGGCTCGCTCGACAAGGTCGGCAGCGTCGTGAAACTGCTTGGGATGGTAAATGCCGATCCCGACTTCGAGAAGCATCCCTTCGTGATCGATGGCGCGTCGAACCTGTTGGCCGAAGTCTTCGGCAAGTCGGGCATCCACGCCCGCTCGGCCTTCGGAGTGGGATCTCTGCCGAACCGGATCACCGTCGAAATCGAGGCGATCTTCGGAGCGGCCGAGCAAGATCAGCCGTGATGCAGCCCCAGCGAACGTTCGACATCGCGGGCGGCAGCCCGCACTTCCCTCGCGACCAGGTCGAACTTCTCCTGCACGCGGTGCTTCGGCATGACGACCGACATGGTCAACCGACAAGTGCCGTCGAGGTCGCGGATCGGGGCGGCGATGCACGCCACCTGGTCCTCGGAGGTGTCGATCTGGACCGACAAACCATCGACGAAGTCGACACGGCTGATCTCGGCCAACCGGTCCGGGTCGGTTTCGGCAAGTCCAGTGTTCGAGGGGCGCGCATGAGTGCGGAACACTTCAAGCCGAGCGCGGTCGGGCAAGTGTCCGACCAGCAGGCGCCCCGACGCGGTCCAGTTCAGGGGCACACGCGTGCCGACGTCAGAGGTCACGCGGAACGGCCCGGCAGAGCCCTCGGCCATCGCGACGACCTGCATCATGCCTTCGTCCCGCGCGCAGATCTGGACCATCTCGCGCACGCGCTCGTTCAGGGCGAACATCGCGCGCTCAGCCTCGCCGAAGGCGCTCATCCGTGCGCGGTAAGCCAGCCCGTATCGCATCAGCCGGGGGCCGAGCCAGATACGGTCGTCTCCGGTGCGGACCAGCATCGACCGTTCGATCAGCTCTTCGACCAGCTTGTAGATCGTCGACGGCGGAGCCCCGGTCACCTTGGCGAGTTGGTAGCCGGTCATCGGACCGTGTCGCTCGGTCAGGATATCAAGGATTTGCAGCGCACGATCGATGCCGCTGGTCCTGCCGCGTTTCTGAACGGTCATAATGGCCTCCATTAACGCGAAACAACAAGCATAACTGTGGAACTCGAGACAAGCCCGAAAGGGGATTCGAATGTTGCGAAATGAAGAATACGGCGTCGACTGGAGCTGGCACGATGCCAACGGGCTGAGCCGCGTCGTCAACGTGTCCGGCACGATGACCGCTCTTGGCGGCTCCGTCACCACGAAGCGCGTGGCCGAAGCGACGGCCGCGGCGATGCCGCGCTTCGCCAAGATACATGAGCTGCAGGCCCAAGCTTCGGAGACGATCGCGCGCCTGACGGGTGCAGAGGCGGGCTTCCTCACCGCGTCGGCCAGCGCCGGCATTTCGCTTTCGGTGGCCGGCTGCCTCACCGGGCTCGATCCGGCCAAGGTCGAAGCGCTGCCCGAGGGCGCTGGTCCCGATAACGGTGTCGCGGTCCAGATGGGCCACCTCTGCGAATACGGCGCACCGGTCAGCCAGGCGATCACCCTCGTCGGTGGCAAGGTCCATGTTTTCGGCCAGTCAACCCAGACCCGCGACTATCAACTCGAGGCCGCGCTCGAAGGCGCGGCGGCGGCGCTCTATGTCGTGTCGCACCATGTGGTCGACTACGGAATGATGCCGCTCGAGACGTTCATCAAGATCGCTCATGCCAAGGGCGTACCGGTGATCGTCGATGCCGCCTCCGAGTATGACCTGACCGGCATGATCGCGAAGGGCGCCGATATCGCCATCTATTCCGGTCACAAGTTCATGGGCGGTCCGACGTCGGGCATCGTTGCCGGGCGCAAGGACCTCGTCCGCGCGGCCTATCTGCAGAACATCGGCATCGGCCGGGGCATGAAGATCGGCAAGGAAAGCATCGCCGGTAGCATCGCCGCGATGGAGCAGTGGCTGGAGCGCGATCACGCCGCCATCCGCGCCAGGGAAACCGAAGCCCTACAGATGTGGAGCGAGGCAGTCGCCGACCTGCCCGGCATCACCGCCAAGGCCCTGCCCGACCCGACGGACAACCCGCTCGAGCGGTTGCGGGTCTGGGTTGACCCCGCCGTAGCCGGAGCGTCTGCCGCGCAGTTCGCCGTCGCCTTCGGCCGGCAGGATCCACCGATCGTCGTGCGCGGCCACGAGGTCGAGAAGGGCTACTTCGATCTCGACCCCTGCAACCTGACCGACGGACAGGCTGCGCTCGTCCGCGATGCCCTGACCCGCGTCCTCTCGGACAAGTCCGCCGTCGAGATCGACGAAGCGGCGGCGCATGATGATGTCCGCAACGGCGGCACCGAGTCCTATCTGAACTGGCTGAGTTGAGCCCCCTGCCCTAGATCCCCATCCAGCCGACGGCGACGGCGGGGAGCAACAGAACGAAGCCGGCGACGACGACCAGCCCGTCGCCGGCTGTCAGTCCGATCCCGAACAGCAGCACCGGAAGCGCCAGGACGAACGGCAGGCCCGGCACGAAACCCAAGCCGATCATCGCCAGCCCCGCAACGATCAGCACGATGGCGATGAGGCGTGTTGCAGTACCGTGAACAGCCCAGCTCATGCGCTCGCCGATCACCTTCCGCAGACGACGCACCATGGGCCATACCTTGTCGATGCTGGAGCGCAGCTTGTCGGCAGGCATCTCGCGCCGCCCGAGCCAGTCGGGAATCCAGACACCCGATTTGCCCCGGATCATCTGCGCCCCGCACAGGACAAAGAGCAGTCCTATGATGGCAGGGAATCCCGGCAACATGCCGACCGGCAGCATCATGAGTGCCGAGAGCACCATAAGAAGCGGCCCGAAGCCCCGTGTCTCCAGCGTGTGGACGACCGTCTTGAGGTCGACGCTGCCCCCGTCCTCGCCGAGCCCGGAGAGCTTTTCGAGGATCCCCTCAAGCGGATGATCTGTCATTGTGTCGCCCCCGTCCTTGTCCCTTAGAGGGCAATGCCGCGTCTTCACGAACGTTCCATGAAAAGGCGTCGACCCTCCGCCGGCCTATGGCAACTCAATCTTTCGGTGCGTTCAAACGCGCATACAACTTCGCGTTGCCTAAAGTCATATAGTATGATTTATCTTCGCTTGGCTCCGGCCAGATTTTTGGGAGGAAATCATGAAGAAATATTTGCTTGGTGCAGCCTTGGCTGCGCTCTCTACAGGTGCGACCGCACAGACCATCGGCTTCTCGCAGATCGGGTCTGAATCGGGCTGGCGTGCGGCGGAAACCACCGTCACGCAGCAACAGGCCGAAGAGCGCGGCATCGATCTGCGCTTCTCCGACGCGCAGCAGCGCCAGGAAAACCAGATTGCAGCGATCCGGTCCTTCGTCGCCCAGGGCGTCGACGCGATCCTGCTCGCTCCGGTTGTGGCGACCGGCTGGGACAGCGTGCTGGAAGAGGCCGCGGAAGCCGAGATCCCGGTCGTCCTGCTCGACCGGATGGTGGACAGCGATCCGTCGCTCTACCTGACTGCCGTCGGCTCCGACCTCGTCCACGAGGGTGAAGTCGCCGGCCAGTGGCTGGTCGACAACAAGCCCGAGGGCGAGTGCCGCGTCGTCGAGCTTCAGGGCACCACCGGCTCGTCCCCGGCCATCGACCGGGCGAACGGCTTCCTGAGCGCCATCGAAGGTCACGACGATATCGAGATCGTCCGCAGCCAGACCGGCGACTTCACCCGCTCCGGCGGCAAGGAAGTCATGGAGAGCTTCCTTCAGGCGGAAGGTGGCGGCGACAACATCTGCGCGCTCTACGCCCATAACGACGACATGGCCCTTGGCGCGATCCAGGCCATCAAGGAAGCGGGCATCGATCCCGGCGACGACATCCTCATCGTCTCCATCGACGCGGTGCCGGACATCTTCCTCGCCATGGCCGACGGCGATGCCAACGCCACGGTCGAGCTGACGCCGAACATGGCCGGCCCGGCCTTCGACGCACTCGATGCCTACATGAACGACGGCACCGAGCCGGAGAAGTTCATCCAGACCGAATCCACGCTCTACACCCAGGCCGACGATCCGATGGGCGAATACGAGGCCCGCAAGGACCTCGGCTACTGATCAGTCGGCGGGCTCGGCCCACCTGACTGACGGCGCGGGGCATCTGCGAGGTGCCCCGCAACCCTTTGCCAAGAAGGTTTCCCATGCTGCTGACCATCGAGGACCTGACCAAGACCTTCCCCGGCACGGTCGCGCTCGACGGGGTCCGGTTCGACCTCAGGGCCGGCGAGGTCCATGCGCTTCTCGGGGAGAACGGCGCGGGAAAGTCCACGCTTATCAAGTGCCTGACCGGCGTCCACATCCGCGACCGCGGGGAGATCACGCTCGATGGCCAACCGATCTCACCCACCTCCACGCTAGAGGCGCAGGAGCTCGGTATCGGCACGGTCTACCAGGAAGTGAACCTCCTGCCGAACCTCACCGTGGCCGAGAACCTCACCTTCGGACGCCAGCCGACTCGGTTCGGCATGGTCTCGGGGCGGCAGATGAGGGCGGACGCCGAAGAGATGCTTGCGGGCTACGGGCTCGACCACGTCAATGTCGGCCGCGAACTCGGGACATATTCCGTCGCCGTGCAGCAGATCGTCGCCATCGCCCGCGCCGTCGCGCTTTCCGGCAAGGTGCTGATCCTCGACGAGCCGACCGCGAGCCTCGACGCCCGAGAGACCGAGACGCTGTTCGACGTCGTCCGGCGCCTGCGGGACCGTGGGCTCGGCATCATCTTCATTTCGCACTTCCTCGATCAGGTGTTCGAGCTCAGCGACCGGATGACGGTGCTCCGCAACGGGCGCCATATCGTCACCGCCGAGACGTCCGAGATGGATCGCCTGCAGCTGATCCACCACATGCTCGGCCACGAACTGGAGGAGGCCGAAAGCCGCAAGACCAGCCGCGAGGCCGGCCCGGAAGTGCTTCGGTTCGAAGGTCTCGCCCGGCGCGGTAAGGTGGAGCCGTTCGATCTGTCCGTCCGCAAGGGCGAAGTGATCGGGCTTGCCGGTCTGCTCGGCTCCGGCCGAACCGAGACGGCGGATGTGCTGTTCGGGCGTACACCGCCCGACCGGGGCAAGGCGACCGACGCCGACGGCCCCGTCGACCTCGGCAATCCCCGCGCCGCGATAGCGGGTGGCTTCGGCTATGCGCCCGAAGACCGCAAGACCGACGGGATCATCGCGGATCTTTCGGTGCGCGAGAACATCGCGCTCGCCCTTCAGGCACGGCGGGGCTGGGCCAAGCCGATCCCCCGGGCCGAGCAACGCGCCCTTGCCGATGACTACATCCGTCGCCTCGACATCCGCACCTCCGACGCGGAGAAGGCCGTGGGCGACCTCTCGGGGGGCAACCAGCAGAAGGTCGTGCTGGCCCGCTGGCTCGCGATGAACCCCCGCTTCCTGATCCTCGACGAGCCGACGCGCGGCATCGACGTCGGTGCCCATGCCGAGATCCTCAAGCTGATCGGCGAGCTGACCGACCAGGGCATGTCGATCCTGTTGATCTCGTCCGAGTTCGACGAGCTGATCGCCGCGTCCGACCGCGTCATCGTGGTGCGTGACCGCCGCCATGTCTCCGAACTGGTGGGTGAAGAGATCGAGACGGGCCGCATCATCAAGTCGATCGCCGCTCACGACACGACCGAGGGAGCCGCACTATGAGCCACGGTCTTCGCCGCCTCGCCCCGCAATTGATCACGCTCGTCGCCCTCGTGGCGCTCGTCTCGCTGTTCTTCCCGGGCTTCCTAGCCGTCGAGATCGTCGACGGCCGCTTCGTCGGCAGCGCTGTCGACGTATTGAAGCGCGGCGCGCCGGTCGCGCTTCTGGCCGTCGGCATGACGCTGGTGATCGCGACCAAAGGGATCGATCTGAGCGTCGGCGCGGTCATGGCGATCTGCGGCGCAGCCTCCGCCTGGGCCGTGTCCAACGACTATGGCGTCTTGTCGGCCATCCTGATCGGGCTCGGGGCCGGGCTGATCTGCGGCCTGTGGAACGGCGTGCTTGTCGCCGTGGCGGGCATCCAGCCGATCGTCGCGACGCTGATCCTGATGGTCGCCGGACGCGGCGTGGCGCAGATGATCACCGAAGGCCGGATCCTGACATTCAGCAACGAGGGCCTCGCGTTCCTCGGCGCGGGCGACTTTCTGGGCATACCTACACCGATCCTGATCTGGATCGTCGTCGGCATCGCGGTCGGCCTGCTGGTGCGACGCACAGCGCTTGGCCTGCTGATCGAGGCGATCGGCATCAACCGCCCCGCGAGCGCGCTCGCCGGGGTGAACGCCCGCGTCCTGCTGATCGCCGTCTACATCGCCTCGGGCCTCTGCGCCGCCATCGCCGGCATCATCGTCGCCGCCGACATCCGGGGCGCCGATGCCAACAATGCAGGCCTCTGGCTCGAACTCGACGCGATCCTTGCGGTCGTCATCGGAGGCACATCGCTGCTCGGCGGGCGCTTCTCCATCGCGGCGTCGCTGCTTGGCGCGCTCATCATCCAGACGATCGACACCGGCATCCTGCTCGCCGGGTTCCCGTCCGAGTTCAACCTCGTCATCAAGGCGGGCCTCGTCGTCGTCATCCTCGTGCTGCAGTCGCCCCGTCTCAATCCCCAGCTGTCCGCCCTGTTTCGCCGGAACCGAGGGGCGGCGGCGTCCAGAAAGAACGAGGCCGCCGAATGAACGCCCGGGTCCTTCCGCTCTATGCCACCATCGCGATCTTTCTGGTGGCCTACCTGATCTGCTACATCCAGTTCCCGGCGATGCTGTCGACGCGGGTGATCTGCAACCTGCTGACCGACAACGCTTACCTCGGCATCGCGGCCGTGGGCATGACCATCGTCATCCTGTCGGGCGGGATCGATCTGTCCGTCGGGTCGGTGATCGCCTTTTCAGGCGTTTTCATCGCCGTGGTGCTGCGCGACACGGGGTTGCACCCCTTGATCGTCTTCGCGCTCCTGCTTGTCATCACCACGGGGTTCGGGGCGGCGATGGGCGGGCTGATCCACGGGCTCGCCATGCCACCTTTCATCGTGACACTGGCGGGCATGTTCCTCGCCAGGGGCGCGGCCTACATGCTGACGATCGACAGCGTCTCGATCGATCACGCCTTCTACGACGACGTGCTGCAGGACGCCTACTGGCGGATGCCCGGCGGCGGGCGGCTGACGCTGATCGGCATCCTCATGCTGCTGTCGGTCGCGGGTGGCATGATCCTCGCCCACCGGACCCGCTTCGGCACGTCGGTCTTCGCTCTGGGCGGCGGAGAGCATACCGCGCGCCTGATGGGCGTCGCGGTCGGTCGGACGACGATCCTGATCTACGCCGTGTCCGGCTTCATGGCCGGCCTCTCCGGCATCGTCTTTTCCATCTACACCGGCTCTGGCTACCCGCTCGCGACCGTTGGGACCGAATTGACCGCCATCGCCACGGTCGTCATCGGCGGGACCCTGTTGAGCGGCGGGTCGGGGTTCGTCTTCGGCACCCTGATCGGCGTGCTCACGATGGGCCTGATCCAGACCTACATCGTCTTCGACGGCACGCTGTCGAGCTGGTGGACGAAAATCGCGATCGGGCTTCTTCTACTTCTCTTCATCCTGCTGCAAAAAGCGCTTCTCACACTGGGACAGAGACAACGCGGCATCACGACCTGACATGGGCAAATTCCTCGACCTGATCGATCCGGGCCTCAGCACCGGCGGCAGCAACCACGGGCGCGTGGTCGAAGGGATCGGCCGGGCCATCGTCGCGGGCGAGCCGCCCGACGGTGAGCTCCTGCCCCGCGACGAAGAGCTGATTGAGGTCTTCGGCGTCTCCCGGACCGTTCTGCGCGAGGCGATGAAGACCCTTGCAGCCAAGGGCATGGTGGTGGCCAAGGCCCGCGTCGGGACCCGCGTCCGGCCACGACGTGAGTGGAACATGTTCGATGCCCAGCTGCTGCGCTGGCATCTGGACGGCGAACCGAGCTGCCGCTTCTATCAGCAGCTGTTCGAGATGCGTCTGGCGTTCGAGCCCTTCGCCGCCCGCCTCGCCGCGGAGAACGCGACCGCCGCCGATCTCGATCGTCTCGCCGCCTGTGTCGAAGCGATGCGGAGCGCGCAGGACCAGACCGAGTTCTCGCTCGCGGACATGGAGTTCCACCGGGCTGTCTTCGACGCGGCCGGCAACGCCTTCTTCCAGTCCGTCGTCTCGCTTGTGGAAGCTGCCCTTCTATCGCTGCTGCGCCGCTCCTCCCCCGACCCGCACCCCGAGGAGCTGCGAAAGATCTGCGACGGCCACCAGCTGATCGCCGATGCGATCGCCTGCCGCCAGCCCGCCAAGGCGCACGATGCGATGATCAAGGTGATCGATGTCGGCTAGGGACGGATCTTCGGCGGCAGTCCGGCGACCTCGTCCGTGTCGAAGGGCTGACCAGCGAGCCTTGAGAGAATTTCCGACGGCTCTGTTCTACTAAGAGACCACAAGTGGGCGCCTCCGGAGCATGGCCTGCGGGCTCGTCTGTCCGCGACTCCGGTTGCCGATTTCCAGGGGGTTGAGAGGACGGGATCGCCAACTCTACCCGCTGGCCACACCTGTCGCCGAAAAAGGGATACGGCGCTTAGCGAGCTCGGTACGACGCTTTGCGCGGAGATTTACGTACCGGTCCAATGGAGCATGTTGCGCCGCATGTTTCCGCCAGTGGTGTCAGGCGCGTTACCGAGGCGATCGCACGACGTCTCGCACTATTTCCGGAGGCCTAAAGCGCCCGATTTCCGCGGTGGACTAATCCCCGCCCGCAACCTAGTTCTGCGCCACGAAATCACTAGATGTGTTTAACGACTTACACTTGGAAGGTTTTCGCTGTTGCCCCCGCAATCGCGACACTTCCAGCGAATCGGATATTTATGACCCATACAATTCTCCACATCGATGACGATCCGATCGCTTGCGAGCTGGTACGGTCGATCCTGGAAGATGCTTTCGAGGTCCGCGTTGTCTCCCGCATGAATACGTCCGATGCGCTGGAAACCCTCAAGCAGGTTGCGCCGGACTTGATCATCACGGACATCGCGATGCCGGGACACGGTGGCTTCGAACTCGTCCGCGCACTTCGCGACACGCCATCCACGGCGGCGATTCCGATCATCGTCCTGAGCGGCCGAATAGCGATGCTCGGCCACTACGAGCAGTTTCAGGACATGGTCGATGACATCCTTGAGAAGCCGATCCACCAGGCGGAGCTGCGCGCGAAAGTGCGCAGAACGCTGAAGCTCCACTAGAAAGACCGGTCAGCTCGTCGGCTTGCCCGGGTCGGCGGAGGCCATCGGACTGCCCCCCTAGATCCACCCGCCATCGACGACGAAACATTGCGCGGTGCAGGCCTTCGCGGCGTCCGAGGCCAGCCAGAGCGCGAGTGCGGAGACATCTTCGGGCAGCACCGGGTCGGGCAGGAACTGGCGCTCTGCGATCATGCGACGACCGGCGTCGTCGACACGCTCGCGCAGCTGCTTCTCGGTCATCACCCAGCCGGGGATGATGCAATTGACCCGGATGCGGTCGGGCCCGAGATCTCGGGCCAGCGCGCGTGTCAGGCCCTCGATCCCCGCCTTGGCGGTCATGTAGAGCGGCATACCACCGAAGCCGCCGCGCCATGAGATCGAGCCGGTGTTGATGATCGCCCCCCGTCCTGCCGCGCGCATGGCCGGGGCAACCGCCTGGGCGGCGAAGACGAGATGGCGGAGATTCACCGCGATACGACTGTCGAAATACTCGGGCGTGATTGCAGAGAGGTCGTGTCGCGTGTCGTCGGCGGCGTTGTTGACGAGGATCTCGACCGGTCCGTTGCGGTCTGCCGCCGCCTCCAGCGCCGCCTTCAGCGCCTCGAGGTCGGTGAGATCACAGGGCAGGAACGTGCTGCCGGATGCTGTCGCCTCCAGCGCCGTACCCGCCGCCCGGTCGATGTCGAGGAACGCGACCCGCGCACCTTGAGCAGCGAAGGCTTCGACGTGGGCCGCGCCGATTCCGGTGGCGCCGCCAGTGACGACGACGCTGCGACCCTCCAGCGACGGGTAGTGCGCGCTCATGATCCGGACCCATCCTCCTGCGCGGACTTCCAGGCGAGGTATTCGTCCTGAACCTCGTCCGTGAGGGGATAGTATTTCGCAAGATCAGCCCCTTGGCTCAGGCGCAGACGCGAGAATTCCTCCCACTCCGCGTGCTCTCCGGCAACGTCGGCGAGCTGCTCACCAAGTCCGGCGGGGACCACGATGGCGCCGTCGTCGTCCGCAACGATGATGTCGCCGGGCATCACCAGAACGCCCCCGCACTGGACGGGCACGTTGACCGCCCAGGGCACGATCGAGGTCTGCGCGTGGTAGTTCGGCGTGGTGCCCTTGACCCAGATCCCGACGTCGATGTCCCGCGCGGGGCCGCTGTCGCGGATACAGCCGTCTACGACGACGCCGAGACCGCCCCGGCCGGCGAAGAAGGTCAGCATCATCTCTCCGAAGATGCCGGAGGACATGTCACCGCAGGCATCGACGACGATCATGTCGCCGGCCTCCGCCGGATACATCACGTGCCGGTGCAGCTGGAGTTCCGGATTGTCGTATTCGCCGCCTTTGAAAAGGTCCTCGCGCTTGGGCATGAACTGCAGCGTGAGCGCCGGACCGGCGACCGCCTTGCGTCCGCGAACCAGCGCCTGCGGCCCTTCGATGTGGACGCTTCGAATGCCGAAGACGCGGTTCAGCTCGCTCGACGCGGTGGCGGAGCCGATCTCTGCAAGACGGTCGCACAAGGCGCGGGAGGGCCTTTCGATCTTGGCAATCTCGGTCGGGATCCTCGTCATGTCGGTCCTCAATGGTCAGGGGTTCAGCCGCTCGCCGGACGTCGCGTCGAAAAGATGAAGCTGTTCGGGATCGGGGTGGAGGTGAAGCGTTTCGCCCGGACGGGCCTGGATCCGTTCGCGGAAGGCGGCGACGAGCTCGCCCTCGCCCACCCTGGCCGTGACCAGCGTCTCGGAGCCG
Organism: Pelagovum pacificum; assembly: GCF_016134045.1. NCBI lineage: Bacteria > Pseudomonadati > Pseudomonadota > Alphaproteobacteria > Rhodobacterales > Paracoccaceae > Pelagovum > Pelagovum pacificum. Next base: position 524,826 of record NZ_CP065915.1, on the reverse strand, counting down.
GTCGGCTCCACCGTCACCACGCGGACGGCAATGCCGGTCTCGGCGACGGCGAAATGTTCCGGCCGCACGCCGAGGCGCACGGGCCCCTCGGCGACATGACGTCCGGCAAGCTCGACGACGTCGCCGCCGGGCGTCACGAAACGTCCGCCTTCGATCCGACCGTCGATCAGGTTCATGGCAGGCGAGCCGATGAATTCCGCGACGAAGGTGTTGGCCGGCGTGTCGTAGAGCTCGAGCGGCGTACCCACCTGCTCCACGATGCCGTCATGCATGACGACGATCCGGTCGGCCATGGTCATCGCCTCGATCTGGTCGTGGGTGACGTAGACCGTCGTGGTGCCAAGCCTTTGGTGCAGGGCCTTGATCTCGGAGCGCATCGCGACGCGCAACTTTGCATCGAGGTTGGACAGCGGCTCATCGAACAAGAACACCGCCGGGTCGCGCACGATGGAGCGGCCCATCGCGACCCGCTGGCGCTGTCCACCCGAGAGCTGCGCGGGCTTGCGGTCGAGCAGCGGTTCGAGGTCGAGGATACGCGCGGCTTCAGCGACACGCCGCGCGCGTTCGGCCTTGTCGGCGCGGGCGAGCTTCAGCGAAAACCCCATGTTCTGCGCGACCGTCATGTGCGGATAGAGCGCGTAGGACTGGAACACCATCGCGATGTCCCGCTCCTTCGGACGCAGGTCGTTCACGACCCGGCCGTTGATGCCGATCTCGCCGGAGGTGATCTCTTCCAGCCCGGCGATCATCCGAAGGAGCGTGGACTTTCCGCAGCCCGACGGGCCCACCAGCACGACGAATTCACCGTCGGCGATGGCGACGTCGATACCGTGCAGGACTTCGAGCCCCCCATAGGACTTCCGGACGTCTGATATGGTTACCGTTCCCATGAGATCACCTGTCGTCCCAGTCGGGGGACTTGGGCGGCTGGATCAGTCGCTCGGCCCGGTCGAGGCCGCGAATCTCGCCGACTTCCGCCTCGCTCAGCGACACGTCCTGCGCGGCGAGGTTGTCGCGCAGGCGCTGCGCGTTGGAGGAGGCCGGGATGACGATGTGCCCCTCCGCCATCAGGAACGCGAGCGAGATCGCGGCGGCGGTCACACCATGCGCCTCGGCGATACGGGACAGAACCGGATCGTCGGCGACCTTGCCCTGCGCGAGCGGCTGGTACGCGGTCAGTGGCAGGCCGATCTCGGCGGCGTAGCCGGTCAGCTTGGGCGACTGGAGGTAGGGGTGGAGCTCGACCTGGTTGGTCGCGATAACCCCCTTCCCCAACACCGCTTCGGTTCGCTTCAGGTGGTCGATCGTGAAGTTCGACACACCGATCATCCGGGTCTGGCCGCGCTCGCGGCAGTCCGCGGCGGCGTTGAGATACTCCTCGATCGGAACCTCGTCGTGGAAGGAGGGCCAGTGGATCAGCAGCAGGTCGACCCGGTCGACGCCCAGTGCCTCGAGGCTGCCCTCCACGCTCGCCAGCGCATCGTCACGGCGCAGCTTCGTGTCCACGATCTTGGTCGTGATGAAGAACTCGTTGTGTGGAATGCCGGACTGGCGGATCGCTTCACCCACGTTGCGCTCGGTGTCGTAGCTCTGCGCGGTGTCGATGTGGCGGTAGCCGGCCTCGATCCCCTCGAGCAGAGCGGCGAGGCCGTCGTCTCCCGTACGTCCGAAAGTGCCGAGGCCGATCTGCGGGATGCCGTTCACGTCATTGATCACGGTCGTCTATCCTTTCGTTGCGCCGGCGGTCAGACCGCCGATGAAGAGCCGCTGCATCGACAGGAAGAGCAGCGCGACCGGGACCGTCATGATCATCGAGGCCGCCATGACGGAGCCCCAGTCGGTGTTGAATTCGGTGGTGAACTCGGCCAGCCCGATGGGCAGCGTCTTCACCGAGCTGTCCGTCGCGAAGCAGAGCGCGAAGATGAACTCGTTCCATGTCGTCACGAAGGCGTAGACGGCGACCGCGACGAGGCCCGGAAGCGACAGCGGCAACGTGATACGGAAGAGCACGCCGACCCGGCTCGCCCCGTCGATGATGGCGGCCTCCTCGAGTTCGGGCGGGATGGCGCGGAAATAGCTCGTCAGCATCCAGACCGAGAGCGGCAGGGTGATGATCATGTAGACGAGGATCAGCCCCCAGTAGGTGTTCACGAGGTCGAGCCAGCGCAGTGTGATGAACAGCGGGACGATGATCGCCGCTGTCGGCAGCAACTGCCCGACAAGGACGAAGCTCTGCGCCGCCGCCTTGCCCCGGAACCGGAAGCGGGCGAACCCGTAGGAGGCGAAGACCGCGAGGATGATCGCCAGCACCGTCGAGCCGACCGAGATCACCACCGAGTTCAGGAAGTAGCGGGGAATATTGCTCTCCCACAGGACGGAGGCGTAGTTCTCAAGCGTCGGGTTCTTCGGAATCCAGCTCGGCGGGATCGTGTAGAGTTCCCGCAGTTCCTTGAGCGAGCTGACGAGCATCCACATGAACGGAAACAGGCAGACAAGGACGAGCAGCAGCGCTCCCGCATAGATCGCGGCGGTGCCGATGGCGGGACGTTTCATTTCGCGATCTCCCCGCCCTGCGCCAGGAACCGGATGTAGAGCGCGACGATCACCATCGCGACGGTGAAGAAGATCACCGACAGCGCCGCGGCCTGGTTGAACTGGAATTGCTCGAACCCGAGCTTGAAGATCTGGATCGGCGTGATGAGCGTGAGGTTCGCTGGCCCGCCCTTGGTGATCGCGTAGATCGTGGTGATGTGGTTCAGCGCCCAGATCACCAGCAGTAGCGTCACCGCGATCAGAACCGGACGCACCTGCGGCAGCGTGACGTGCCACGTCTCGTCCCAGAAACTCGCCCCGTCGACGCGGGCCGCCTCGTAGAGATCGTTCGGAATGGACTGGAGACCGGCAAGCACCATGATCGCGACGAACGGGAACAGCTTCCAGATGTTGATGGCGATCATCGCCGGCATCACGGTGTGGCGGTTGGTCAGCCAGCCGATCGGCGCGTCGGCCACGCCGCTCGACGTCATCATGTAGTTGATGATCCCGAACTCGGTGTGGAACATCCACGCCCACGTGGTCGCGGCAACGATGCCCGGAACGACCCACGGGATCACGGCGATGGAGCGCACGATGCCACGCCCGGGGAATTTCTGGTTCAGCAGGATCGCCGTCGCGGTGCCGAGGATGATCTGGAACACGATGGAGCCGCCGACCCACCAGAGCGTGTTCTGGAAGGCCTTGGGCGTGACCCGTGCCGCGAGAACATCGCGGAAGTTCTCGGCTCCGGTGAAGGCGCCGTCAGCGTCGGTCACGCTCAGGATGCCGGTGTAGACCACCGGGTAGGCGATCAGCATCGTCATGACGACGAGCGCGGGCATCGCGAAGAGTAGGCCTGTTGGCAGGCGGCGCATGGCGCAGCTCCCGTCGGTTCGGAAATGGTGGAGGGGGTCGCGCCGCGCGCCGAAGCGCACGGCGCGGCCATCAGGTCAATCGAGCAGCGCCTGGATGTCCTCGGCGGCGAGGTCCATCGACTCCTGGGCGTCCATTTCGCCGATCAGGATCCGCTGGATGCCGTCGAAGTAGGCCTGCGAGATCTGCACCCAGTTCGGATGGTTCGGCAGCGGGCGGCCGTAGGGCAGCATGTCGCCATAGACCTCGAGCATCGGGTCATCGAAGCGCGGCATGTCCATCGCAGAGACACGCGCCGGGAAGGTGTCGGTGTAGAAGCCCATGTTCTCGGCCTGGGCCAGCCACTCGATCAGCACCTTCGCCTCGTCCGGGTTCTCGGCATCCGCCGGGATCACCCAGGACCAGCCGCCGAGGATCGACGCCGGGTCCTTCCCCTCGGGGTGGGGCTGCATCATCACGCCGATGTCGATGTCGGGGTTTTCCTGGGCGATGGAGGCAAGGTCGAACTGGCCGGACTGGTACATCGACACGGTGTCGGCAATGAACAGACGACGGTTGGCGGTGCCGTCGTTCTCGAGCGTGGAAGTCGGGGAGACTCCGAGATCGACATACATGTCGGTCCAGTATTTCACTGCCTCGACGGCTTCGGGGCTGTTGATGATCGCCTCCGTGCCGTCCTCGGAGATCAGGTCGCCGCCGTTCATCCAGACGAAGGGCACGGAGCGGAAGATCGTGTTGCCGACCTCGCCGCCGCCGGTGATGGCAAAGCCGAACTTGCCGTCCCCGGTGAGCGCCTGCGCGGCTTCGGCAAGCTCGGCCCACGTCTCGGGCGGGGCCTCGGGATCGAGGCCGGCAGCCTCGAAGTCGCCCTTGTTGAAGATCACGGCCATCGCCTCGATCCGGTAGGGCACGGCCCAGAGCTGGTCGTTCCACGTGACGTAGTCGATCGCCGCCTCGTTGTAATCCTCGGCGTCGGTCAGCACGTCGTCGAGCGGCATCACGAGGTCATTCTGCGCGTAGCCGTTCACCCACGGGTGCTGCACGTCGATCAGGTCCGGCGCGGAGCCCGAGCGCAGCGTGGTCAGGATACGTTCCGGCAGCCCGTTGGTGACCGTAATCTCGAGGTTCACGGTAATCTCGGGGTGCTCCTCCTCGAACTGCGCGACGAGCTCGCGCGCCCGCTCCTCGTTGAAGTTCGGTGTCCACCACGTGACTTCGTCCGCCTGCGCGGACATCGCCGCGACGGACAGGACGGACGCGCCGGTCAACAGCGCGATGCGTTTGGCTTGGGACATTGTCTGGTCTCCTCCCAGGTCGGCAGGCTGGCCCGCCGGTTTTCGGCAACCCCGCCCCTCGCGGTAATTGCCATTTGAACAAATAAAGTTCACAGTTGGATAGAGAGCGGATCGGAGACGGTGTTGTCAAGCCTGTCACCCGCCGCGTCGCAGCGAGGGAGGACGGCCGGATGAAGATCATTGACGTGCGCTGCGCCATCATCGGCCGGTCGCCGATCGTGCGTATCGTCACGGACGAAGGGATTTCTGGCCACGGCGAGGCCGAGTTTCACAAGCCCTACCTGAAGCCCCACGTGCTCGCCCTGCGCGAGGCGCTGCTCGGCGAGGACCCGACGCTGGTGGAACGGACGATGCGCCGGATTCGGCAGCGTGGCGGGTTCAAACCGTGGGGCGCGGCCGTCAGCGCGATCGAGATAGCGCTCTGGGACATCGCCGGACAGGCCGCCGGGCTGCCCGTGCACCGCCTGCTCGGAGGCAAGGTCCGCGACTCGGTGCGAGCCTACAACGGCGCAGTCCGCCAGCCCCTCGGCGGATCCGAGCCGGAGCATTACGCCGAGGACATGGAGCGCATGATCGCGGCGCCCGAGGGCTTCACCATCGTCAAGCAACCGGTCGGGTTCCACGCCGAGATGAAGCGCGCAGTGAGCGGCTTCACCTACGGCGAGCTTGGCGCGGGCCCGTTCCACGGCGCGCTCGACCGGGGGCCGATCACCCAGAAGGGCCTTGACCACATGGTCGCCTGCGTCGCCGCCATGACCGAGGTCGCGGCGGGCCGGGTCGGGCTCGCGCTCGACTGCGGGCCGGGATGGATGCTGCCCGACGCGATGCGCCTTGTCCGGCAGCTCGAACCGTTCGGCCTGTTGTGGGCGGAGGACCTGCTGTCGGGCGACTACACCCCCTGGGTCGACGCGCAGAGTTGGCGCGAGCTCACCCGCATGTCGCCCGTGCCGATCCACACCGGAGAGCAGATATACCTTCGCCAGAATTTCAAGGAGATCGTCGGCGGCAACGCGGTCCACGTGATCGGGCCCGACCCCGCCGACGTCGGCGGGCTGGCAGAGCTGAAGTGGATCGCCGAATACGCCGACCTGCACGGCATCCTGATCGCGCCGCACGGCACCGCGAACGGCCTGATCGGCCGCGCCGCTTTGGTCCAGGTCTGCGCGACGCTGCCGCAGAATTTCATCGCCTTCGAATATCCCGTGGCAGAGCCCGCATGGTGGGCCGACCTCGTCGAAGGCGTGCCCGCGATCGAGGCTGGCATGGTGCCCGTCCCCGACCGCCCCGGCCTCGGCGTGACGTTCCGGGAGGACGCGGTCCGGGAGAGGCTCTCGCCAGAAGATTCAGGCTTCTTCGACTGAAAGGATATCACATGCTCCGGATCGGCCTTCTGGGCGCGGCGAACATTGCCGGCCGCTCGATCGTGCAGCCCTGCGCCCGAAGCGACGCGGCGACCCTCGCCGCAGTCGCCGCCCGCCGGCCCGGCGCAGCGGCCGACTACGCGGCGGAGCACGGCATCGCCACCGCGCACGACAGCTACGAGGCGCTGCTGGAAGACGACGGCGTGGACGCGATCTACATCGCCCTGCCCCCGGCCCTGCACTTCGACTGGACGCTGAAGGCGTTCAAAGCAGGCAAGCCCGTGCTGGTGGAAAAGCCGATCGGCATGACAGAGGCCGAGGCGCGGCAGATGGTCGATACCGCCAAAGCCGCAGGCCTGATCCTGATGGAAGCCTTCCACGACCGCTATCACCCGGCGTTCCTGCACCTGCTGTCCCGCCTGCCCGACCTCGGCAAGATCACCGGGGCGGAGGCGCGGTTTCACGTCGACGTGCCGTGGAACCCGGCGAACATCCGGTTCGACCCGGCAATGGGCGGCGGCTGCATGATGGATCTCGGCTGCTACCCGCTGCACTGGCTGCGCTGCGCCCTCGGCGCGGAGCCCGAGGTACGGCAGGCCACCGCGGAACTAACAGAGCTCGGCATGGATCGGCGGATCGAGGCGGAGCTCGACTTCGACGGCGTCCCCGCCCGGATGACCGCCGACCTGATTGACCCGCCGTTCCGCGCAACCCTGACGATCATGGGGGAGAATGGCACCCTCACGCTCGACAATCCCTGCCTGCCGCACAACGGGCACTTCCTGCGCGAAGAGATCGCGGGTGCACCGGTGCGGCAGTACACCGTCGCCGGCGGCACGACTTACGACTATCAGCTTGCCGCCTTCGTCGAGGCGGTCCGCACCGGCCAGCGCCCGCTGACCGGCGGCGCGGACGCCTTCGCCAACATGGCCGCGCTCGAGGCGATCTACCGGAAGGTCGGCCTGCGCTAGTCGCCCATGACCTTCGCCCCGGTCGCGATGCCGGCAGTGTTCAGCGAGCCGTCGTAGAAGGGCACGTCGTAGGGTTCGTACGGAAAGCGGGCGCAGGCCTCCTCGATCAGCTCGACCCCGAGGCCGGGCGCGGTCGGGGCGAGCAGATCGCCCTGCTCGAAGACCAGCGTCTCGCGCACCAGTTCCTTGCGCCACGGCACATCGACCGAAACCGTCTCGAAGATCGACATGTTGGGAATGGCAACGGCGGTGTGAAGGGTCATCGCGTTCATCACTGGCCCGACCGGGTTGTGCGGCGCAAGCGGGATGAGGTGGGCGTGCGCGATATGGGCCATGCGCTTCACCTCCGACAGTCCGCCGGCGTGGCTGACATCGGGTTGAAGCACGTCGACCGCTCCTTTCGCCAGCGCCTCGATCACGCGCTGCGGCTCGAACAGTCGCTCGCCCGCGGCGATCGGAACCCGGCTGTTGCGGCGCACCTCGACCAGCGCGTCGATTGATTCAGGCGGTGTCGGCTCCTCGATCCAGCGCAGGTCGTAAGGTTCGAGCGCGCGGCACATGGCGATGGCGGTCGGCACGTTGAGCCGCCCGTGCACGTCGAGCATCAGGTCGATGCCCGGCCCCACGGCGTCGCGGACGGCGGCGACGATGTCGACCGTACGGCTGCGGGCGGCGAGCGACATCTCCATGTCCGCCGTTTCGAACGGGTCCCACTTGAGCGCGGTGTAGCCCATCGCGACGGCGTCCTTGGCACGGGCGGCGTAATCCTCGGGCTCGACCGCGCCGAAGAACCAGTGGTTGGCATAACAGGTCACGCGATCCCGGAACTTGCCGCCCAGCAACTCGAACACCGGCACGCCCAGCGCCTTGCCCTTGATGTCGAGCAGCGCCGCGTCGATCGCACCGAGTGCGGTGCGGAACACGGCACCGGTGCGCCAGTAGCTGTCGCGGTGGAGCTGTTCGATCAGCGGGTCGGTGCGGAACGGGTCCTGCCCGACGAGCACCCGCTCGAGCTCTTCCAGCGCGGCGACGACGGTCTGGGTCTTCCACTCGAGCGTGGCCTCCCCCACGCCATCGATCCCCTCGTCCGTGTAGAGCTTCACGAAGACGAAGTTGGTGCGCGAGACGTTCGCGACGAAGGTCTTGAGGCCGGTGATTTTCATGGATTGATCCGTGACAGGTAGTTCAAATCTGGATTGGTCTCGATCGCACGATGCACTATAGCGCGTGTCGACGCGCAAGAAGGACACGACACATGCGAGATCAGGCGGTCGAGCCGAACGAGAAATACTCCGTCCCCGTCATCGACCGGATGATGGAAATCTTCGGGGAACTGGAGAAGCGCGAGGAAGGGCTGTCGATCACGGCGCTGACCGAAGCGCTGCGTCAGCCGCGCACGACGATCTACCGGATTCTGAACACCCTGACCCGGCACGGCATGGTCAGCCGCGACGACAAGGGGCGCTACACGCTCGGCACGCAGTTGCTGGTCCTCGCCTCCCGCGTGGCGGACACGCGGAGCGAGGCACTCGTCGGGCGCGCGCAGCCCGTCCTCGACCGGTTGGCGGAGACGACCGGCGAAGGGGTGAAGCTCTCGGTCGTGGACGCGCAGGGCGTGCTCGTGCTCGCCACGGCGCAGGGTCGGCGGCAATATGCGCTGACGGTCACGCCGGGCCAGCGCATTCCGATCCACGTGGGCGCGGCGGGCAAACTGTTGCTGGCGAACATGAGGCCGGCGGAGCGCGAGACGTGGATCGGCGTGCCCGATCTTCACCGCTTCACCGACGTGACCCTGACCGACCGCGCCGACATCGATGCCGAGCTCGACCGCATCCAGAAGCAGGGGTGGGCCGTGGACCGGGGCGAACATTCCGCGTCGATCAACGCGGTCGCCGCGCCGGTCCGCGACCGGGACGGCGCGCTTGCCGGTGTCATCAGCATCCCCTTCCTCGCGGGCCAGCCGGAGGAGCGCATCGCGCTGCTGCGCGATGCGGTCATCGGCGCGGCGGAGGCCCTCTCCGCCGCGCTGGCAGGCTGAGGCGGACACCTCTACCAATCGGCTTCGCGATCGCCACCGGCGAACTGGGCACTGGCGTCGGTGTACTGGAACAGCTCGATCTTCACGCCGTTCGGGTCATCGATCCAGGCCTGCCAGGTCTCGTCGCAGGCCTTGCGGGCCTCGGTCGGCTCCGTCCCTGCCGCGCGGATGTGGGCCACCGCTTCCTGCAGGTCCTCGACCTCGAGACAGATGTGGTTGATCTGGTTCTTGCCGTCGTAGGTGGCCGAGGTGTTCTCGAACACCTCGATGAAGGTGCGGTTGCCCGCGTCGAGGTAGAAGCCGAAGATCCGGCCCTCGCGGGTGAAGTTGAAGACCGTCTTCATGCCGAGCGTATCCTCGTAGAAGCGGCGGGTCTCTTCGACGTCGCGCGCGAAGATGCAGACGTGGGCGACCTGTTTCATCCTGATGGTCATGGAATTCTCCTTTTGGGTGATTTTCAGTTCATTGAGCGTTGGCGGCGGCTGCTGTCGCGAACGATCAGCCGTGGCGCCACGAGTGTCACGGTCGGCGGCGGCTTGAGGCCAGGCGCGTCGATCAGGGTCATGAGCCGCCCGATGGCGAGTTCCGCGATATGGCCGATGTCGAAGTCCACGCTGGTGAGCGGGGTCGGCATGAACTCCGACAGCGCGATATTGTCGAACCCGACGAGCGCGACGTCGGAGGGAATGCGCAGCCCGTTGAGATGGCACCAGTGCTGCGCCCCGATGGCGAGGTAATCGCTGGCGAGGAACACGGCGTCGGGCCGCTCTGGCCCTGTCATCAGCCGCTCCATCGCCGAGAAGCCGCCGGCGGGGCTGTGGGTCTCCGGGGTGGCGCGCAGCGCTTCGTCGAACGACAGACCCGCGTCACGGAGCCCGGCGCGCACGCCGTTCAGCTTGTCGGCATTGCCGTCTTGCCCGTCACCGTCGACCACGCCGATGCGACGGTAGCCCTCCTCGACCAGATGGATCGCGGCCATCCGGGCGCCGGCGAACTCGTCCGCCGCGACGAGGTCGGCGCCCCCCTCCCCCCCCGGTGTGACGAGCACGATCGGAAACCCGGCGCGGCGCATTTCCTCGGCATGGGGCCAGTTCCGCTGCGGCCGGGTCGGGTAGACGAGCGCTCCGTCGAGCTGCCGCGTGCGGAACATGCGGATCGCCTCGACCTCTGCCGCGACGCTGTCGCTGGAGGAGGCGAAGAGCATCGAATAGCCCTTCGCGCGCAATTGCGACTCGATCACCTTCGAGGTCTCGGTCAGCACCGGGTTCGAGATGTCCGACAGAACGACTCCGATGGTCCGGGTCCGGCGGCTGGTGAGCGCCCGTGCCACATGGTTGGGCACGTAGTCCATGTCCTCGGCCACGCCCCGGATATAGTCGCGCGTCTTCTCCGGGATGCGCGGATTGCCCCGCATGGCGAGCGACACCGTGTTCTTGGAAAAGCCCGTGCGCGCGGCGATGTCGGACAGCCGGATCGGCCCGCCCGCCCCGGCAGGACCGGGTCGCCGCTTTGTCTCCTCCCCGTCCAAGTGCCCGGACCTCCGTTCGCAAGGCGCTCCTGAGCGCATGTAGCGCTTGCCGGCAAGAATACAGAAGCGCCGGTGAAAAACTATATATGAATTTTGATTGACCAAATGGGAAGAATCGGATTGCATTACCGGTAATGCAGCCCGACAGCACGAGGAGGTGCCGTGTCGGGTGGCAGTCGGGAGGACCCAATGAGGTTACGGCACAGCACGCTGATGCCGCAGGTGGCACTCGCCCCCGCGGTCGCGATCACATTCGTCGCCTTCATCGGCTCGATCTTGTGGACGGTTTACCTGTCCTTCACGCGCAGCCGCCGCTTCCCCGAATACGCGATCGACACGGAGAACCTGTTCCGCCAGTACGGCAGGCTCTTCGGCGACGACGCCTTCATCACCTCGCTGAAGAACCTCGTGATCCTCGGACTCGGCTCGACGCTGGCGATCGGCTTCGGCTTCATCCTCGCCTGCCTGATCGACCGGGAACGGCGCGGACAGGGCTTCTTCCGAACGGTTTTCCTCTATCCGCTGGCGATCTCGCTGATCGTGACCGGCGTCGCATGGCGCTGGCTGTTCGACCCGCAGCTCGGGATGCAGGCGGCGTTGCACGACTGGGGGCTGACGTGGGTGCGGCTCGATTGGCTCGCCCGGTCGGAGACGGCGATGTACGGCATCATCCTCGCCTCCGTCTGGCAGGGCGCGGGCTTCTACATGGCGCTGATGCTGGCGGGACTGAAATCGATCAATGACGAGATCTGGAAGGCCGCGCGGCTCGACGGGATCGGCGTCTGGCAGTTCTATACGCGCATCGTCATCCCGATGATGAAGTTCACCTTCCTGACCTGCGCGATCCTGATGTCGCTCGGCGTGGTGAAGGCCTACGACATCGTCGTCGCGATGACGAACGGCGGGCCCGGGCAGTCCACCTTCGTCCCGGCCTACTTCACGATCAACGCCTACTGGCAGAAATCGAACCTCGGCTACGCCAGCGCAGCGGCCACGATCATGCTGCTCATCACGCTCGCCTTCTTCCTGCCGATGGTGATCTTCGCCGCCCGTCGCCGCCGCCGCGCCGAGGAGTCCGTGACATGACCATGAACGTGAACGCCGCCGCCGCGGGTGGCCAGCTCGAGGATGAATACCTGGCCGAGGTGCCTCTCCGGAAGGAACGCCGCATCCGGGGCCGGTCGATCGCGGTGATCGCGTTCCTCACCTTCTGCGCGGCCTTCTTCTGCCTGCCGCTCTATGTGATTCTCGTGACGTCGTTCAAAACGCTCGATCAAATCCGGCTGGGCGACATCTTCTCGTTGCCGACGGAATGGACGATCGAGCCCTGGATCACGGCGTGGAACAGCGCCTGCTCGGGCATCACCTGCGACGGGCTGAAGGTCGGCTTCGTCAACTCGCTCGCCATCCTGTTTCCGTCGCTGGTGCTATCCATCGTGCTTTCCAGCGTGACGGGCTACGCGCTGGCACTGTGGAATGTCCGGTGGGCGGGGCCGTTCCTGTTCCTGCTCTTCATGTGCGCCTTCATCCCGTTCCAGATCGTGATGATCCCGCTCATCATCCTGACGGGGATGTTCGGCATCTACGGCACTGTCTGGGGCATCGCAGTGGTCCACGCGATCACGTCTCTGCCGCTGCTGACGCTGATCTTCCGGAACTACTACAAGGATATCCCGCGCGAGATCATGCAGGCGGCGGTGATGGATTCCGGCCGCTTCTGGCAGATCTTCTTCCGCATCATCGTGCCCATGTCGGGCAATATCCTGATCGTCGTGCTGATCCTGATGATCACCAACATCTGGAACGACTTCCTGATCGGGCTGACCTTCGGCGGGCTCGGCACGCAGCCGATGACCGTCATCCTCGCCAACGTGGTCATCACCACCACGGGCGAGACCCTCTACAACGAGAACATGGCCGCGGCGCTTCTGACCGCGATCCCGCCTCTCGTCATCTACTTCCTGCTCGGCCGTTTCTTCGTCCAGGGCATCACCGCCGGCGCGATCAAGGGGTGATGGCGCCGACGCTCCGCAGGGAGACAAAAGACCGGCCGACGCGGCCGGAGAAACGGCGGCCCCGCCGCCAAAGGGAGGACAGAATGAAACACCTGAGAAACACCGTCGCGGCCGGTCTCGCCGTGGCTCTCGCCAGCGGCGCCGCCGCGCAGGACGACGAGCTTGTCATCTATCACGGCTGGTCCACGCCGGCCGAGGTCTCGGCCCTTCAGGTCCTGCGGGACGCCCTCGCAGAGCAGGGCATCGCCTGGAAGGACATGGCGATCCCGCACAACTCCGGCGTCAACGTCAGCCTCGTGAACATGGTCACGGGCGGCAACCCGCCCAACGCCTTCGTCGAGAGCAACCCCGGCGTCTATCGCGACTTGGCGGCGCGGGACCTGTCGCTCGACCTGACCGATCTCTACGAGAGCGAAGGCATCGCCGAGAACCTCGCTCCCATCGTGCGAGAACTCAGCATGGTGGACGGCAAGTTCGTCAAAGTGCCCGTCGCACTGCACATCGACGGCATGGTCTACTGGAACATGGACGTCGCTGAGGAAGCCGGCGTCGATCCAGCGTCCTGGACCTCCGTGGACGAGATGTTCGCCGACTTCGACAAGGTCGAGGAGGCTGGCTTCATCCCCGCTGCCGTCGGCAGCCAGGCCTTCCAGGTCGGCTACCTGACCCACGCGCTGACCGCCGCGATGGCAGGGCCCGACATCTACAACCGCATCTACGGCGCGGAGCCCGACATCACCGCGTTCGAGACGGAGGAGTTCGCGGACGTCGTGGCCGCCGTGCGCAAGATGTCCGAATACGCTGGTCCCGAAACCCAGAACCGCCCGTGGAACGAGACCACCAACCAGGTCATCAACGGCGACGCCCTGCTGCACATCATGGGTGACTGGATGAAGGGCGAGTGGAAGGCCGCCGGCAAGGAACCGGGTGTCGACTTCGGCTGCATCCCGATCCCCGGCGCTCTGGCGGTGCCTGTCACGTCCGACGCTTTCGGGCTTCTCGGCGGGCAGGACGAGGCGACGACCGAGGCGGAACTGACCTTCGCGGCGACGACGCTGTCGCCCGAGATCTCCGGTGCCTTCGCGGCGAACAAGGGCGCCACGCCAGCGCGGACCGATGCGCCGGCCGACCTGCTCGACGAGTGCAACATCGTGGTTCAGGACCTGCTCGCCGTCGATGGCGGTGCGGTGCAGAACCCGTTCAACATCTCCGACAGCGACTGGCACCAGGCCATCTGGGCGGTGATGTTCGACTTCTGGAGCAACCCGGACATGACGACCGAAGACGTCGTGGCCGACCTCCAGGATGAATACGACGCGATCTTCTACTGATCGCAATCAAGGCTGAAAGGACCCTCCGGGATGGATGACCGCATGCTCGACTTCGACGAAGTGCTGCAAGTCTGCTTCGTCACCGACGACCTCGACCGCTCGATCGCCTGGTTCGGCGATTTGACGGGAAAGGAGCCGGTGCATGTCGGCAAGACCGCGACCTCCAACCCGGAGACCGACATCTACGAGGGCGGGCCGGGCCGGTTCACCTACCGGCTCGCCCTCTTCCGCTTCGGCAATATCGACCTCGAATTCCTCGAGCCGGGACCGGAGCCGAGCACGTGGCGCGATGAGCTTGAGGCCAACGGCCCCTGCTTTCACCACCTCGGCATCCGCACCCGCGACATGCAGCGCCGCGCCGCCCACATGGAAGAGAAGGGACTCCCCCTGATCCAGTCGGGCGAGTTCGACGGCGGCGGCGGGCGCTACGCCTACTTCAACGGCAAGCCTGCAATGGGCGCGATCCTCGAGTTGCTCGAGTGGGACAAGGACAAGACGCCATGATCCGTCTCGGCGGTCATGGCCTGCCGGTCGCACCGGACGACGACCCTGCGCGGTTCGCCGCGGCGCACCGCGCATTCGGTTATGCTGCGGCCTACTGCCCGCCAGTAGACCTGGCCGACACCGACCGCCTGCGCGCGATCGAGACGGCCTTCGCGGAGGCCGACGTCACGATCGCGGAAATCGGCATCTGGCGGAACCTCACCGCGATCGAGGACGACCGCCGCGCCGCTCACCTCGCCCGCGCGAAGGAGTGCCTCGTCATCGCGGACGAAGTGGGCGCGGGCTGTGCCGTCAGCTACATCGGCACATTCGCCCCTGACAGCGACTATGCCCCCCACCCGGACAACCTCGAACAACGCGGCTTCGATGCCTGCGTCGAGACGGTGCGAGAGATCATCGACGCCGTGCAGCCGAAGCGCGCGAAGTTCGCGCTGGAGATGATGCAGTATGCGCTGCCCGACAGCGTCGACAGCTACCTCGAGCTGATCGCCGCCATCGACCGGCCCGCCTTTGCCGTTCACCTCGACCCGGTGAACCTGATCATGACGCCCCGTCGCTACTGGAACAGCGGCGCTTTCCTGAACGACTGTTTCGTACGGCTCGGCCCGCACATCGTGAGCTGCCACGCCAAGGACATCACGCTGCACCACCAGGCCGCGCTGCATCTCGACGAATGCATGATCGGCGACGGAGCGCTCGACTACGCCGCGTTCCTGCGCGGGCTCGATGCCCTGCCGCAGGACGTGCCGCTGATGCTCGAACATCTCGACCACGACGACTACGCCATCGCCCGCGACCGCGTGAAAGCCGCCGGACGCGACGCCGGCGTCGATTTCCGCTGACGCCCGACAGGAAGAGGACAGACCCATGCCCCAAGTCGAATTTCGCAGGATCCTCAAGAAATACGGCGGGTTGACCGTGATGCGCGACCTGAGCCTTCAGGTCGACGACGGCGACTTCCTCGTGCTGCTCGGACCGTCGGGCTGTGGCAAGACCACGCTGCTGAACATGCTGGCCGGGCTGGAGAGCGTCACCGCCGGCTCGATCCACGTCGGCGGCCGCGACATCACCGACCTCGACCCGAAGGACCGGGGTCTGGCGATGGTGTTCCAGTCCTACGCGCTCTACCCCACGCTCACGGTGCGCGGGAACCTCGAGTTCGGCCTCGCCGCGCGGCGGCTGCCGAAGGACGAGATGAAGAAGCGTGTCGACTGGGCGGCGAAGCTGTTGCAGATCGAACCGCTGATGAACCGCAAACCCGGGCAATTGTCCGGCGGCCAGCGTCAGCGTGTCGCCATCGGCCGGGCACTCGTGAAGCAGGTCGAGCTGTTCCTCTTCGACGAGCCGCTCTCCAACCTCGACGCGCAGCTGCGCACCGAGATGCGGATCGAGATCAAGCGCCTGCACGACGAGCTTCGCTCGACCATGGTCTACGTCACCCACGACCAGATCGAGGCGATGACGATGGCGACCAAGATCGCGGTGATGAACGGCGGAGTGATCCAGCAGTTCGGCACGCCCGACGAGGTCTACGAGAATCCGGCGAACCTCTTCGTGGCGAAGTTCATCGGCGCACCGGCCATGAACCTCGCCGAGGCACGGATCGAGGCCGGCGAGAGCGGCGGCCCCGTGGCGCGGATGCAGGACGGTCACGCCGTCGACCTGTCCGGTTACCGATTCGCGCGAGAACCGGAGCGGGGACATTCGATCCGGCTCGGCCTGCGGCCCGAACATTTCCGCATCGCCACCGGTGATGCCGGAATGTTCTACGAAGTGGAATCGACCGAACGGACCGGAAGCGACGCGACGGTGTTCTGCAGGGCGCCCGGCGACATCTGGGCCGTGCGGACCGAACCCGCGACGGCACGCGGCATCACGCCCGGCTCACGCATCGCGCTGGATTATCCCGCCGCCGAAGCCCACGTCTTCGACGCCGAAAGCGGGCTGCGGCTCTAGCGCGATCGTCGGACACCGTGCGTAATCGCGCCCGGTCGCCTCACCAGAGGAATGGCGGTATCGCGGTGTCGTCGTTCTCCGCCAGCAGGACGTCTTCGCCGTCGATCAGCTCCATCAGGTCCGTGCTGAGACGGGAGGCCGAGTCCGGCGTCCCCTTCGAGACGGTCCGGGACAGGATCAGGTAGTGCAGCTGAAGCTGCCCGATCTTCTCGCGAAGCTGGTCGAGCAGTTCGACCATTCGCGACACCTGGATCCGGTCGAGCTCTTCACCGCTCAAACGGTTGGTCTCGAGAAATTCTGACAGGTTGAAGAGTGGCAGCATCGCCCCCTCGACAGTCCGGAAAGCGAGATCCTCGAGCTGGCTGCGCAGGGGGTTGGCGATCCTCACCGAAGCGTCGAACAGCCCCATGACCTGCCCGTAGAAGCGATTGAATCGCAGCACATGAACCCGGCCGAGCGTCGGACGGTGCGACACGATCAGACGCGGCTCCGCCAAGAGCAGATCGCGCAGAACGATCCGCTCGTCCGGAAAGCTCCACATGCCGCGTTCCTCGCCCGCGCGATCGAGAAACTGTCGGACCTCTCGCGCGGCGCGGTCCTTCAGGGTGGTCCCGAGCGGACGCGCGTCGTTGAACGACACGGCAATCCGCGCATCCCCGTCCACGACGTTGAGGGACTGCAGGTGAAAATCGTCCGCGACAGGACGGAACGTGATCGACACGCTCGGAATCGTCGGTTCGCTGCGGCTGTCCGCCGGCTGTGACATCCGGATACCTCTAGAGCTCGCCCTGAATCTCGCCCGAAAATAGTTGAGAAAAGGTTAACGGCGCGACTGTGGTCTTCACACCTCGTCGCTTTGCCTTGCGGAGTACAGCAATCGAGAAAACTGCTTCACCATAATGGCCGGACACTCTACTTTACCGTGCAAGATCGGGGGAGTTGAAACGGTAACGATGGCTGAGGTTACGGGCAGTCAGAACGACGGTGAGGAGCGCGCGAGCCCCCCTCACGAATTGCGTTTCGTCGGGATTGCGGCATCTGCCGGGGGACTCGAAGCCGCATCATTGCTGGTGCAGAACCTGCCGAGGGAAGCGCACGCGGTCTATGTGATCGCGCAGCACATGTCCCCGACTCACAAGAGCCTGCTGACCACGCTCATCTCTCACGAGACGCGGCTGCCGGGGGTCGAACTCAGTGACGACACCGATCCGGCCCCGGATACCATCTACGTCACGCCGCCGAACACCGACGTCACGCTCGAGAACGGTCGGCTGCGCCTGCGCAACCCGAGCGGCCACCCCGCGACGCCGAAACCATCCGCCGACCGCCTGTTCAAGAGCCTCGCCTCCGACTGCGGCGAGAACTGCGTCGGCGTCGTGCTGTCGGGCACCGGAAGCGACGGCAGCTACGGCGTCCAGTCGATCCGCGAGGCCGGCGGCATCACCATCGCGCAGGATCCGGGCAGCGCGAAATACAACGGGATGCCCGCCTCCGCGATCGAGACGGGCTGCGTCGATCTCACCCTGACGCCGGAACAGATCGGCGAGCACCTCGAGAAAATTCTTGCCGATCCGCGCGACTTCGAAGCGCTGCGCCGGCTGAACGAACAGCCGAGCCGGATCTCTGACCTGCTCCAGATCCTCTATGCCCGGACCCGCGTCGATTTCCGCGAATACAAGGAAAACACGATCAATCGCCGCATCGCGCGGCGGATGACGGCGCTCGGCATCGAGGTCTACGAAGATTACGTCGAATATTGCCGCGCCTCGGAAGAGGAGCTCGACGCGCTCTACCGCGACCTGCTGATCTCGGTCACCCGCTTCTTTCGCGACTCCGAGCAGTTCCAGCAGCTGAAGGCAGAGATCGCGACGCTGATCGAATCCCAGGACAGTCACCAGCTTCGGGTCTGGGTGGCAGGCTGCGCGACGGGGGAAGAGGCCTACTCCATCGCGATCCTCGTGGCCGAGGCGCTCGGCGGACCGGAGTTCCTGCAGAAGAGCCGCCTTCAGGTCTTCGCAACCGACATCGACGAACGCGCGCTGGAAGTGGCGCGGCGCGGCGTCTACCCGATCACCGCCGCGCAGGACATCCCCCGCGAATACCTCGACAAGTATTTCTCCATCAGCGCCGCCGACATCACGGTCACGAACGAGCTGCGCTCGGTCACGCTGTTCAGCAAGCACAACATTTTCCACGACCCGCCGTTCATCAAGGTCGACCTCGTCAGCCTTCGCAACCTGCTGATCTACTTCAACACGGCGCTTCAGGAGCGCGTGTTGAGCCGTATCCTCTATGCGCTCGGCCAGAACGGTCTGCTGTTCCTCGGCACGGCCGAAAGCGTCGGCAGCATGGACACCTGGTTCGAAAGCCGCTCCGGCTCGGACAAGATTTTCGCCAAACGCAGCGGCGGGCGGCGTCTCAATTACTCAGGCCTGTCCAGCAGCAGCCAGCCGCTCGGCACGCCGTCGCGGGCCGAGACCCGCTCCCGCGATGCGATCGCCAACCAGCCCAACGACCCGATGTTCGAAGCGCTCGCGCGCTCCGTCGCGCCGAATGGCTTCCTCGTCACGAGGGGCGGCGACATCGTCCGGGTGTTCGGCGACATAAGCCCCTTCGTCCGCGTGACGGAGCAGAGCGCATTGTCCCTCAACACCCGGCTTCTCGTCTCCGAATTCCGGGACGAGGCGACCAGCCTCATGGCCATCGCCACCAAGACGCGCGAGATGCGCTCGGGCCGCTGGCACGAGTTCGACACGCCGGGCGCGAACCGCGCACAGCTTCAGTGCTACCCGATCTACCGCCCCAACGGCGGCGAGGATTACTGCCTGTTCGCGATTCTGACCCGGCACGAGGTGAACGTCCGCACCGACCTCGACCAGCTCTCCGCGGATGAGCGGATCGCCTACGTCGCCCGCATCGAGTCCGAGATGCAGTCGACCCGCGAGGCGCTCCAGCAGACGGTGGAGGAGCTCCAGACCTCCAACGAGGAGCTCCAGTCGGTCAACGAGGAGATGCAGTCCACCAACGAGGAGCTTCAGGCCACCAACGAGGAGCTCGAGACCTCGAACGAGGAACTGCAGGCGACCAACGAGGAGCTGATTACCGTCAACGAGGAGATGCAGGTCAACACGGCGGAGCTGCAGCGTGTCTCGACGGAGCTGTCGGCGATCCTGTCGGGCTCGCCTTACGTCATGCTCGTTGTCGACCAGGCCCTGATGATCCGGCGCGCCTCGGACCGTGCGCTGCAACTGTTCGATATCGGACGCCTGCCCAGCGCCGGCTTTCACCTGTCGCAATGCTCGCTGCCCGGCGACTTCCCGGCGATCAGCCGGATTGCCAGCGAAGTCTTCACCATGCGCACCCCCCGGTCGATCACCGTCGACAGCGAGGACAGCATCTACACGATCAACTTCACGCCCTTCGCGGACAGTCTCGGCCAGCTCATCGGGCAGATGATCTCCGTCGTGGAGTTCGACATGCAGCCCTTCGAGACGATGTCGGAGATGGTGCACGTCGTCTCCGGCATCGGGAACTGGCGCTACAACATCCGTACCGGCAAGCTGACGTGGTCCCGCAAGGTCTTCGAGTTGCACGGCCTCGACTACCACGACGGCGAACCGGACGTCGAAGAAGCGATCGGCTTCTACACCGACGCCGACCGGCCGATGGTGCAGTCGGCGTTCGAAGATTGCCTGCGCACCGGCAAGCCCTTCTCCTTCGAGGCGAGCCTTGTCGCGAAGAGCGGGCTGATCCGACCGGTCGCCACGTCCGCCAGCCTCGTGCGCGATTCCCGGGGTGAGCCCGCCTATATCGTCGGCGTGTTCTACGACATGGCCGAGAAGATCGGGAACCGCATGCTGATCGCCAACCTCGAGCAGGTGCAAGACGAATTCGAGGTCGGCTTCTATTCCTACGACGTCGCCAACGATCAGCCTTACTGGTCGGCCGGCTTGCACCGCATCCTCGGCTACGATCCGGACACCCATGTGCCGAGCGTTCAGAGCGGCCTCGACATCATCCACCCCGATGAGCGGGAGATGGTGGGCGAGATGCTGAGCCGCTGCCTCTCCGACGCGGAGCCTTACGCCTATCGCGCGCGGATCCTCCGCGAGGGCGGCAGTGAGCTCTATTGCGAGGGGCGCGGCTACGCGCGGACCCGCGACGACGGCAAGGTCAGCCACGTCTACGGCAGTTTTAGAGTGCTCAGTGACGACGAAGCGGGCAACCGCAGGATCGGCCCGGTGGACATACTCGCCCTGCCCGACGGGCAGGAGGACTGACCCTCAGTCCGGCGGCGGCTGCTGGAGGAGGACCGGAAGTTCCGGCTCCGGTTCGGGCGGCGCATCCGCGGGATCGAGCTCAAGCTGCATCGTCGCCATGTCGCCGCTGCGGGACAGCTCTTCGTAGCCCGCGCTGACATAGAGCGCGTAGGCCGGTTCGTTGTCGATCTCCACCTTCAGCGAGATCGCCCGCGCGCCGAGGCCACGTGCCGCGTCTTCGGCCAGCCCGGCAAGCTGCGCGCCCGCGCCGCCCCGCGCCTCTTCTGCGACGAAGACATAGGTCAGGTGGCGGATCTCCGGGCCGACGCCGACCCGCAGCGCAAAGAAGCCAACCTCGCGGCCGTCCGGATCGACGAGGTAGAACGACTCGTCATCGGCTTCGTTCAGCCAGCGTTCCTGCCATTCGAGCGGATCGAACGGATGTTTGGCGTTGGGATTGACGAGCGCGAGGTCGGCCTCGTCGAACAGCAGCCGCGCGAGCGGCGCGAGATCCCGCGCGTGGTTCGGTCTGACGTCGAGGTCGGTCATCGGCACTGGCCCTCCGGTCGAAAGGGTCATGCCTCACATATCGCGCGGGACGGATCAACCGGTCCGGCGGAAGACGCATCGCAGCGCCTCCAGCCGCCATGAAAGGTGACGGGCGCCTTCGAAGACGCCCTACCCGTTGTGCAGGAAGTGCAGGACGTCGCCGTCCTTGACCTCGTAGCTCTTGCCTTCGGCCCGCATCTTGCCGGCTTCCTTGGCGCCCTGCTCGCCTCCGAGCGAGACGTAATCCTCGTAGCCGATCGTCTCTGCCCGAATGAAGCCGCGCTCGAAGTCGCCGTGGATCACACCCGCAGCGCGCGGCGCCAGCGTGCCCTTTTGGATCGTCCAGGCGCGCGCCTCCTTGGGGCCGACCGTGAAGTAGGTCTGAAGGTGCAGAAGCTCGTAGCCGGCACGGATCAGGCGGTCGAGGCCCGGCTCCTCCAGCCCCATCTCGCCGAGGAACATCTCCTGCTCCTCCGGGTCGAGCTGGCTGATCTCTTCCTCGATCTTGGCCGAGATCACGACGTGGGCGTTGCCCTCCGCCGCCGCCATCTCCGCGACACGGGCAGATTGGGAATTGCCGGGGCCGGCATTCTCTTCCTCGACGTTGCAGACATAGAGAACCGGCTTCGTCGTCAGCAGCTGCAGCATGACCCACGCGCGGCGGTCTTCTTCGTCCACATCGACCGTGCGCGCGGGGCGGCCGTTCTCCAGCGCCTCCTGCGCGGCTTTCAGCAACCGCTCCTGCTGGACCGCCTCTTTGTCGCCGCCGCGCACCTTACGGACGATATTCTGCAGACGACGCTCGATGCTCTCGAGATCGGCGAGCATCAGCTCCGTCTCGATCGTCTCGGCGTCCGCGACCGGATCGACACGGCCCTCGACGTGGGTCACGTCGCCGTCTTCGAAGCAGCGCAGCACGTGGGCGATGGCATCGACCTCGCGGATGTTGGCAAGGAACTGGTTGCCGAGCCCCTCCCCCTTGGAGGCGCCCTTCACGAGGCCGGCGATGTCGACGAAGGTCATCCGTGTCGGCACGATCTGCGCGGATTTAGCGATCGCGGCCAGTTTGTCGAGCCGCGAATCCGGAACCGCGACCTCGCCCACGTTCGGCTCGATCGTACAGAACGGGAAGTTGGCGGCCTGTGCCGCGGCGGTCTTGGTCAGGGCATTGAAAAGAGTCGATTTGCCGACGTTCGGCAGGCCGACGATACCCATGCGAAAGCCCATGAGGGATACTCCATAATTGGATCGCCGAGCCTCATAGGCGCATCTCCGCTTCGCCGCAACCTTGGCCGTGCTAGCATCGCCGCGTCGACTCGCAGAGACAGGACATTTCCATGCAGCCTATCCCCTACATCTTCTTCAAGGACCAGTGCCGCGCGGCTTTCACCGCTTACGGCGAAATCTTCGGCGCGACACCGGAAATCATGGATTTCTCCGCCATGCCGGAGGAGGACCGCGCGCAGATGCCGGGCGCCGCACCCGACACGGTCATGCACGCCGCCCTCCCCGTCGGGTCCGGCTGGATCTACGGCTCGGACGATCCGACCGGCGAGACACCCGCCATGGCAGGCTGCAACGTCCATGTCGACTTCCCCGACGAGGCCGCGACCCGCAAGGCGTGGGACGCGCTCGCCGAGGGCGGCGAGATCCGGATGCCGCTGATGCCGACGTTCTGGACGCCGCTCTTCGGTGCGCTCACCGACCGGTTCGGCGTGCGCTGGATGATCAGCCTGACGGGCGACCAGCCGGGCTGAGGCTCAGCGCCAGCGAAAGTAGGTGAGGGTCAGGGCGATGCACGCCCCGACCTCCTGCGGCACCGCACCCGTCGTCGGCACCGCGACCAGCCGGTCGCCCCGACAATCGAGGCTGTCGCCAAACCTCTCCCGGAAGGTATCGACAAGCGTCGTCCGGCAATTCACGAACAGACCGCAGACGGCCTCGTCGCCCCGCACCGGCGCAATCCGCAGCGTGGTGCCGCTGCCGGTCGCCGCCGTGAGGTAGGCCGGCTCTCCCCACTTCAGCGTCTCAGTCAGCGGGCCGACGCCGTTCGTCCTCGCCGCCACGTCGAACGTCAGGGCCCGGAGGTCCAGCGCCCGCCGCCGCACTGCCGACGGCCAGGTCGCCATGACCGCCGCAATGTCGGCAGGCAGATCTTGGACAGTCTCGGTCATGTCCGCAGCCTGCCATCTCCCGGCGCCTCCGTCTGCTGACAAGTGCACCGCAACCCCGCCTTTCGGAAATGGCCCGCGCCAGGCCGCCGGGATATTGCTTTTCCGCCCCGCGTGCAGCACACCACCGCGACCGCAAGGCTGGAGGACGGGATGTCACGGATCGACGCCAAATTCGCAGAACTGAGGGCCGCCGGCCGCAAGGCCTTCGTCGCCTACGTGATGGGCGGCGATCCGGACTACGAGACGTCGCTCCAGATCGTCAAAGGCATGCCCGCCGCCGGTGTCGACGTCATCGAGCTCGGCGTGCCCTTCACCGACCCGATGGCCGACGGCCCGACGATCCAGCTCGCCGGCCAGCGCGCCCTCGCGGGCGGCCAGACCCTGCGCAAGACGCTCGACATGGTCCGCGCCCTGCGCGAGGAGGACGACACCACGCCGGTCGTGCTGATGGGCTACTACAACCCGATCTACTCGTTGGGCGTCGACAACTTCCTCGCCGCCGCGACCGAGGCCGGCGTCGACGGGCTCATCATCGTCGACCTGCCCCCCGAAGAGGACGACGAGCTCTGCATCCCGGCGCAGAAGGCGGGGCTGAACTTCGTCCGGCTCGCCACACCGACCACCGATGACAAGCGCCTGCCCAAGGTGCTCGAGAACACCAGCGGCTTCGTCTACTACGTCTCGATCACCGGCATCACCGGCGCCGCCGTCGCGCAGGCGACCGAGGTCGGCCCGGAAGTCGCGCGGATCAAGGCCGCCACCGACCTGCCCGTGATCGTCGGTTTCGGCATCAAGACCCCCGAGGCGGCCGAGGCCATCGCCTCCGTCGCGGACGGTTCGGTCGTCGGCTCCGCCATCGTGGAGAAAATCGCCTCGGGCCAGTCGGTGCCCGACGTGCTCGCCTTCGTCGAAAGCCTCGCCGCCGGCGCGCACCGCGCCTGAGCGGTCAGCCCGTGCCTGCAGCCATGGCGCGCAGTTCCGCGCCGTGCCGCCCCGGCGGCAGCCCGTAGAGAGATCGATAGTCCCGGCTGAACTGCGACGCGCTGCCGTAGCCGACGCGATAGCCAATGGCCGCGATGTCCCCCGGGGACAGCAGCAGCTCTCGCGCGATCTGCAACCGCACGCGCTTCTGGAACGTAACCGGCGACATGGTGGTCACCGCCTTGAAGCGTCGATGGAACGTCGGCACCGACATATGCGCCATCGCGGCGAGGTCGGCGACCCGGAGCGCTTCCGCATGGTGCACCCGGATGTAGGCGGCAACAGCCGAGATCCGCGCCTCGGTACTTTCGACGGCCCCGAAGTGGCGAAGCTGCGGCCCGAGCGGAGAGGTCAGCAGCCGCCACAGGATTTCGCGCCGGACCAACGGACCAAGCGCCGCCTCCTCCGCCGGGTCGTCGGACATCGCCATCAGGCGGCCGATCGCGGAGAGAAGCTCCGCCCCCGCCTGCGCCCGCCGGAACCGGCGGAGCGGTTCGGCAGGCGCGGCGCTGTCCGCGCCTTCGACCAGCAGCCCGGCGACCGCGTCGCGGTCGAGCTCCAGCCGCAGAGCGATGTACGGCCAGGCCGGAGTCGCGTCCCGGATCCGCGCCGAAACGGGTGAATCGCAGTTGATGAGCATCCCCTCGCCCGCCGCGATCGCCATCGGTTCGCCCGCGAAGACGCCCTCCTTGCGGCCGCGCAGCAGCAACAGCCAGGAGGGGTGATAGACGGTCGGCAGGATCCCGAGTTCGCGCTCGAAGCGGATGACGGTCAGCCCCGCGATACCGGGCACGCCGCCGGCCTGTGCCTTCCAGAGCCGGTCGGCCATCACGGCGAGTGTTTCGGGGTCGCTGGTCATGTCGATCGAAATAGGCGCTCGAAGTCCGCGCCGGAACGGATGGCGCCGCTCATTGATAGGATCGTGCAATAGCACGAGAGGATCGGTGTCGTCTCCCCTCCGCGCACCTCCCATCTCAGGCCCACGCACGACAACACTAGTGAGGGATGTCCCATGCAATACAGGAAACTCGGCAACAGCGGGCTTCGCGTCTCCGAACTCTGCCTCGGCACCATGACCTTCGGCGACAGCGGCCCGGACATGTGGAGCAAGGTCGGTACGCTCCAGACCAGCGACGCCAAGCCCATCGTGAAGGCCGCGCTCGACGCCGGGATCAACTTCATCGACACGGCGAACGTCTATTCCTTCGGTCACGCCGAAGAGGTGCTCGGCCAGTCCCTGAAGGAAATCGGCGTGCCCCGCGACGACGTGGTGATCGCCACCAAGGTCTTCGGCGCCATGGGCGACGGGATCAACAACAAGGGCGGTTCCCGCCGCCACATCCTCGCCCAGGCGGAGGACAGCCTGAAGCGGCTGCAGGTCGATCATATCGACCTCTACCAGCTGCACGGCTTCGATCCCGAGACGCCGATCGAAGAGACGCTGACAGCGCTCGACAACCTCGTGCAGCGCGGACTGGTCCGCTACATCGGCCTGTCCAACTGGGCCGCGTGGCAAGTCGTGAAGGCTGTCGGCATCGCCGAGCTGCGCCGACTGTCGCCGATCCTGTCGCTTCAGGCCTACTATTCGCTCGCCGGGCGCGATCTCGAACGCGACATCGTGCCGATGCTGCTGTCAGAGAACATCGGTCTCATGGTCTGGAGCCCGCTCGCCGGGGGCCTCCTGTCGGGCAAGTTCACCCGCGACGGCGGGGGCGAAGGCCGACGGGCCGACTTCGACTTTCCGCCAGTGAACCGGGAGCAGGTGTTCGACATCGTGGATGCGATGCGCCCGATCGCCGAAGCGCACGGCGCGTCGGTGCCGCAGGTCGCGCTGGCATGGCTCCTGCATCAGCCGGCGGTCACTTCGGTCATCGTGGGGGCCAAGAGTGTCGATCAGCTGACCGACAACATCGGAGCCTCGGGGCTCAGGCTGGGGGTCGAGGACCTTTCGGCCCTCGATGCCGTCTCGGCGCTCCAGCCCGAATATCCGGGCTGGATGCAGGCGCGGCAACAGACGTCGCCGCACACGCGCTGATCGTCAGGCGGGTCGGTTCAGTCCCACCAGGGGCCGTGCTGGCCCGTCTCGCCGGTGTCGAGACGCTCGAACCCGTGCATCCCGAAGCGGTCGCGCTGGCCCTGGATCAGGTCCGTCGTACCGCGCGCGGTCGACATCGTGTCGAGGAAGCCGAGCGCCGCCGAGAACGCCGGCACCGCGTGACCGGACAGCGCGGCGGCGGAGACCACCTTGCGCAGCGCCGGCATGGTGCTGCGCAGCAGTTCCGCGAAGTCGTCGCCGAAGATCAGCTGCCCCTCGGGCAAGTTGCCCCGGAAGGCGGACGCGATCTCGTCCAGCAGGGACGAGCGGATGATGCAGCCGGCGCGCCAGACCTCGGCGATGGTGGCGAAATCGAGCGACCACTCGAATTCGTCCGACGCCGCCTTGAGGATGCGGAAGCCCTGCGCGTAGGCCACGACACGGCCCGCCAGCAGAGCGGCTTCGAGATCCTCGTTCGTCAGGTCGACCGAGCCACGGGTAAAGCCGAGGATATCGGCACCCGCCTTGCGCGTGCCCTTCTCGGCGGACCAGCTGCGCGCGCCGACGGCGGCCTCGATCGCGGACGCCGACTGCCCCATGCGTAGCGCTTCGATCACGGTCCAGCGGCCCGTGCCCTTCTGGCCCGCGCGGTCGAGGATGACGTCCACGGCGGGCTCACCCGTCTTGCTGTCCTTCGCGGCGAGCACCTCGGCGGTGATCTCCACGAGGTAGCTCTGCAGGCGACCCTCGTTCCAGCCGCCGAACACCTCGCCGATGGCGGCGGGCTCCATGTCGCGGCCGTAGCGCATCAGGCCGTAGACCTCGGCGATGAGCTCCATGTCGGCATACTCGATGCCGTTGTGGACCGTCTTCACGAAGTGGCCGGCGCCGTCGGGACCAAGGCGCGCGGCACAGGGCGCGCCATCGAACTTGGCGGCGATCGCGTCGATCACCTCTTTCAGGCCGTGCCAGACACTGTCGGTGCCGCCGACCATGATGGAGGGGCCGTTGCGGGCCCCTTCCTCACCGCCGGACACGCCCATGCCGAGGAAGGCGAGGCCGCGCGACTCGAGCTCGCCCGTCCGGCGGCGCGTGTCGTTGAAGTCGGCGTTGCCTGCGTCGACGATCACGTCACCGGGTTCGAGGTGCGGGATCAGCTGCTCGATGGAATCATCGACCGGCTTGCCTGCGGGCACCATCAGGATGATCGCGCGCGGGGCGGGCATCGCCTGCGCCATCTCGACGAGGCTGTCGGCGGAGGTCAGTTTTTCGGCGAGCGGGCCGGCCTCGGTGACGAAGTCCTTCGTCACGTTGGCGGAGCGGTTGGAGACATGCAGCGGGTAGCCGTTGTCCAGGATGTTCAGCGCCAGCGCGCTTCCCATCGTTCCAAGACCGTACAGGCCGAGTGTCGGAAGTGTCATGGCGCGGCTCCTTGTCATTCATGCATCCCGGCGCCTGCCGGGTTAGTGATCTGTGCTGGCGGCAACCTAGACCGAAATCCGCACCGACCAACAGGCCCCCCGGACGTCAGAGACGCCGGAAGGTGAGGTAATGCGGAACGCGCCCCTCGCGGAGCGCCTTCTGTTCGTAGCGCGTGGACAGCCAGTCGTCCCAAGGGTGGCGCCAGTCGTCCGCCTCTTCCGCCAGCCATTCGAAGCCGAACCGCGGCACCTGCTCGAGCGCCTGTCGCACGTAATCGGGAATGTCGGTGGCGATGCGGAACTCCGCGCCGGGCTTCAGCACCTCTGCCAACGGCTCCAGATGTTCCGGCGTCACGAAGCGGCGGCGGTGGTGCCGCGCCTTCGGCCAGGGGTCGGGATAGAGCAGGAACGCCTTGGCGATGCTCTGCGCCGGCAGCACGTCGAACATGTCGCGCACGTCGCCCGGATGCACCCGGAGGTTCTCGACCCCTGCCGCGCGAATCTTGCCGAGCAGCATGGCCACGCCGTTGATGTAGGGTTCGCAGCCGATCAACCCGACGTCCGGGTTGGCCGCCGCCTGGTGCACGAGATGCTCGCCACCGCCGAACCCGATCTCCAGCCAGACGTCCCGGTCGCCGAACAGCCCTGAAAGGTCGAGCGGCGTGCGCTCGGGGTTCGCGTCCCACGTCACATCGCCCGGCGACAGCTTGCCGAGATCCTCGTCGAGGTAGACCTCCTGCGACTTCCGCAGGCCCTTGCCCTTGGTCCGTCCGTAGAAGTTGCGCCAGGGTGCGCCAGTGGGATGCTGATCGGTCATGCGCCGCGCCCTAGCCAAAGCCGGGTGTGCAGGCAAGTGCCATGGGCCCCGCTCAGGTGCGGCGCAGGCGGATCACCACATCGACCTTGGAAATCTCCGCACCCTTCGGCGCGTCGGGGAGCCGCGCGATCTCCAGCTCTTCCGCCGGGGCATCGGTCAGCTCCGCGCTGTCTTCCCAGAAGAAGTGCGGGTGGTCGGTCATGTTGGTGTCGAAGTAGCTCTTGGAACCGTCGACCACGATCTCGCGCAGGAGATGCGCCTCGCAGAAGGCCTTGAGCGTGTTGTAGACCGTGGCGAGCGACACTTTCTCGTCGCTTCGCTGCGCAGCCTCGTAGAGGCTTTCGGCCGTGACGTGACGGTCATGGCCGTCACCGACCAGCAATGACGCAAGCGCCAGCCGCTGGCGCGTCGGTCGAAGCCCCGCTGCCGCAAGCCAATTCTCGCTGCGTACCGTCACCTGGTCCAATGGTCCGTCCAATCCTTAGCGTTTCTCATAAGATAATGCGCTTGTGCCCCGGATTTCAATGCGTCGTTGGGTCCCGCGCCTCCCGAGTGCCGCCCTTGCCACGCTTCGCTCCCGGGTGATAAGGCGCTGCGTCAGGAACCACACGCCCCGCAGCAGCACCGAGGAGCAGAGCCGGCATGGCCGACTACCCCACCAGTTTCGACAAGGACGACCTGCTCAAATGCGCGCGGGGAGAGCTCTTCGGACCGGGGAACGCCCAGCTTCCCGAACCGCCGATGCTGATGATGGACCGGATCACCGACATCTCCGGCGACGGTGGGCCGAACGGCAAGGGCCACGTCGTGGCCGAGTTCGACATCACTCCCGACCTTTGGTTCTTCGAATGTCACTTCCCCGGCAATCCGATCATGCCGGGCTGCCTCGGCCTCGACGGACTGTGGCAGCTCACCGGCTTCAACCTCGGCTGGCGCGGCTGGCAGGGGCGTGGCTACGCGCTCGGTGTCGGCGAGGTGAAGCTGACCGGAATGGTGCGACCGGACCGCAAGATGCTGACCTACTACGTCGACTTCACGAAAGCCGTTCAGACCCGTCGCCTGACGATGGGCGTCGCCGACGGGCGCGTCGAGGCGGACGGCGAAACGATCTATCAGGTCAAGGACATGAAGGTCGCCCTGTCGGAGAGCTGACGCTCGCCCGACCCTGTTGCCGGCCCCGCACCCCGTGTTGCGGCGCGCGGAACTGGGACCGACATTCCCTGACACCTTGCTCCTGAGACGCAGCGTCGTTAACAGGGAGCCGGCCTCATGCAAGGAGACTCCATGCGTCGCGTCGTCGTCACCGGGTTGGGTATCGTCTCGCCGATCGGGAATAATGCCACCGAAGTGGACGCCGCCCTCCGGGCGGGCAAGTCCGGTATCGAAGCCGTCCCAGAAATGACGGAGAAAGGCTTCCGGAGCCAGATCGCCGGGACCCTGAAGATCGACGTCAGCGAGCATGTCGACAAACGCGCCCTGCGCTTCATGGGACCGGGCGCGGCCTACGCGCACATCGCCATGACCCAGGCGATCGCGGATGCCGGCCTCGAGGAGTCCGAGATCGTGAACCCGCGCACCGGCCTGATCGCCGGCTCCGGCGGGCCGTCGACCTCGGCGATGTTCACCGCGCACCAGACCGTGCTCGAGAAAGGGTCGCCCAAGCGGATCGGCCCGTTCGCCGTGCCGAAATGCATGAGCTCGACGATCTCCGCGAACCTCAGCACCGCGTTCCGGATCAAGGGGATCAACTACTCGATCACCTCGGCCTGCTCGACCTCGCTGCACTGCATCGGCTCCGCCGCGGAGCAGATCATGATGGGCAAGCAGGACGTCATGTTCGCCGGCGGCGGAGAAGAGCTCGACTGGACGCTCTCCTGCCTGTTCGACGCGATGGGCGCGATGTCCTCCAAGTACAACGATCAGCCGACGAAGGCCTCGCGCGCGTTCGACGCAGACCGGGACGGTTTCGTCATCGCCGGCGGCGGCGGCATGGTCGTGCTGGAAGACTACGAGCACGCCAAGGCGCGCGGCGCGAAGATCTACGCCGAAGTCACCGGCTTCGCCGCGACCTCCGACGGGCACGACATGGTCGCGCCGTCCGGCGAGGGCGGCGAGCGCGCGATGCAACTCGCCCTGCAGACGCTCCCCGAGGATCGCAAGGTCAGCTACATCAACGCCCACGGCACCTCGACCCCCGTCGGCGACGTGGGCGAAGTCGAGGCCGTCCGCCGCGTGTTCGGCGAGGGCACGACGCCCCCGATCAGCTCCACCAAGTCGATGACCGGCCACAGCCAGGGCGCGACCGGCGCGCAGGAGGCGATCTATTGCCTGCTGATGCTGCAGGGCGATTTCATCGCCCCCTCGATCAACGTCGAGACGCTGGACCCCGCGCTCGCCCCGGCGGAGATCGCGACTTCGCTGGTCGAGAACGCCGGCCACGACACGCTGATGACCAACAGTTTCGGCTTCGGCGGCACCAACGGCTCGATGCTGCTCTCGAAGATAAGGGACTGACGCGATGACGATTTCTATGCAGGGCAAACGCGGCCTGATCATGGGCGTCGCCAACGAACGATCCATCGCATGGGGCATCGCCTCCGCCCTGCGGGAGGCCGGGGCCGACCTCGCCTTCACCTACCAGGGCGAGCAGCTCCTGAAGCGCGTCAAACCCCTCGTCGAAGGGATCGGCTGCGACATCATGCTGGAGGCCGACGTCACCGACGATGCCTCGATGGATGCCGCCTTCGCCTCGCTCAAGGAACAGTGGGGCTCGGTCGACTTCCTCGTCCACGCCATCGCCTATTCCGACCGGGCCGAGATCCAGGGCCGGTTCAGCGACACGACGCGGGCGAACTTCCTGAACTCGCTCAACATCTCCTGCTACAGCTTCATCGACGTCGCGCGCCGCGCGGCGGACCTGATGCCCGAAGGCGGCACGGTCCTGACGATGACCTACCAGGGCAGCCAGAAGGTGATCCCGTTCTACAACGTGATGGGTGTGGCCAAGGCCGCCCTGGAAAGCGCGACCCGCTACCTCGCCAACGACCTCGGCCCGCAGGGGATCCGGGTCAACGCGATTTCGCCGGGTCCGATGAAGACGCTCGCCGGGGCTGCCGTCGGCGGCGCGCGCCGGACCTTCAAACATGCGGAGACGAACTCTCCGCTGCGCCACAACGCCACGCTCTCGGCGGTCGGCGGCACGGCGGTGTGGCTCTGCTCCGATGCCGGGTCCTCCACCACGGGCGAGATCGTCCATGTCGACGGCGGCTACCACATCATCGGCATGCCCCAGCCCGAGAAGCTCCCCGCCAGCGAGTGACGGGCATCCGCGCGCCGCGTAACCCGTCCTAAAGACTTCGCCTGTATAAGCGCCTGCACCGGGGACAAACGGGGCCGCGCGCGACCGGATGGCGAACTATTCGCTCCACATCTTCGACATCTCGCATATTTCGACGGATGATCCCGACGGGTTCGACGACAATGGCGGCTACCAGTTCGAAGTCGGCGTCAACACCGTCACCCTCTCCCCGACCGCCGTCTCACAGGAAATCTCGGTTACCGACTGGAACAACCAGTTCTTCGATGACGACGGTGGCAGTGGCCAGATCCTGAACGGCGACTGGACGATCAACGGCACCACCTATGCGTCCGGCACCAACATCGAGGGCGAATATGTCCTCCTCGTCGAGGATTCCGCCGGCACCGAATACGGTCTTCAGTTCGTTTCCCTGAACAACGATGCCTTCAAGATCGAAGGCTTCGTCGTGCATGGCGGCCAGCCTCCAAGGGGGGAGCCGCTGACCATCGTGGCGATCTACGACAATGTCGTCGGCTACCTCGAATATGCCGGGTCTACCCCGTCATGTTTCGCCGGTCGAACGCGGATCGACACCGACCGCGGGCCGATCCCGGCGGCGGAGCTTCGCCCCGGCGCGATGCTCTCGACATGGGACGGCCTTGCGACCGAGCTGCGCCTTGTCCTGCGCCGCACGATGTCGATCGACAGCTTCCGGAGGGCGCCGATCCGGTTTCATGTCGACGCGCTCGGTCAGGGATGCCCGTCGCGCACTCTGTTCCTGTCACCGCAACACCGTGTCCTTGTCGAGGGGCAGCTGATCGCGGCACGCCAGCTCTCGGCACTGCCCCGCATCGGCCCGCTGCGCCGGCCCGGACGGATCGACTACGTCCACCTCGTCACTGCGAAGCACGCCCTGCTCATCGCGGAAGGTCTTCCGTGTGAAAGCTTCTGGCCCGGCCCGCAGGCGCTGAGCGGCCTGCGCCCCGCGGAGCGGCTGGCGGTGACTGCGATCATGGGCCCGGACCCGCCATCAGTCCGCCCCTTCGCATCGGGGCGCACGGCAAGTCAGCTCGTCAGGCTGGCTGCAGGTCGTCGCTCTCCTGTCGGCCAAAGCGTCCGGACATGAGCAGGGAAAGGACGATGATCGGCACGAAGAACAGCAGCGCCATCCGCAGGTCCGTCACCTGCGCCAGCAGACCGTAGATCGGCGATCCGCTCGAATTCATGATCGTCGACAGCAGCGAATAGGCGGCGAGCGTCGTTGCGCTGCCGCCGTCGATCCGTCCGCAGGCCGAAAAGCCGAGCGGGATCGCGACGCTCGTCCCCGCCCCGACGAGGCCCAGCGCGACCATCGCCACAACCGGGCTAGACGCAGCGGCGAGAAGCAGCACCCCGGCGAGCAGCAGGACGGACGCGCCCTGACCCACCCGGACCGCTCCGAAACGGGTCACGGCCCAGTCGCCGCTCAACCGGCCGAGCGTCAGCATCACGGTGAAGACCGGCAGGGCCACAGCAGCGACCGCCTCAGCCGCATCCAGCGTGTCGCGCAGGTAGATCACGCTCCAGTTCCGGGCGATGCCTTCCAGCACGCCGCCGGCCATCGCGGCAAGCGCGACCATCCAGACCGCAGAACTCGGAACGGCGAATCGCTTCTTCTTCAGAACCGACTCCGCCGCGCTCTCCGGATCGCTCATGGGGGCGAGCATGACGATCGCCAGACCGGACAGGATGACCGCCGCACCGACGAATTGCGCCAGCGGCGAAACACCCGCCGCAATCAGCAGCGGCGCGATCATCGTGGCGACGAGAAAGCCGATCCCCCAGCTGCCGTGCAGCCGGTTCATGATGGACGACTCGTGCCGCCGCTCGATCGCGGTGCCGGCGACGTTGATCGACACGTTGCCGGACGACAGCGCGAGGCCGAACAGGAACAGCGCGGCCGACAATGTCACCAGACCCGTGGTGAGTGCGGTCGGGACCGTGAGACAGGCGAACAGGATCGCGCTGACGATGCAGGCCGTGCGCGCGCCCCACCGTTCGATGAACGGCGCGACCACGATGTTGCCGAGGAACACGCCGACGCTCATTGCCAGCAGGGCAAGCCCGAAGGCCCCCTCCGAAAGCGCCAGCCCGCGCTGCAACTCAGGCAGTCGCGAGACGAGCGCGCCGAGCGTCGCGCCATGGATCGCGAAGGCGAACATGCCGCGAAACCTGTCCGGTAAGTGCATGAGATACCCCGAAAACAACTCGCGCCCGACACTGGGCCGGGCGCGAGCAAACTACCAGTCCTGAGTTGGAAGGCTCAGGCGGACTTGACCTCGACCAGTTCGATGTCGAACTTCAGGTCCTTGCCGGCCAGCGGGTGATTGGCATCCAGCGTGACCTCGGACTCGTTCGCCTCGATGACCGTCACCGGAACGACCTGGCCCTGCGGCGTCTGCATCTGCAGACGGGTGCCCGGGTCGGTCGGGATGTCATCGGGAATCTGGCCGCGCGGCACGGATTGCCGGGCGCTCGGATCGGCTTCGCCGTAGGCTTCCGCGCAAGGCACGTCGACGGTCTTCTTGTCGCCGACTTCCATGCCGGGGATCGCCGCGTCGAGGCCGGGGATGATCTGGCCGGAGCCGAGTTCGAACTCCAGCGGGTCTTTCCCGGCAGAGCTGTCGAAGGTTTCTCCGCCTTCGAGAGTTCCGGTGTAGTGGATGCGCACAGTGTCGCCGCTCTTGGCCTGCGTCATGGTTGTCTCCGTCGGTTTGGGAAAAGAAAAAGGGAGGCCGCCAGTCTCGACGGGTGCTCCGTGTCTGGACAAGAGGCTATGCAGTCCGGCCCCGGATTGCAAACCCGTGGGGGTAAATCACGGGACTTTCACCCCTCCGCCGCCCGTGCAAAGGTCCGCGCGGAGCACCGCGATGACCATCACGACCTGCATCTTCGACGCCTACGGCACCCTTCTGGACGTCAACGCCGCCGCGCGCACCGCTGCGGCGGAGCCCGGCCACGAACGCCTGTCCGACGCGTGGCCCGCGCTCTCCGAGGCGTGGCGGCGCAAACAGCTCGAATACAGCTGGCTGCGCGCCGTCGCCGACCGTCACACCGATTTCTGGGAGGTGACGCGCGATGCACTCGACTGGGCGATGGAGGCGACCGACCTCGACGACGCAATCCTGCGCGACCGCCTTCTCGACCTCTACCGGACGCTCGACGCCTACCCGGAGGTGCCCGCGACGCTCGCCGCGCTGAAGGACCGGGGCCTCGCCACCGGGATCCTCTCGAACGGGTCGCCCGCGATGCTGTCGACCGCCGTCCGCTCCGCCGGTATCGAAGGCTCGCTCGACCATGTGCTGTCGGTGGAGAGTGTGGGCGTCTACAAACCCCACCCTTCCGTCTATGCGCTGGTCACCGACAGCTTCGGCTGCACCCGGGACGACGTTCTGTTCGTCTCCTCCAACGGCTGGGACATCGCCGGCGCATCCGCGTTCGGCTTCCGCACCCTCTGGGTGAACCGCACCGGTCAGCCGCAGGACCGCCTTTTTGCCGGGCCGAACGCCACAGCGCCCGATCTCACCTCTATGGAGGACCATCTCTGATGCCGCGCTTCACGACCTCCGACGGGCTCAGCCTGCATTACACGGCCGAGGGCGCGGGGCCGCCCGTGCTCTGCCTCGCCGGGCTGACCCGCAATGCGGACGACTTCGCCTACCTCGCCCGTGCCCTGCCCGAATACCGGCTGATCCGCCTCGACTACCGGGGCCGGGGCCGCTCCGACCGAGCCGCCGATTTCGAGAGCTACACTGTCGAGCGCGAGGGTCAGGACGCGATCGAGTTGCTGGACCACCTCGACCTCGGGACGGTGCCGCTGATCGGCACGTCGCGCGGCGGGCTGATCGGCATGACCCTCGCCCAGTCGAACGGCGACCGGCTCTCGGCCATCGTGCTGAACGACATCGGCCCGGTGATCGAACACGAGGGCCTCGCCAACATCATGACCTACCTCGGACGGCGCCCGGACCTGCCCGACCTCGAGGCCGGCGCCCAACACCTGATGGAGGTGAATGCCGACACCTTCCCCGGCGTCCCGCTCGAGCGCTGGCGCGAAGAGGCCGCCGCCCGCTGGACCGAGACTCCCGACGGGCTCGACCTGCGCTACGACCCGCGCCTGCGGGACGCGCTCGAACAGGGGTCCGGCAGCGGCCTCTACGATCCCTGGGTCGCGATCGGCGGCCTGATCGAGCGCCCGGTCGGCATCATCCGGGGCGAAAATTCCGACATCCTGTCGGAAGCCACCGTGACGGAGATGGTCGCCCGCATCCCCGACAGCCGCGCCGTGACCCTCGCCGACCGGGGCCACGTCCCGTTCCTCGACGAGCCCGAAGCGGTCGACCTGATCCGCAGCACGCTGGAGAGCGCATGAACATCGACATGATCCGGGCCGCGGCCGGCCGCATCGCCGGCAAGGCCCGCCGCACGCCGCTGCTGTCGTCCCCGTTCCTCGACGAGATCGCGGGACGCAGGGTCTTCGTGAAGGCCGAGTGCCTCCAGCATACCGGCAGCTTCAAGTTCCGCGGGGCCTACGCCGCGATCTCCGCGATCCCCGAGGCGACGCGCGCCGCCGGAATCCTCGCCTATTCCAGCGGCAACCACGCGCAGGGCGTCGCGCTTGCCGCGAAGATGCACGGTGTCTCGTCCGTCATCGTCATGCCCTCCGACGCGCCCGCGCTGAAGCTCGCCAACACCGCCGCCTACGGGGCGGAAGTCGTCACCTACGACCGTGACAAGGAAAGCCGCGAGGAGATCGGCAGCGCGCTGGCCGAGGACCGCGGACTGACCCTCGTCCGGCCCTACGACGAGCCCGAGGTGATCGCCGGTCAAGGCACGACGGGCCTTGAGATCGCGGAAGACGCCGCGGCGCTCGGGATCAGCAGGGCCGACGTCATGGTCTGCTGCGGCGGGGGCGGCCTGACCTCGGGCATCGCACTCGCGCTCGAGGCGGAGGCTCCCGGCCTGCGCGTCCGCCCGGCAGAGCCCGAGGGCTTCGACGACGTGACCCGTTCGCTCGAGGCGCACGAAGTCCAGACAAACGACCGGCTGTCGGGCTCGATCTGCGACGCGATCGTCACGCCCGCGCCGGGCAAGCTCACCTTCCCGATCCTCGACCGCCTCGCCGGTCCCGGCCTCGTCGTCAGCGACGAGGAAGCTCTGCGCGCCGTTGCGCTCGCGTTCCAGCGGCTCAAGATCGTGGTGGAGCCCGGCGGCGCCGTCGCGCTCGCCGCCGCCCTGTTCAGGCCCGACGCATTCGAGGGCGACGCGGTCTTCGCCGTCACCACCGGGGGCAACATCGATGCGGCCACCTTCGCGCGAGCACTGGAGACGCTGACATGAAACGCTTCACCCTCGCCAGCTTCAACGTGAAGAACCTCATCGGCCCCGACGAGGAATACTACCGGTTCGAGAGATACACGCCCGAGGAATATGCCTGGAAAGAGGACTGGCTCGCCGACCAGCTCATGTCGCTGAACGCCGACATCGTCGGCTTCCAGGAGATCTTCGAAGAACCCGCCCTCGCCCGTGTCATCGCCGAAAGCGACGCGCGCGGCATTGCCTCCAACGACACGTCGCTGCCCGACCGCTCGCAGCGCTACCACCGCAAGGCGATATTCCGGAAACTGGCCTACGAGCCCTACACCGACGCAACCCTAGCCTTCGCGCCGAACGTCTCCGACGGCGAACCGGGAGAGAGGCGGCCCGGGCTCGCCATCCTGTCCCGCTACGGCTTCACCGAACCGCCCGAGGTGGTCCAGCAGCTCGACGAGCCGCTCCGCGTCGACTTCCGGGAAGTCTTCGGGCCCGAGGCTGGCCATTTCGAACTGACCCGCGTTTCGCGCCCGATCATGAAGGCCCGGATCCCGGTCGGCGACCAGGTCGTCACCATCTTCAACTGTCACCTGAAATCGAAGCTGGGAGAGTTCGACCGCCCCCAAGGCGCGCTCTTCGCGCCCGAGCAGGACCTGCTGAACTACGATCCCGCGGGCCGCGCGCTCGGCGCGATGCGGGCCGGGCTGCGCCGGATGGGCGAGGCCTGGCTGCTGCGCCGCCTGATCCTCGACGAACTGGAGCAGGACCGGCCGGTCCTCGTGCTCGGCGACTTCAACGATTCCGACCACTCCGTCTCGACCGAGATCATTTCGGGCGAGGTGCCGTTCCGCAATTACGCCTGGATGCGCCGCCACGACGCAACCACCCCTTACGAGCGCTACACCGAACAGGAAGCGACGCGAATCAAGGAGGACGTCGAGCGGGTCCGCCTGCATTCGGCGGAGAAGCTGTTCGTCCGCAAGGCGCTCCGCGACATGGTCTATACCGCCAGCTTCGGCGGCATCTACGAGTCGATCGACATGATCCTGATGTCCCGGCACTTCCACCCGGACTTCGCCGGGCGGATCGGCGAGATGGAGTACTTCTCCGTGCTGAACGACCACCTCACGGACGGCTCGTTCCCGGAGGCGCCCTACAACAAGCTCGCCTCCGATCACGGACAGATCATGGCCCACTTCCGTCTCGGCGACACCGCTCCCGGGTGAGTCGCACGGACTGGGGATGAGGTCCGCTATGGTTGAGCGAAGCAATATCAACAGAACACACTATCGAACCGTAGTTTGCCCGTTCCAGATGTCACATTTTTTGGCGCTTGCACGAAGGTTGAGCAATTATGAAATTCCGTTGACACTACGTAGGCTGTGCTGTTTGGTCACATGACTAGGGAGGAGGATCAGCCGACCCTTGACGGCACGAGGAGTGCCTCGGTGAAGCTGGTCAAACCGGTTCGGGCCGCGCCACAAGCGACGGCCCGAACCGTCTTTCACAACCCCGGCAAACAGGGTGGAGGGACGATGCAGGATCATCGCGTGGACCGTGGTGGCTTGAGCA
Organism: Pelagovum pacificum; assembly: GCF_016134045.1. Lineage (NCBI taxonomy): Bacteria > Pseudomonadati > Pseudomonadota > Alphaproteobacteria > Rhodobacterales > Paracoccaceae > Pelagovum > Pelagovum pacificum. Next base: position 485,961 of record NZ_CP065915.1, on the reverse strand, counting down.
TTCATGCCAGAATCAGCGGCTCAGAGGATGCAAATGCACCCACCGTGGTCTTTGCAAATTCGCTCGGCACCGACCTCCGGATCTGGGATGACGTGGTCGCCCATCTGCCCGAAACGCTCCGCATCGTGCGCTTCGACAAGCGCGGGCACGGGCTGTCCTCGGTTCCGCCGGCACCCTACGCGATGGGCGCGCTCGTCACCGACGCGGAAGCGGTCTGCGATGAACTCGACGTCCGGGACTGCGTTTTTGTCGGGCTTTCGATCGGCGGATTGATCGCGCAGGGCCTCGCCGTCAAGCGGATGGACATCGTTCGTGCAATGGTGCTTTCGAACACTGCCGCGAAAATCGGAACGCCCTCTCTCTGGGAGGCCCGGATCGAGGCGGTGAAGGCCCACGGCATGGACAATCTCGCCGACGGCGTGATGGAGCGCTGGTTCTCCCGCCGCTTTCGCGAGAGCGACGACCTTGCCACGTGGCGGCAGCATCTCATCGACTGCCCGCCGGAAGGTTACATCGGCTGCTGCGCCGCGATCTCGGGCACCGACTTCTACAGCTCGACCGCCAGCCTGCGGCTGCCGACCCTCGTTATCGCCGGATCCGAAGACAAGGCGACGCCGCCCGACCTCGTCCGCGAGACGGCGGACCTGATCCCCGGTGCGCGGTTCGAACTGATGCGCGGTAGCGGACACCTGCCCTGTATCGAACATCCGCAGGACTACGCGGATCTTCTCACCGGCTTCCTGAAGGAGATCGGCCATGTCTGAGCGTTTCGACGAGGGCATGAAGGTCCGGCGCGAGGTGCTGGGCGACGAATGGGTCGACAAGGCGTCCGCCGGCGGGATCGACGCGTTCCAGCAGCTCATCACCGAATCCGCGTGGGGCACGGTCTGGGCGTCGGACGGGCTCGCCCGGCGGGACCGGTCGCTCGTCACGCTGGCCCTGCTCGCGGGTCTCGGCAACTGGGAGGAGCTCAGGCTCCACCTCCACGCTTGCCGCAACACCGGCGCCACCCGCGAGGAAGTCCTCGAAGTGTTCCAGCATGTCGCGATCTACGCCGGCGTCCCGCGCGCCAATCACGCGCGCAAGATCGCGAAAGACGTCTGGGCCGGGCAGGACGACTGAGTTGGCCCGTATCCTGCTGGTCCACGGAAGCTGCCACGGGGCATGGTGCTGGGACCTCGTCCTGCCGCGCCTCCGGGCCCTCGGCCACGACGTGGAGGCCATCGACCTGCCCGGCCGGCTTCCCGACGATCCCGACCCCACGCTCGACGATCACGCCCGCAGCATTTCCGACGCCTGTCCGGAACCGACCGTGCTGGTCGGCCATTCCGCCGGCGGCTACCCGATCACCGCCGCCGCAGAGGCCGGCGCGAGCGTGAGCCGCCTGATCTACCTCTGCGCCTACGTGCCCCGGGCCGGGCTGGGACTGGCCGACATGCGCAGGCTCTGGCCGGAGCAGCCTCTGGTGCCGTCCATCCGGCTGTCCGAAGATCGACAGCGGTTCACCATCGATCCCGGCATGGTCCGCCACCACTTCTACGCCGACGTGCCCGCCCCGCTGGCCAAGGATGCCGCCGCACGCCTCTGTCCGGAGCCCGTGGTCCCGCAGCTGACGCCGCTGCCCGCGACCACCCGCGCCGAGGCGCTGCCGCGCCGCTACATCGTCTGCAGGCAGGACAACGCAATTCCCCCCGACTTCCAGCGCGAGATGAGCGCGGACTGGCCGCGCGCCCATGTGACCGAACTCGACACCTCGCATTCGCCGTTCCTCTCCGCACCGGACCGGCTCGCCGCGCTCCTGGACCGTATGGCAACCGACTGACACGGGCTTGCATTGCCGCCGGGCGCGATGGCAGATGACGTCATGTCCGCCTCTCCCTTCGACAGTTCGATCTACCGTGACCTCCTCGCCGACCGGGAGACCGCGCGCCTGTTCACCGACAGCGCCGAGGTCCGGGCGATGCTGATCGTCGAAGGCGCGCTCGCCCGCGCGCAGGGGGCCGCAGGACTGATCCCCGAAGTGTCCGCCGCCGCGATCCACCGCGCGTCGCTCGAGCTTCAGATCGACCCCGGCAGCCTCGCCTCCGGTGTCGACGAAAGCGCCGTGCCGGTCCCGGCCCTCGTCAGACGCTTCCGGGACGAGATGCAGGCGCCCGAACATGCCCAGTGGGTGCATTACGGTGCGACCAGTCAGGACATTATGGACACCGCGCTCACCCTGCGGCTGCGGCAGGTGCTGGCACGCACGGAGGAGCGTCTCACCGCCGTCCTGACCGCGCTGGCCGCACAGGCGGATACGCATGCCGCACTGCCGATGACCGGGCGCACCTATGGACAGGCCGCCGTGCCGACGTCCTTCGGCGCGCTCGCCGCCGCCTGGGGCCGGCCGCTCGTGACGCTGGCCGAAGGGCTCGCTCCGCTGAAAGAGCAGCTGCTGCGCGTCAGCCTCGGCGGTGCGGCGGGCACCCTGTCGGCCATGGGCGCGGGCGGTGCACAGGTGCGGGCCGAACTGGCGCAGGGCCTCGGCCTTGGCGATCCAGGCGGCAGCTGGCACACCGCGCGGCAGCCGATCGCCGCGCTCTCCGCCTTCGCCACGCAGGTGACCGGCGCGCTTGGCAAGATGGGCGCCGACCTGACGCTGCTTGGCATGACCGGCATCGGTGAAATCACCCTGCCCGCGTCCGGCGCCTCCTCAACCATGCCGCAGAAGCGCAACCCGGTTCTGCCGGCGGCGCTCTCGGCGCTCGCCGCGCAGACGGTCGGGCTCAACCACACGATACAGGCTGCGCAGGTCCACACGCTCCAGCGGGACGGCAGCGCGTGGATCGGCGAGTGGCTGGCGCTGCCGCAAGTCTGCATCGCGATGAACCGCGCGCTCGACATCGCCGCCACGCTGGCCGAGGGGATTACGCCGAACGCCGACGCGATGCGCGCCGCGCTATCCGCCAACCACGGACTGATCCACGCAGAAGCGCTGTCCTTCCACCTCGCCCACCACATGCCCCGCCCCGAGGCGCAGGCGCGGGTGAAGGCGCTCTGCAACCGGGCCGTTGCGGAGGATCGCGACCTGTCCGACCTCGCGGCGGAAACCTTCCCCGACCAAGACCTCGCCCCCGTCTTCGCGGACGAAGCCGCGCTTGGCCTCGCACCGGTCGACGCGCGCAATTTCGCGTCTGCCGCGCGGGCTGCCGTTTCGTTACTTTCCGGCACCGCCCCCTGAAAACGGCATATCCCGTCGCGAACGGAGCAGAACCAACGGCTCTGCACGCCAACTTTCCGCGAAAACGGAGGTTTTCATGGCCAGAACCAGAGCCGCAGTCTGTCACGCCTTCGGCGCCCCGCTCTCCGTGGAGGAGGTCGAGCTGCGCGCGCCGGTGGTGAACGAGATCGAAGTCCGGCTCGAGGCCGTCGCGATCTGCCATTCCGACATCTCCTACGCCGAAGGGGCGTGGGGCGGCGACCTGCCGGCCGTCTTCGGGCACGAGGCGGCGGGCCGCGTGACCGCCGTCGGCCCCGGTGTGACCGCCTTCAAACCGGGCGACCGGGTCGTGGTCACGCTGATCCGCGCCTGCGACAGCTGCATCCAGTGCGCCACGGGTCATCCCGCGCTCTGCGAGACGCCGCGCCCGGCGGAAAGCGGGCCGCTGTCCATGCCGGACGGCTCGGCGCTGAAGCAGGCGATGTCCTGCGGCGCCTTCGCCGAGCGGATGGTCGTGGATCAGAGCCAGGCCGTCGTCGTGGGCGACGATGTCGGCGCGGACGTCGCCGCGCTCCTGTCCTGCGGTGTCATCACCGGCGTCGGGGCGGTGGTGAACGCGGGCGGTTTGCGGGCCGGGCAGGATGCCGTGGTGATCGGCGCCGGGGGCGTCGGCCTCAACGCGATCCAGGGCGCGCGCATCGCCGGCGCCCGCCGGATCGTCGCCGTGGACCTGTCGGAAGGCAAGCTCGCCGTCGCCCGCGATTTCGGCGCCACGGACACGGTGCTCGCCTCCGATCCCGCGCCGTGGGATCGGGTGCACGAGGCGATCGGGCGGCTGGCCGACGCGGTCTTCGTGTCGGTCGGTGTGACCATCGCCTACGACGCCGCGCCGAACTACATCACCTCCGGCGGCAAAGTCGTGATGATCGGCCTGCCCCATAGCGGGCACTTCTCATCCTACCAGCCGGTGAACATCGCCTCCTACGGGCAGTCGATGATCGGCTCGAAGATGGGCGACGTGGTGATCCGACGCGACATCCCGTGGATGGTCGATCTCTACCAGCAGGGCCGGCTGAAGCTGGACGAGCTGATCTCGCGCACCTGGACGCTCGACCAGATCAACGAGGCGATCGCCGACACGAAATCCGGCAGCGCCCGGCGCAATGTGATCCTGTTCTCCGCGTAGGGTGCGCGTTCAATGCGCACCACGCCTTCCCCGCGGGGAAGGCACTGATCCGCCCATCACCTCGTCCCGTAGGGTGCGCATTCACTGCGAAGCCCTCCCCCACGACCGCGACCGGCAATAATTCTCCCCCCGACCCGCCAAGGATTGACCGCGCTCGCGCGTCCAAGTCACGTGATGCGCATGAAGACGAGCGACGAGGACCTGGCCCTGGCGGCCGCCGGCGGTGACGGGGCGGCTTTCGCCCTGCTGCTCGAGCGGCAGTACGACCGGCTGTTCTCGCTCTGCTTCCGCCTCACCGGGTCCCGCGCCGAGGCCGAGGACCTGACACAGGACATCTGCGCCGCCCTGCCCGGCAAGCTGTCGGGCTATCGCCGTCAGGCGAAGGTGACGACGTGGCTCTACCGAGTCGCGGTCAACGCCGCCCACGACCGGCGTCGGCGCGCCGCGACCTACGTGAAGGCGACAGAGGGCTGGGGCGACTGGGAACTGACCCGGCAGGCCGACAACGACGAGTCGGCGGAGCGGCTCGACTGGCTGACCCGCGCAATGAGCGCCCTCCCCGACGAGTTGCGCGACACGCTCGCGCTGGTGCTCGACGAGGTGACCCATGCCGAGGCCGCCGAGGTGCTCGGCGTGACCGAGGGCACCGTCAGCTGGCGCATGTCCGAGATCCGCAAGCGCCTGCGCGCCCTGAGAGAGAAGGAGGAGGCGGAATGACCCGCCCCGACGACATCGAAGAGCTGAAAGCGGCAATGACTGCCGCGACCCCGCGCCCCGACCCGGCGCGGCGGGCGGAGACGCTGCGCCTCGCGGCGGAAAGTTTCGCCGCGCGCCAAGGATCGTCCGCCGAGGGGCGTCCTACTCCTGCCGATGCCCCGAGGGGCTTTATTGCAGGAGTGAAATCAATGTTTGCCAATATTTCCACACGTGGGGCACTGGTCGCCTCGACTGCCGTATTCGCCGGCTGTGTCCTTGTCCTGACGCCGCAGGGGCGCGATCTTTTGCGCCCGGTTCTGCCGATGGGACAGGCTGTGCCGGAAGCGCCGAAAGCGCCGGAGGAGCCGGTCGTCCTCAACGTACCGGAGGTGGACCCCGCCCCGCGCGGGCGCGCCGAAGGCGATGTCGCCACGATGGCGGCCCCGGCCGACGGTGCGCCGGTCGTCGCGAACGAACTGCGCAGCGCCCCCGCCGGCGGGGCTGAGTCTGCGATGTCGTCCGACGACGAGGCCCCGATGGTCGAGGAAGAGGCCGAGAGCCTCCCGGACACCGCTGCGATCACCGCACCGCCCTCGCCGCAGGCCGTCGCGCCCGTCCCGCTCGGCCGCATGGCGCAGCAGTTCGATGGCGGCGCCGCCGAATTCTCCGACGAGATGGTCATGGAAGCTCCACCTGCGCCCATGGGCAGCGGTGTGTCTCGGGACGCCCTCGTGGCGCCGGAGCCGGACACCGAAGCCTTCCCCGAAGCCGACCCGTCGAGCGTCAAGGTCACGACCGAAGAGCCCGTCTCCACCTTCTCGATCGACGTCGACACGGCGAGCTGGTCGATCGTGCGCTCCTCGCTGTCGCGCGGCCAGCTGCCGCCCCGCGACGCGGTGCGGATCGAGGAGATGGTGAACTACTTCCCCTACGACTATCCCGCGCCGGAGGCCGGCGAAGCGCCGTTCCGCGCCAGCATCGGCGTGATGGACAGCCCCTGGGCCGAGGGCCGGCAATTGGTCCACATCGGCCTGCAGGGCGAGATGCCCGCGCTTGCCGAGCGGCCGCCGCTGAATCTCGTCTTCCTGATCGACACGAGCGGCTCGATGGAGGATGCGACCAAGCTGCCGCTGCTGATCCAGTCCTTCCGCCTGATGCTGTCCGAGCTGCGCCCGGACGATGAAGTCGCGATCGTGACCTATGCGGGCTCCGCCGGCGTTGTGCTCGAGCCGACCCGCGCGAGCGAGCGGCAGACGATCACCGACGCGCTGCAACGTCTGTCGGCGGGGGGTTCGACCAACGGTCAGGGCGGGTTGCAGCAGGCCTACGCCACGGCGGAGGCGATGATGCAGGACGGCGAGATCGGCCGTGTCATCCTCGCCACCGACGGCGACTTCAACGTCGGCATCTACGACCCCGGAGAACTGACCGACTACATCGAGGAGAAGCGCGACAGCGGCACCTACCTTTCGGTGCTCGGCTTCGGGCGCGGCAACCTCGACGACGCGACGATGCAGGCGCTGGCGCAGAACGGCAACGGGACGGCGGCCTATATCGACACGCTGAACGAGGCGCAGAAGGTGCTGGTGGACCAGCTCACCGGCTCGCTCTTCCCGATCGCCGATGACGTGAAGGTGCAGGTGGAGTTCAACCCCGCCGCCGTCGCCGAGTACCGCCTGATCGGCTACGAGACACGCGCCCTGCGACGCGAGGACTTCAACAACGACGCGATCGACGCGGGGGAACTCGGCGCCGGCCACTCGGTCACCGCGATCTACGAGGTGACGCCGATCGGCTCGGACGCGCGAATGACCGATCCGCTGCGCTACGGCTCCGAACCGCAGACCGTCTCTGGCGACGCGGACGAGCTCGGCTTCCTCAAGCTGCGCTACAAGGAACCGGGGGAGGACACGTCGCAGCTTCTCGAGCAACCAATACTGCCGGATTCGGTGGCGGGAACCGAGGCTCGCTTCGCCGCGTCCATCGCGGGCTTCGGAGAGCTGCTGCGCGGGTCCGACTACCTCGGTGACTGGGGCTACGACGACGCCATCGCGCTCGCCAACGACAACCGGGGCGAGGACGCGTTCGGCTATCGCTCCGAAGCGGTGCAGATGATGCGGCTCGCCCAGTCACTCGACCAGTAAACGACACCTGTCCGGTAGCGAAGGGGCGGCGGCAACGTCGCCCCGTCTTCGTCAGGGACCTTCAGGCGGACGCGGGCACGTCAGATAGAAATCAGACAGGCGTTTGCCTTTCTCCTCCCGGAACGGCGCGCCGAAGTCGAAGCGGCTGATCCGGTCGAGGCGGAACATGCGGAAATCCTCGCGCAGCTCGCACCAGGCGACGACCGTCCAGACGCTCCCCCAGTACCAGAGGCCGAGCGGGCGGACGATGCGCTCCGTCACCCGGCCATCGGCATCACTGTAGCCCAGGTGCAGGCGCCGCCGGTCGGTCGACGCGGTCTCGATCCGGTCGATCAGGCCGCGGACCTCCTCGCTCAGGGACGCATGCGCAATGGAGTGGACCGGCACGCGCGCGGCGCGGGCGCGGGCCTCGTCGGGGAGCACCGTCTCGATCTTCACGAGTGCCTCCTCGGCGGCGGCGGCCATCGCCTGCCCGCCCCATGCCCGGATCAGCCGCGCGCCCGCGACCAGGGCGACGACCTCGTCCGTGGTGAACATCAGCGGCGGCAGGTCATAGCCCGCGCGCATCACGTAGCCGACCCCGGCCTCGCCCTCGATGGGAACGCCGGAGCCGATCAGGTCGGCCACGTCCCGGTAGATCGTCCGGGGCGTGACCTCGAGCTTCTCGGCCAGTTGCGCCGCCGTCAGCAGCCGCCCGCCCCGCAGATGCTGGACGATCCGGAACAGACGGTCGGCGCGCCGCATCAGGCCGCCATCTCGAACAGGCCGATCGAGTTGCCGTCGGGATCGGTGGCATACTGGAAGCGGCCGGCCGGAATCGAGATCACGGGGCCGAGCACCCGTCCCCCCGAGGCGGTGCAGCGGTCGGCGGCGGTCTCGACCGTGTCGGGCACTGTCAGGTGGATCGTCGGGCCCTGTCCGGGGGTGCCAGGATAGATATGGCCGCTGACGACCCCGGCGCTGCGCCCGTCGAACACCGCCATCGGGTTGGGCCCGCTGTCGTCCCGCGTCATCGTCCAGCCGAACACCTTGGCGTAGAAGTCGCAGCCGCGGTCCATGTCGATCACCGGGATCTCGGTCCAGGCAACGATGGGTCTTGTCTCACTCATGGTCTCATCTCCTATGTCTCGAAGCGATGAGCCCTTGTGGCATACCCCTGCTGACAGCCTTCTGTCAGCAGTCCCGCGGCGCTGTCAGATCTTGCGCCAGCCGAGCCCGGCCTCGGTCGACTTGAGCGGATGATATTCCGCGCTGACCCAGCCATCGTAGCCGGAGGCATCGATTGCCGCGAAGAAGCCCGGGAAGTCGATGACGCCGGTGCCCGGCTCGTGCCGACCGGGAAAATCGGCGACCTGCACATGCCCGACGAGCGGCGCAACCGCGTTCCATGTGCCGATCACGTCGCCGATGATCCGGTGCGCATGATAGGCGTCGAACTGGAGCGACAGGTTCGGTGCGCCGATGTCCTGAAGCACGGCGACTGCGACGGCGAAATCGTCGAGGAAATATCCCGGCATGTCGTCGCTGTTGATCGGCTCGATGGTAAGTTGCCGGTTCGGCGCGGTCGCGGCCGCCCAGGCTAGGTTGTCGGCGAAGACCGCTGCCGCGTCGGCCCCCTCCGCCACGCCGGCCATCAGGTGGATGCGCTCGACGCCGAGCGTTTCGGCATAGCGCAACGTGCGGCGGAAGTCGGAGCGGAACCGGTCCTTCGCCGCGGGCACCGCCGCGAAGCCGCGCGGGCCCTCGGGGTCGGCGTAGTTCGGCGGGGGCGCGTTGATGAGGGCGAGCTTGAGACGACTGGCTTTCAAGGCACGGGAGAGTTCGGCGGCGTTCTCTTCGTAGGGAAAGAGGATCTCCACCGCCTCGAACCCGGCGGCGGCCGCGGCGGAGACACGCTCGACCATCGGCAAGTCGGTGAACAGAAGCGAAAGGTTGGCGCAGAATCGAGGCATGAGCCGCTGATACGGCCAATTCTCCGCCCATCCAACGCGCGAGTGTCCGTCAGGGCAGGTCGGCGGCCGGGATGATCGGGAAAAACTGCCCGCCGGAGCGCACGCCGAACCAGTCTGCGCCGTCATGCTCCGCCGTCTCGCCTTCCTCGACGAGGCGATAGAAGCTCTTGCGGTCGATCAGCGCCTCGAGGTTGCGGCGGATCAGGACGTAGGGCGAGGGTTCCCCGGTTTCGGGGTCGCGCACGACGCGGATCGGGTGATCCGGCCCGGCGACCGCCTTGTCCCCGACGTTGGTCAGGAACTCGAGCCCGCCCTCGACCGGCTCGAAATCCACCGCGACGAACGGCGCGTCCTCGACGGTGATGCCGACCTTCTCCACCGGAGTGACGAGGAAGTAGTCGTCCCCCTCTTTCTTAAGGATGGTGGAGAACAGCCGCACGAGTTCCGCCCGACCGATCGGCGTGCCGAGGTAGAACCACGTTCCGTCCCGCGCGATACGCATGTCGAGATCGCCACAGAACGGCGGATTCCACTTCTCTACCGGGGGCAGGCCCTTTTTGGAGGCAGCGGATGCCGATTTCGCGAGGCTGTCGGCGGAAACCTTCACGTCCATGTGTCGCGTCCCCTTTTGGCATTGGGCTTGGGCTGGATATCTGGTTCCATGCGGTCGAGTATAGTCCAGCAGGAGTTCTTTGCCATGACCGCCGACGCCGACCTCGTGGCCGATATCGAAACCCTCGGCACGAAGCTGGAAGCCGCGCGGGAGTCGATCTCGAAGCGCTTCATCGGGCAGGAACGGGTCGTCGACCTGACGCTCGCGGCACTCGTCTCCGGCGGACACGCGCTGCTGATCGGGGTGCCCGGGCTCGGCAAGACGCGACTGGTGAACACGCTCGGCACGGTCATGGGGCTGGACGCCAACCGCATCCAGTTCACGCCCGACCTGATGCCCGCCGACATCATCGGCTCCGAAGTGCTGGAGACATCCGAGGACGGCCGCCGGTCGTTCCGATTCATTCCCGGCCCGGTCTTCACGCAGCTGCTGATGGCGGACGAGATCAACCGGGCCTCGCCCCGGACCCAGTCCGCCCTGCTGCAGGCCATGCAGGAGCGCGAGGTCACCGTCGCCGGTGAGCATCGCCCGCTCGGCAAGCCGTTCCACGTTCTCGCCACGCAGAACCCGATCGAACAGGAAGGCACCTACCCGCTGCCCGAGGCCCAGCTCGACCGTTTCCTCGTGAAGATCGACGTGAAGTACCCGCGCCGCGATACGGAGCGCGACATCCTCGTCGCCACGACCGGCGTGCAGGACGACGACGTGCATGCCGTCTTCACGGCCGATGAACTGCTCGACGCGCAGATGCTGCTGCGCCGGATGCCGGTGGGCGACGCGGTGGTGGAGATGATCCTCGACCTCGTCCGCGCCTGCCGTCCCGACGACGAAAGCGCGCCCGACATCGTCAGGAACGCGGTAAGCTGGGGCCCCGGCCCCCGTGCCGCGCAGGCGCTGATGATGACCGTGCGGGCCGAGGCCCTGACGCACGGCCGGCTCGCGCCCAGCGCGGAGGACGTCCGCTCGATGGCGCTGCCGGTGCTCGGTCACCGGATGGCGCTGTCCTTCGCGGCCCGAGCCCGGGGCGAAAGCCTCGACCACCTGATCGAAGAGGTCGCAGCCCGCGTCACGCGGATCGAGGCAGCGGCGTGAGCGACCCGCTCGTCCTCCGGCAAGGGGCGGAGGCGCTCGCCGGCCCCTTCCCGCCCCTGCTTGCGGAGGCGGAGCATCTCGCGACGACCGTCCTGCTCGGCGAGCACGGCCGGCGGCGGCCGGGACAGGGTGACAATTTCTGGCAGTTCCGCCCCGCGATGCCGTTCGACGAGACGCGCTCCATCGACTGGCGCCGCTCCGGTCGGGCCGATGGCGCCTTCGTGCGCGAACGCGAATGGCAGATCGCGCAGAGCATCATCCTCTGGATCGACCAGGCCGCGTCGATGTCCTTCGGCTCGCTCAAGGACGGGACCACCAAGGGCCAGCGCGCCCGGCTGCTCGGCCTTGCGACCGCTGTCCTGCTGATCCGGGGCGGGGAGCGCGTCGGCCTGACCGGCCTGCGCCTGCCGCCGCGTGCCGGTGAGTCGCAGCTCGCCCGCATGGCCGCGCTGCTGTCGGAACAGGACGAGGTCGACTACGGCACGCCCGAGGCGACCGGCATGCTGCCGCACAGCCGGGCGATGTTCGTTTCCGATTTCATGGGCGACATGGAGCCGGTCGAGGCCGCACTGACCAAGGCCGCAGACCGCGGCGTGCGCGGCGCGATGGTGCAGGTGCTCGACCCGCAGGAAGAGGGCTTCCCCTTCGACGGGCGCACGATCTTCGAAAGCATGTCCGGCGGTATCCGCCACGAGACGCTGAAGGCCGGTGACCTGCGTGACCGCTACCTCGAGCGGCTGGCCGAGCGGAAGGATCGCCTCCGTATGCTGGCGTCGACGACCGGCTGGCAGTTCCTGACCCATCACACCGGCGACAGTGCGGCCTCCGCCCTGCTCTGGATTTACGGCGCGCTGGAGCGGCGAAACTGATGTGGACGATTGGCCCCCTCGGATTCGCGGCCCCTTGGCTGCTGCTTGGCCTGCTGATCCTGCCGCTCTTGTGGCTGATCCTGCGCGCGGTGCCGCCCGCGCCGGTTCGCCGCCGCTTCCCCGGTGTCGCGCTGCTGCTCGGCCTGATGGACGAGGAGAGCCAGTCTGACCGGACGCCGTGGTGGCTGCTGCTGCTGCGCATGATCGCCGTGGCGCTGCTGATCGGCGGCTTCGCCGGGCCGGTCCTGAACCCTCAGGTAGAGACCGCGGGCTCCGGCCCGCTGATGATCGTTGCCGACGGAAGCTGGGCCGATGCACGGGACTGGGATCGCCGGTCCGACCGGATCGACGCCGCGCTGGAAGAGGCGACGCGCCTTGGTCGCCCGGTCGCGCTCGTCTCGCTGACCGACTTGCCGCCGGATGGGCCGAACTTCCAGTCCGCCGACATGGCCGCGACCAGCCTGCCCTCGTTCGAGCCGAAGGCCTGGTCCCCCGACGCCGAGGCCGTGACGGCATGGACCGACACGCTCGACGGCGGGTTCGACACGCTCTGGCTGTCAGACGGGCTAGACTGGCCCTATCGCGACGATCTGCTCGATGCGCTGCAGGACCGCGGCGACGTGACCGTGTTCGAAAGCCCGCGCCCGGTCGTGGCCCTGCGCCCCGCGACCTTCGAGGCGGGGGAGATCTCCCTGACCGCCCTGCGCGCCGACACGGACATCGCCGGCGAAGGCACGCTTGCCGCCGTCGGCCTGGACCCCGCCGGAGCGGAGCGTCAGCTCGCGACGACCGACATCGGTTGGGAGGCCGGCAGCGGCGAAACCGAGGTCTCCCTCGACCTGCCGCCGGAGTTGCGGAACCGGATCTCCCGGTTCGAGCTGACAGGCGTGCGCTCCGCCGGGGCCGTGACCCTGACCGACGACGCGCTGCAACGGCGCGAAGTCGCGCTGATCGCCGGCGGCACGGAACGTGAGGGGCTCGAACTGCTCGACCCGCTGCACTACCTGCGCGAGGCGCTGGAGCCGACCGCCGACGTGATCGAGGGCGACCTGTCGGACATCCTGCTCGCCAACCCCGAGGTCATCATCTTCGCCGATGTCGCAACGCTGGCCGAGGGCGAGGCCGAGGACGTGCTCGAATGGGTCGAAGACGGTGGCATGTTGTTGCGCTTCGCCGGCACCCGCCTTGCCGCGTCGGACGTCAGCCGCACGTCGGAAGACCCGCTGATGCCCGTCCGCCTCCGGGCCGGTGGCCGCAGCGTCGGCGGCGCAATGAGCTGGGGCGAGCCAAAGGGCTTTGCCGAGTTCGACGAGGACAGCCCCTTCTTCGGCCTCGACGTGCCGGAAGACGTCGCCGTCAACGCGCAGGTCATGGCGCAGCCGGACCCGACGCTCGCGGACCGGGTGATCGCGCAGCTGGCCGACGGCACGCCGCTCGTCACCCGCAAGAGCCAGGGCGAGGGTCAGATCGTGCTGTTCCACGTCACCGCGAATGCCGAATGGTCGACGCTGCCGCTTTCTGGCCTGTTCGTCGAGATGCTGGAGCGCCTTGCCGTTTCCACCCGCCCCGCCAGCCCCTCGGAAGAGGAGCTCGCCGGCGTGACATGGTCCGCCGAAGAGGTGCTGACCGCCTTCGGCCGGATCGAGGACGCCGGCACCCTGCCCGGCGTATCCGGCGAGCGCCTGGCCGAGGGCCGCCCGGACGCCGGCCTGCCGCCCGGCCTCTACGCCGGCGAAGACCGCCGGGTCGCGGTCAACGTGATCGGCGCCGAGGAAACGCTCGCGCCGACGAGCTGGCCATCGAACGTGCCGGTCGTCGGGCTGGAGGTCGTCCGCGAGACGATCCTCAAGGGCTGGGTCCTCGGCGGTGCGCTGGCGCTGCTGCTGGCCGACATCCTCGCCTCGCTGCTGCTGACGGGCCGCCTTCGCGGGCCGCGCGCCGCCGCCGCCGCACTCGCCGCCTTCGCGCTCTTCGGCCTTGGAACGCCCGAGACCGCGCTGGCGCAGGAGCCGCAGGTGATCGAAGAGCCCGCCGCGAACAGCGGAGACGAACTGGCGTTGCGCGCCACTGAGGAAGTGGTGCTGGCGCATGTGCTGACCGGCGATGCGCAGGTCGACGAAACCGCCCTCGCCGGGTTGCGCGGCCTCTCTGACACGCTCTATCGCAGAACGTCGATCGAGCCCGCGGAGCCGCTCGGCGTCGACATCGAGCAGGATGAGCTCGCCTTCTTCCCGCTGCTGTACTGGCCGATCACCGAAAGCCAGCCGATGCCCTCGGCGGAGGCCTACGCCAAGCTGAACCGCTACTTGCGGTCGGGCGGCATGATCGTCTTCGACACGCGGGACGCCGACCTCGCCAGCTTCGGCTCCGGCTCACCCGAGGGCCGGCGGCTGCAGGCGCTGGCCCGGCCGCTCGACATTCCGCCGCTCGAACCGCTGCCGCAGGACCACGTGCTGACGCGGACCTTCTATTTGCTGCAGGACTTCCCGGGCCGTCACAACAGCCGCGACATCTGGGTCGAAGCCTCACCGCCCGGTGCCGAGCAAGTGGAGGGCATGCCCTTCCGCGACCTCAACGACGGCGTGACCCCGGTGGTGATCGGCGGCAACGATTGGGCCGCGGCGTGGGCGATCGACGAGAACGGCAACCGCTCCTTCCCGATCGGTCGTGGCATGGCCGGGGAACGCCAGCGCGAGCTTTCGCTGCGGTTCGGCGTGAACCTCGTGATGCACGTGCTGACGGGGAACTACAAATCCGACCAGGTGCATGTTCCGGCGCTGCTGGACAGGCTTGGGCAATAGGGCGGACGTCCCGCTCGTGGAGAACTTCGACGTGAGTATTTCTGGCCAGATGAGGGGAGCCGTCGCGTGACCGGATCGGTGATCCTCGACCCGCTCGTTCCGGAGATCCTGCTGTGGATCGCCGCCGGCGTGGCTGCACTGTTCGTCATCTACGCCGCCGTGCGCCGGATGCCGGGCTGGTGGCTGCGCGGGCTCGCCGCCATCGCGCTGCTGGCCGGCATCGCCAATCCCTCGCTCCAGCGGGAGGATCGGGATGCGCTGACCGACATCATCGTCGCGGTGGTGGACGAAAGTGCAAGCCAGCGCATCTCTGACCGGCCCGACCAGACGGAGGCGGCGCTCGCCCGGCTGCAGGCCGAGGTCGACGCGCAGGACAACACGGAGCTTCATGTCACCCGGCTCGGCGATGCCGAGGGCGACGGCGGCACGCTTCTGATGACCGCTGTGGCGGAGGCGCTGGCCGAGGAGCCAACCGCGCGCGTCGCCGGGATCGTCACGATCACCGACGGACGGCTGCACGATATCGAACGGGCGCCCGAGACGCTGCCCGCGCCGCTGCACACCATCCTCACCGGGCACGAGGACGACTGGGACCGGCGGCTGATCGTCAAGAACGCGCCGTCCTTCGCCATCATCGGCGAGCCCGTCGAACTGACGCTTCGGATCGAGGACCAGGGCGCTGCGCCGGGTGTCGCCTCGGTGCCGCTCACCATCGCGATCGATGGCGGCGCGCCGATGGAGTTCGACGTCCCGGTGAACCAGGACCTGCCACTGCCCATCACGCTCGATCATGGCGGCACCAACGTGCTGCAGTTCGAGACGCCGACCGCCGAGGGCGAGCTGACCGACCGCAACAACGCGGCCGTGCTGCAGATGAACGGCGTGCGCGACCGGCTGCGCGTGCTGCTGGTATCGGGCGAGCCGCATCCGGGCGAGCGGACGTGGCGCAATTTGCTGAAATCCGACAGCTCGGTCGACCTCGTCCACTTCACCATCCTGCGGCCGCCGGACAAGCAGGACGGCGTGCCGGTGGACGAGCTGTCGCTCATCGCCTTCCCGACGCGGGAGCTGTTCCTCGAGAAGATCGACGAGTTCGACCTGATCATCTTCGACCGCTACCGGCGGCGCGGCATTCTGCCGGGGCTCTACCTCGACAATATCCGGGACTATGTCGAGAACGGCGGCGCGCTGCTGGTGTCGTCCGGCTCCGAATATGCGAGCGCGGATTCCCTGTTCCGCTCCTCCCTCGAGTCGGTGATCCCCGGCGCTCCGACCGCGCGGGTCTACGAGCAGGGCTTCACGCCCGAGCTGTCCGACCTCGGCCAGCGCCACCCGGTGACCGAGGGGCTCGAGATGGCCACGGGCGAGGACGCGCCCGGCTGGGGCCGCTGGTTCCGCCAGATCGAGGTCGAGGCCCCCGAGGGCAGCCAGGTGCTGATGGAAGGCATCGACGAGCTGCCGCTGCTGGTGCTGAACCGGGTCGGCGAAGGCCGGGTCGCGCTGATGGCCTCCGATCAGATCTGGCTCTGGAACCGGGGCTACGAGGGCGGCGGTCCGCAGCTCGAGCTGCTGCGGCGGCTGGCGCACTGGATGATGAAGGAGCCGGAGCTCGAGGAAGAGGCCCTGTGGGTGGAGCCGACCGGCCTGACGATGCGGGTGATCCGGCGGACCCTGTCGGAAGAGGTGAACGACGTCACCGTGACCCATCCCGACGGGACCGAAACGGTGCTCGGGCTTGAGGAGGTCTCTCCCGGGCGGTTCGCGACCACGTGGGAGGCGCCCGAGATCGGGCTCTACCGGTTGTCGGACGGCGAGGAAGAGACGGTGATCGCACTCGGCCCGTCGGCGCCGCGAGAGTTCGAGCAGACCATCGCCTCGGGCGACGCGCTCGCGCCGCTGGTCGAGGGCACGCGCGGCGGCACCTTCGTGGCGGATGATGGCGCGATCGACCTGCGAGAAGTCCGGCCCGGACGGCCGGCATCGGGACGCGGCTGGATGGGCTTCATCCCGCGCGGCGCCTACCTGACGGCGGACATCACGGTTACACCGGTCCTGCCGGCCTGGCTGTTCCTGCTGGTGGCAGGCTCGCTGGTTGTCGGTGCCTGGTTGCGCGAAGGTCGGCGGTAGGTTCGGTCGGTGAGGTGCGGGTGCGCATCGAGCGCGCACCCTACGAACGGGCGGCAAAGCCCTCTCCCCCCAGGGGAGAGGGTTGGGTGAGGGGAAAATGCGCCACCCCTGAAATTCATGAAAAATGCTGGAGCACCGGGGTGCGCATCAAGCGCGCACCCTACGAACGGGCGGCAAAGCCCTCTCCCCTCGGGGGAGAGGGTTGGGTGAGGGGAAAATGCGCCACCCCTGAAAATCATGAAAACCGGCGGAGCACAGGGGCGCGGATCAAGCGCGCACCCGACGATCAGGCGGCAAAGCCCTCTCCCCTCGGGGGAGAGGGTTGGGTGAGGGGCCGGCGAAACGCCCCGTAGGGTGCGCGCTCGATGCGCACCCCCGCCGGGGCCCGATCAGACCGACCGAGTCAGCGACAGGAACACGTCCTCGAGGTCCGCCTGCTCCGTCTTCACGTCGCGGATGCCGATCCCGGCGGAATGGACCGCGCGCAGCACTTCCTCCGCGCTGGTCTTGCCGCTCTGGTAGGTGAACACCAGCCGGCCGTCGGCGGTCTTCTCGCCGGTGATCCCGTCGGGCAGATCGGGCAGCTCCGCCGGACGGTCCGGCTGAACCACCATCGTCTTGCCGTCGAGCCGCGACAGCAGGTTCGCCGTCGTGTCCCGCACCGTCACTTCACCGTGGTTGATGATCGCGATCTCGTCGCACATCTGCTCGGCTTCCTCGAGATAGTGCGTCGTGAGGATGATGGTCATCCCCCCCTCGTTCAGCTTGCGCACGTTCTGCCAGAGCATGTTGCGCAGCTCGATGTCGACGCCTGCCGTCGGCTCATCCAGCACGAGGATCTGCGGGCTGTGCACCAGCGCCTTGCCGAGCAAGAGACGACGCCGCATGCCGCCCGAGAGCGAGCGGGAATAGGCCTCGGCCTTGTCGGTCAGGCCGATCAGCTCGAGGATTTCGTCGGTCTTGCGTTGCGCCTTCGGCACGCCGTAGAGGCCGGCCTGCACTTCCAGCGAGGCGCGCGGCGTGAAGAAGGGATCAAGGTTCACTTCCTGCGGCATCACCCCGATGGAGGCGCGGCTCTGTCGCGGGTTGCGGTCCTGGTCGAAGCCCCAGATCTTCACCTTGCCCTCGGTCTTCAGCACCAGCCCGGCGAGAATGTTGATCAGCGTGGACTTCCCCGCCCCGTTGGGGCCGAGCAGCCCGAAGATGGAGCCCTGCGGAATGTTGAGGTCGACACCCTTGAGCGCCTCTTTCGCCTCCGTCCGCGGGGTGGCGGCGTAGGTCTTGCGGAGGTTTTCGATCTCGATCGCGTTGCCGGTCATGCGTTGTCCTTCCCTCGGCGCGGCTTGACAGCGCCGGGTGGCGATGTAAGCCGAAGGGCGAGCAACGGCAACCGGACGAGACGAGGCCCCATGACAAATCCCGTTCCCGAGACGAAGGTCGTCAGCCAGTGGCGCATTGCCTGCGACGGCGGCGACGGCGCGCTCGGCCATCCGCGCGTTTGGCTGCAGATCCCGCACGAGACGGGCTACGTCGAGTGTGGCTACTGCGACGCGCGCTACGTTCACGAAAGCGTCGCCGACAAGGCCGACTGAGGCGCAAGCCGCCCCTTTCCGGCTGGCAGCCGCCGGCATGGCCGATTAATGTCCCGGCGACCCCGCCAAGGAGATCGCCCATGACTTTCGGCAAGGGCTGCCACCTGCACCTGATCGACGGATCGGCCTTCATCTTCCGCGCCTACCACGCGCTTCCGCCGCTTACGCGGAAGTCGGACGGGCTGCCGGTCGGGGCCGTTTCGGGCTTCTGCAACATGTTGCAGCGCTACATCGACGGCAACACCGGGCCGGATGCGGCGACCCACGTGGCGGTGATCTTCGACAAGGGCAGCCACACCTTCCGCAACGATCTCTACGATCAGTACAAGGCCAACCGGGACGCGATGCCCGAGGACCTGCGCCCGCAGATCCCGCTGACCCGGCAAGCGACCATCGCCTTCAACATCGCCTGCGAGGAGATGGAGAATTACGAGGCGGACGACATGATCGCCACCCTCGCCTGCCAGGCGCGCGAGGCTGGCGGCCGGGTCACCATCGTCTCTTCCGACAAGGACCTGATGCAGCTGGTCGGCGACGGGGTCGAGATGCTCGATCCGATGAAGAACAAGCGCATCGACCGCGAGGGCGTGTTCGAGAAGTTCGGCGTCGCGCCCGACCGCGTGGTTGACGTGCAGGCGCTGGCGGGCGACTCGGTCGACAACGTCCCCGGCGCCCCCGGCATCGGGATCAAGACGGCGGCCCTGCTCATCAACGAGTTCGGCACGCTGGAAGAGCTTCTCGACCGTGCCGAGGAGATCAAGCAGCCCAAGCGCCGCCAGACGCTGATCGAGAAGCGAGAGCAGATCGAACTGTCGAAACGGCTCGTCCAGCTCGACTGCGACACGCCGCTCACCTTCACCATCGACGACCTCGAAGTGCGCGAGCCCGACGCGGAGCGCCTGCTCGCCTTCCTCGCCGAGATGGAATTCCGCACGATCACGAAGCGCATCGCAGACAAGCTTGGCGTCGAGGCGCCGGTGATGCAGGAGACGAGCGCTGCCCCCGCTGCCGCGGACGAACCCGACGGCCCCGACGCCCTGCCTTTCGACCACGCCAAGTACGAACACGTCGCCGACGCCGCCGCGCTGCAACGCTGGATCGACCGCATCCGCGAGGTCGGCCACGTCTCCGTCGATACCGAGACCACCAGCCTGAACGAGATGCGCGCCGAGCTTGTCGGCATCTCCCTGTCGGTCGACGCGGGTGCGGCCTGCTACATCCCGCTCGCCCACCGGCCGGACGGCACCGGCGATCTCTTCGGCGACGATGCACTGGCCGAGGGCCAGATGGACATGGACGAGTGCCTCGCCCTGCTGAAGCCGGTGCTCGAGGATCCGGCCGTCCTGAAGATCGCCCACAACATGAAGTACGACCTCAAGGTGCTGGCCCGCTACGGGATCGACATGGCGCCAATCGAGGACACGATGCTGCTGAGCTACGCGCTGAACGCGGGCAAGCACAATCACGGCATGGACGACCTGTCCGAGCGCTACCTCGGCCACGCGCCGATCGCGATCAAGACGCTGATCGGGTCCGGCAAGGCGCAACGGACCTTCGACCGGGTGCCGCTCGAGGATGCGGTGAAATATGCCGCCGAGGATGCCGACATCACCCTGCGGCTCTGGCAGACCTTCAAGCCGCAGCTCTGGCGCAACCGGGTCACCACCGTCTACGAAACGCTCGAGCGGCCGCTGATCCCGGTGCTGGCAACGATGGAACGCTCCGGCGTGAAGGTCGACCGCGAGGTGCTGTCGCGGATGTCGTCGGCCTTCGCCCAGCAGATGGCGGGTCTCGAGGCGGAGCTGCACGACCTGGCGGGCCGCTCCTTCAACGTCGGCTCGCCCAAGCAGCTGGGCGAGATCATGTTCGACGAGATGGGCCTGACCCTGCCCGACGGGAAGATGCCGAAAAAGGGCAAGACCGGGGCCTGGTCGACCGGCGCGGACATCCTCGAAGACCTCGCCACGATCCACGACCTGCCGAAGCGGATCCTCGACTGGCGCCAGGTCTCCAAGCTGAAGTCGACCTATACCGACAGCCTGCAGGAACATATCAACCCCGACACGGGCCGCGTCCACACGAGCTACAGCCAGGCCGGCGCGAACACCGGCCGGCTCGCCTCGACCGACCCGAACCTGCAGAACATACCCGTCCGCACCGAGGAAGGCCGCCGCATCCGCGAGGCGTTCATTGCCGAGCCGGGCAAGGTCATGGTCAGCCTCGACTACTCGCAGATCGAGCTGCGCATCCTCGCCCATACGGCCGGGATCGAGTCCCTGCGCGAGGCGTTCCGCGAAGGGCAGGACATCCACGCTGCAACCGCGTCGGAGATGTTCAACGTGCCGATCGAGGAGATGACGCCTGACGTGCGCCGCCAGGCCAAGGCGATCAACTTCGGCGTGATCTACGGCATCTCCGGCTGGGGTCTCGCCCGCAACCTGCGCATCCCGCGCGAGGACGCGCAGGGCTTCATCGACCGCTACTTCGAACGCTTCCCCGGCATCCGCGATTACATGGACGAAACGGTGAAGTTCGCGAAGGAGCACGGCTACGTCCAGACCCTGTTTGGCCGCCGCATCAACACGCCCGAGATCAACGCCAAGGGTCCCGGCGCCGGCTTCGCCCGCCGCGCGGCGATCAACGCGCCGATCCAGGGGACCGCCGCCGACGTGATCCGCCGCGCGATGATCCGGATGCCCGCCGCGATCGAGGGGCTGCCAGCGACGATGCTGCTGCAGGTCCACGACGAACTTCTCTTCGAGGTGGAGGAAGGGGCGGTCGACGCACTGGTGGAGCGCGCCCGCGACGTCATGCAGGGCGCCGCCATGCCCGCCGTGGACTTCGCCGTGCCGCTGGTCGTCGATGCCGGCCACGGTCCGAACTGGGCCGCCGCCCACTGAAGAGGCGCGGCCCTGCCCTTCTTCGGGCCGGCAAATATTCTCGGGGGTGAATTGGCCGAAGGCCAAGAGGGGGCAGACAGCCCCCTTCCCGGGGCGCGCGCCAGCGCGCTCCGCATGACAGGTCGGAAATGCAAAAGGGCCGGAGGTTTCCCCCCGACCCCGACCGAAACCAGCTGCCGGCTGGCTCTGGTTTCGATGTTCAGTTCACCGGTCTCAGTTCACGGGTGTCGAGTCGACGACTTCCGTCTCGGTCTCGGAGCCGGATTTCGTGATCGCGATACGGCGGGGTTTCAGCGCTTCGGGCACTTCGCGCTTCAGGTCGATGTGCAGCATGCCGTCGACGTGGCTGGCGCCAAGGACGCGAACGTGGTCGGCGAGCGTGAAGCGACGCTCGAAGGCGCGCGTGGCGATGCCGCGGTGCAGGTACTTGCGCTCACCCGCTTCTTCGGACTTGCGGCCGGTGACGAGCAGGGCGTTCTCACGCACTTCCACGCTGAGATCCTCGTCGGAGAACCCGGCAGCGGCGATCGAGATGCGCCAGCCGTCCTCGGCCGTCTTCTCGATGTTGTAAGGGGGGTAGGTCTGCCCGCCGGTGTCGGTGCTGAGCACCCGGTCCATCATGTCGGCGATCTGGTCGAAGCCGACGGAACCGCGATAAAGCGGGGCAAGGTCGAACGTACGCATGGATTATCCTCCGTTGAGCGATACCACTATGTTGAGCCCTCCCAGCGTCGGGAGCGGCCATTGAAACAGGACCCGTTCAGGCGTCCTGCGAGAGGTATCTGGGGAGCGACAACCCCGGGATCAAGACGTCCCGAGCACGATTTCGACGCGATCCGTCAGGGCCGGAGGAACTTCGCACCGGTGTCGGAACCATCGGCCTCGCCCGGCCGGATAACCCGGATGCGGGACTGCTCGACGCCGCCGTAATCGCCACCCCCGCTGAGGAGCGACGTGCGCAGCGCGCGCAGCGGCTGGTCGATGGCCATGCCAAGCGCGACCCGGCCCTCGTCGACCTGCGCCTTGGCCGACACGACGGACACGATCCGGGGCGCGCCACCGGCGATGCTGAACACCGGCGCGCCGGACGAGCCGAAATCGACGTTGCAGGTCATCACGAGGATCCGGTCCTGCGAGCCCATGACGTCGCAGGTCTCCTGAAGCGACGGTGCCTCCGCCCGGTCGAGGGCGTAAGAGACGACGCTCACCGGCTCCCCGATACGCGGCTCCGCGCCGAGGTCGAAGGGCACGATCTGGGTGGATCGGATCGGCTGGTCGAGCTCGAGCAGCGCGATGTCCAGCGCGACGTTATCGAGCGTCGCGGTGCCACTGTAGACATAGGAGTCAGGGTGGATCGCCCGCCGCACGCCGCGGTAGGCCAGCGCCCGTCCGTCGCGCAGACCGGCGAGAAACTCCAGCTTCGTCGGATCGATCCGCTCGCCATTGTCCTGATCGTAGAGGCAGTGCGCGGCCGTGAGGACGAGGTCCTCCTCGATCAGCGCGCCGGTGCAGAAGCCACGTCCGTCGATCTCGATCCGGCCGACCGCTTCGTAGCCGCGCGCGGCGTCGAGGGTCCGCAGGGCGAGAAGGTCCGTCTCCTGTGCCGTGGCAAGGGACGCGACGAGGCACAGCAGTGCAGCCAGTCTGAAACGCATGGATGAGCTCCGCTCGGGATGCGTCGCAGCTACCGGCGAATTGCGGCAGGAATGCGGCGGACCCCTAGCGGAGCCGCGGCACTTCGGGCGTCACCGTGGCCGATTCACCGCACATCGCCGGGGGCTTCGGTCCGCCGGTCGCCCAGTCGAGCAGCTCGACCGTGTGCACGACCGGCACGACCGTTCCGCCGCCGATCTGCATCATGCAGCCGATGTTGCCCGCCGCGATGACGTCCGGCGTCAGCGCCTCGAGCGTCGCCACCTTGCGCGCCTTCAGCTTGGCCGAGATCTCCGGCTGCATCAGGTTGTAGGTCCCCGCCGAGCCGCAGCAGAGGTGCGCATCCGCCGGTTCCAGCACCGTGAACCCGGCCTTCGCCAGCAACTGCTTCGGCGCGGCCTTCACCTTCTGTCCGTGTTGCAGGGAGCAGGCGGAGTGATAGGCGACCTTCATCTCCTTGCCGGCCCCCTCCGGCAGGTCGATCTTCGCCAGCAGTTCGGAGATGTCGAGCGCGAGGTCGGACACCTTCTTCGCCTGGGCCGCGAGCGGCCCCTCGCGGAACATGTGGCCGTAGTCCTTCACCGTCGTCCCGCAGCCCGAGGTGTTGATGACGATGGCGTCGAGCCCCTCGCCGTCCATCTCGCGGGTCCAGGCGCGGATGTTGCGCTCGGCAGAGGCGTGGGACTCGTCGGTCTTGCCCATGTGATGGGTCAGCGCGCCGCAGCAGCCCGCGCCCTCGGCCACCACCACCTCGCACCCCATGCGGCGCAGCAGCCGGATGGTGGCGTCGTTGATATCGGTGTTCAGCGCACGCTGTGCGCAGCCGGTCATCAGCGCGACGCGGCGCAGTCGTTCGCCCTCGGCCGGGAAGACCTGCGGATCGTCGTTGCGCGACACCGGCGGGATGCGCTTCGGTGCCATGTCGAGCATCGCCTTCAGCCGCGCGTCGGGCATCAGCGCCCGGAATGGCCGCCCGACCTTCGCCGCCAGCAGGGCCAGCCGGAACCGACGCGGGTGCGGCAGGATGCGCGCCAGCATCCAGCGCAACGCGCGCTCCCGCCGCGGGCGTTCGTAGTTCTCCTCGATATAGGCGCGGGCGTGGTCGACGAGGTGCATGTAGTGCACGCCCGACGGACAGGTCGTCATGCAGGCGAGGCAGGACAGGCACCGGTCGATGTGCTTCACCGTCGTCTCGTCCGGGACGCGCTCGTTCTCCAGCATGTCCTTGATGAGGTAGATGCGCCCGCGCGGGGAATCGAGCTCGTCGCCGAGCACCTGGTAGGTCGGACAGGTGGCCGTGCAGAAGCCGCAATGGACGCAGGCCCGCAGGATCTGGTTGGACCGGGCGAAATCCGGATCGGCGAGCTGCGCGTCGGTGAAGGTCGTCTGCATGTCTGTCCTTGTCGCTCAGGCCGTGGCGGCCATCAGGCCGGGATTGAGGATGCCGCGCGGATCGAAGCGGCGGCGCAGCCCGTCGGAGAGCTTCGCGACCGCCGGTGCTTCGGGCTGGAAGCGCGGACTCGGTCCGCTGCCACGCACCCGCGTCGCATGGCCCCGGAACGGGCCGAGCGCCTCGCGCAGGTCGGTGCCGGGTGCGACGGCAACCCAGACCAGCCCGCCGCCCCAGTCGAGCATCACCTCCGCGCCGTCCGGCAGGCGGTCAACCAGCCCCGGCGCGTCCGACGGCTTGACGGACAGGCGCCAGACATCGTCGGCGCCGCCCGCCCAGTCGGTGACGTCGCGCACGCGGGTCCAGTCGGCGCCTGCGCCGGTCGAAACCCGGCGGAAGGGCGACAGCAGCTCGGCCAGCCTTCCCATGCGGTAGGCGACCGACGCCTCGGTGCCCTCGACGCGGAGCATCGTCGTGCCCGAGGCGAGGCGCGCCGCGCCGGACACTTCGAAAGGAGAGCCGAGCGCCGCCGACATCGCCCGCACCGCTTCGGTGACCGACAGGCCGTCGATGGAGACGAGGCCCTGCGTCACCGGCATCGGCAGCACTTTCAGAGCCACTTCGGTCAGTACACCGAGCGTGCCGTAGCTTCCGGCCATCAGCCGGGCCAGGTCGTAGCCGGTGACATTCTTCATCACCCGCCCGCCGTTGCGGATCACCGTGCCGGACCCGTCCACGAAGCGCACGCCCAGCAGGAAGTCGCGGCAGGCCCCGACCTGCACGCGGCGCGGGCCCGAGATGTTGGCTGCCACGACACCGCCGATGGTCGGCGCGCCGTCGGTGCCGAGCAGCGCCCGGTGGTCCATCGGCTCAAAGGCAAGACACTGGTTCTCGGCGGCGAGCGTGGCTTCGACGTCCTCCAGCGGCGTACCGGCCTTTACCACCAGCGTCAGCGCGCCCGGTTCATAAAGGGTGACGCCACTCAGACCGCCGGTCTCGATGACATCGCCCTCGCCCGACGTCATGCCGCGCGTGCCGCCGCCGCGCACCTGCAGGGGCCTGTTTGCCTCGGCCAGCAGGGCCGACAGTTCCGCTTCGCTTGCAGGTCTCATGGTCTTCTTCGGGCTCCAAATATTCCGGGGGAGATCGCCGCCGGCGATCGGGGGCAGAGCCCCCTCATTCGGCCGCCATCCGCCGGGCGTCAGACGAGGCCAGCGGGAACACCTTTGCCGGGTTCAGCAGCCATTGCGGGTCGAACACATCCTTCACCGCCATCTGCGCTTCGAGATCGGCAGGATCGTATTGCACCAGCATCAGGTCGCGCTTCTCCACGCCGACGCCATGCTCTCCGGTCAGGCAGCCACCGACCTCGACGCAGAGCGTCAGGATCTCTGCCCCCATCTCTTCGGCCTTGGCGAGCTCACCGTCGGCATTCGCGTTGAACAGGATCAGCGGGTGCATGTTGCCGTCGCCCGCATGGAAGACGTTGGCGACCTCGAGCCCGTATTTCTCCGACAGCTCTCGGATGCCGCCGAGCACCTCGGGCAGGCGCGAAACGGGGATCGTGCCGTCGAGGCAGATGTAGTCGTTGATCTGCCCCATCGCACCGAAGGCCGACTTGCGGCCCAGCCAGATGCGCGCCGCCTCGTCCGCGTCCGCCGCCTCGCGCAGCTCGACCGGGTCGTGACTGCGGGCGATGGCGAGAATGGTGCCGAGCTGTTCGGCGATCTCGTCATCCGAGCCTTCGACCTCCACGATCAGCAGCGCCTCGCAATCGGGGTAGCCGGCGCTGGCGAACGCCTCGCAGGCGCGGATGCAGGGGCGATCCATGAACTCGATGGCCACCGGCAGCACACCGGCGCGGATGATGTCGCTGACGCAGGCGCCAGCGACCTCGTTGCTGGCGAAGCCCATCAGGACCGGCTTCGCGCCCTCGGGCTTGGGCACGATGCGCAGCGTCGCCTCCGTGACGACGCCGAGCTGCCCTTCGCTGCCGCAGACCACGCCGAGCAGGTCGAGACCGCCGGCATCCATGTGCTCACCGCCCAGCTCGACGACGGTACCATCCATCAGCACCATCGTCACGCCGAGCAGGTTGTTCGTCGTCACGCCGTATTTCAGGCAATGCGCACCGCCGGAGTTCATCGCGATATTTCCAGCAATGGCGCAGGCCAGCTGCGACGACGGGTCGGGCGCGTAGAAGAAGCCGTCGGCCTCCACCGCACCAGTAACGGAGAGGTTGGTCCGCCCGGTCTGCACCTTGATGAAGCGATTGTCGTAGTCCGTCTCGAGCACCGCGTTCAGCCGCGCCACGCCGAGGATCACGCAATCCTCCGTCGGCAGCGCGCCGCCGGCGAGCGACGTGCCCGACCCGCGCGGCACCACCGGCACACCCTCTTCGGAGCAGACCTTCAGCACCGCCGCGACGTCTTCGGTCGAGCCGGGCAGCACGGCGCAGAGCGGCGGGCAGCGGTAGGCGGTGAGCGCGTCGCACTCGTAGGCGCGCGTCTCGGCCGGGTCATGGATCACGGAGCCCTCGGGCAGAACCGCCTGCAGCCGGGCCACGACCTCGGCCTTCTTCGCCAGCAGGGCGGCGTTCGGTACAGGCATCTCCATGAGGGTCCTCCAACAGATTGGTAAAATCTTATTACCAATTTATGCGACATGCAATTGCGACAGGTTGTTCCGGTCTTGCGCCTGCCGCATCATCCGTCTTGTCGCCGCGTCCGTCAAAGGGCACAGACTGGACCCCATGAACTGGATCAAGGTCATACACCTGCTCTGCGTCCTCGGCTGGATGACGGGTATCTTCGCGGTGCCGCGCGCGCTGATCTACTGGAAGCGTGAATATGCACGTTTGGGCGAGTTCGGGCCGACCGGCGACCTGACCATCCGTCTCTACCGGTTCTCCGCCGGTCTCGGCGTGATCGCGATCATCACCGGCACGGCGCTCGGCTTCTGGATCGGCTGGCCGGGATGGCTGTACCTGAAGGTCGCGCTCGTGGCGCTGCTGGTCGCCCATTATGTCTGGACCGGGCGGCTGGTCCTGCGCGCCCGGCGCGGGAAGTTCGGGGAGTCCGACACGTACCTGCGCATCTTCAACGAACTCTCGGTCCTTGCCGTGATCGGCATCCTCTGGGCCGTGGTCTTCCGGCCGTTCTGATGAGCTGGGGCGAGGTCCTCTCCCTCCTCTCCGTCTGGGACCTCGGGGCGCTCGCCTTCCTCTTCGTCTCGGCCATGCTGATCGGCTGGCACATCGAACATCCGCCGAAGCGCCGGGTCTCGGTGACCAAGCTGATGGCGCAGTACCGGCGCGACTGGCTGGTCGCCTTCGCCGCACGGGACGTGCGGATCTTCGACAGTCAGATCCTCGCCACGCTGCGGCAGGGGACGAGCTTCTTCGCCTCGACCTGCATCCTCGCCATCGGCGGCGTGCTGGCGCTGGTCGGCAACACCGATCCGCTGACCGGTATCGCCGAAGAACTGACGGCCGAACATCGGTCGCAGTTCTTCTGGCAGATCAAGCTGCTGGTGGTGGTGCTGTTCCTCACCGCCGCCTTCCTGCGCTTCGTCTGGGCGAACCGGGTGTTCGGGTATTGCGCCGTCGTGATGGCGTCCGTGGCGAACCTCGGCGAAGACCACGAGGTCGGCGAGGATGCGATGGACCGCGCCCGTCGCGCGGGAGAGCTGAACATCCGGGCCGCCGTGAACTTCAACCGGGGGCTTCGTGCGATGTATTTCGCGCTCGGCAGCCTGGCGTGGATCCTCGGGCCGATCCCGCTGATCATCGCCACATGCGTGACACTGTGGGTCGTCTGGAGCCGGGAGTTCGCCTCGATCCCGCGCGACATCCTCATGCGTTGAGTGGATCGCGCCGGTTCTGACGCTATCTCCATGCGCATGAAACGGATCATCGCTCTCGCCCTGCTCGCCTCCCCCGCCATCGCCGACGCCCCCGATATCGGACCGGTCGAAGCGTCGCTCGCGGATGGCAGCTGGACCTTCGACGTCACGCTCACCCACCCCGACACGGGAGAGGAGCACTACGCCGACGCCTGGCGGGTCGAGACCCCGGACGGCGAGGTGCTCGGCACGCGGGAGCTTCTCCACCCGCATGTCAACGAGCAGCCGTTCACCCGATCCCTGTCGGGCGTCGCGATTCCCGAGGACATGACGGAGGTCGTGATCCGCGCGAGCTGCAACGTGGATGGCTGGGCGGACGAGACCTTCATCCTCCCGCTTCCCTGACATCCGCAGGGACGATGTGCGGCAGCGCAACTGACAAGAGCGCGCCGTGCCGATTATGTCGGCCTCAGCACAGGAGGCGAACATGGAAGTCGGACTCTACACATTCGGCGATGTCGGCACGGACCCGGTTACGGGCAAGACGGTCGACGCGCATCAGCGGTTCACCAATCTGATGGAAGAGATCGAGCTGGCCGATCAGGTCGGGCTCGACATCTTCGGCCTCGGTGAACACCACCGCCCGAACTACGCCATCAGCTCACCCGCGATGGCGCTGGCCGGTGCCGCACGAACGACGAAGTCCATCCGGCTGAGCTCCGCCGTGTCGGTTTTGAGCTCGGACGACCCTGTCCGCGTGTTCCAGCAGTACGCGACTCTCGACAACCTGACCGACGGTCGCGCCGAGCTGATGGTGGGCCGCGGCAGCTTCATCGAGAGCTTTCCGCTCTTCGGATACGCCCTCGACGACTACAACGAGCTGTTCGAGGAAAAGCTGGCGATGCTCATGCAGATCAACGAGCGCGAGAAGCTGAGCTGGCCGGGCACGACACACACCCAGGCGGTAGAGGGTCTGGGCGTCTATCCGCGTCCGGTGAACGGCCAATTGCCGATCTGGATCGCCGCGGGTGGGACGCCGAACTCGATGATCCGGGCCGGCGCGCTCGGCGCGCCGCTGGCGCTGGCGATCATCGGCGGGCAGCCTCGCCGGTTCGCGCCGCTGGCAGACCTCTACCGCCAGGCTTTCGCCCAGTCGGAGCCCAAGCACGCGCCGCGCGTCTCGCTCAACGTCCACGGCTTCGTCCACGAGGACGCCAGGCAGGCGGCGGACATCTTCTTCCCCGCCCAGAAGCAGGTGATGGACCAGATCGGCCGCGAGCGTGGCTGGGGCCCGCAAAGTCGGGCGCAGTTCGATGAATCGATGTCGCGCGAGGGCGCGATGTTCGTCGGCGACCCGTCGCAGCTCGTCGACAAGATACTCGGCCTGAAGGACGACCTCGGCTTCGACCGGGTGACGATCCAGATGGCGATCGGGATCATCGACCACGCAGAGATGCTGAAGGCGATCGAGACGCTCGGCACGAAAGTCGCGCCGGCGCTCCGCAAGGGCTGACGGTCAGGCCGGGTCGAGCATCCGGCCGAGCGGCCGACCGGCGAGGATATGGACATGGAAGTGCGGGACCTCCTGCACGCCATGGTCCCGCGCGTTGGCGATCAG
This sequence comes from Pelagovum pacificum, assembly GCF_016134045.1. Lineage (NCBI taxonomy): Bacteria > Pseudomonadati > Pseudomonadota > Alphaproteobacteria > Rhodobacterales > Paracoccaceae > Pelagovum > Pelagovum pacificum. Next base: position 456,286 of record NZ_CP065915.1, on the reverse strand, counting down.
GCGGAAGCCGTCCTCGACCCCCTCGGCCTCGCAGATCTTGCCGACGGTGCGCATGAAGTCGACGATCTCCGCTTCGGACGCCCACTGGCAGAAGTGGTCGGCGGACATGTAGGGGCCCTTCGGGATCACCAGCACATGCGTCGGCGCTTGCGGGCGGATGTCCCGGAACGCCAGCGAGTGCGCGCTTTCCAGAACCTTCTCGCAGGGAATGTCGCCGTTCAGGATCTTGGCGAAGATATTCTCTGGATCGTAATCGAAGTTCATCTCTTGCCTTTCAGTCCACGAACAGGTGCGCGGTGTTGGCGATCCCTCGCGCCGTTTCTTCACCCACGGTGAGGAAGTTGGCAATCGGCTCCACGTTCTGTTCGGTCGGGGCGCGCTCGCGGATGCGCCAGTGGTTCGGATAGTTGGCGTCGCGGATACGCTCGCGCTCATAGGTGACATCGTAGCGGATCGTCGGCAACAGCCGGTCGATCGTCTCCTGGCTGCTTTCGGCCCCGGCGAGGCCAACCCGCTTGGCGTGGCCGACGAGGTACTCGTCCGAGAACTCGCACTCGATCTCGAGCAGCCGGGTCGAGGCACGGTCCGAGTAGAAGTCGTTCATCAGGTCGATCGACGCGGTATCGAGACAGATGATCAGCCGGTCGGTATCGAAGTAGTCGAACAGCATCCGCATCAGCGCCCGGCGGTGGCGTGTCCGCTTCCCGAGCGACGCCTGGATGCCGCCGAGGTCGGGCAACCAGGTATCGGCCTCGTTGAACAGGTATTCGATCGCGGGAATGTTGGTGTGGTGCTTGATCGAGCCGAGCAACCGCTTGGCGACGTGCCACTTCTTGCAGGCGACGATCAGCAGTTCCTTGTCGCGGCCGAGCGAGGTCTCGGTCTCCCAGAAGCGGGGGGCGAAGCGGCGGCCGATCCGGCCACGCCCGGTGAGGAACTTGAAGAGCTGGTTGCCCTCGTTCGAGATCTGGAAGTCCTCGCGGTCGGACGCGTAAAGCTGGCCGAGCCGCTGGCGCAGGTCCCGCGCTTCGGGACTGATCTTGCGCGCGAACAGGGAATCCTGGCTGAGCAGCAGGTCGTAATGGTCGTTGTAGAAGGTGACCGGCATCCCGTAATCGCTGAACATCAGGAAGGTCAGCGTGCGGGTGCGGATCTCCTCCTCCGGGATGAGGTGACGGACCAGCGTCTGGAAGAATGTCTCGTCCGGAATCCAGGTCGTGGCGAAGAAGCGCATCACGTCGCGCCGCTGCCGGGTGAAGTCGAGGATCCACTCCACCGTGCGGCGGCGCAGGCACCACCATTGGCTGCCGATCATCACCTGGATGTCGGCGGGGACCTCCCGCTTCAGGCCGAGCCGGCGTTGCATCCAGAAGGACTGGTAGAACAGCCACTTCTGCGTCCGCTCGTTGAAGTAGTGGCGATAGATCAGCCGCTCTTCCTTGATGCCGGTCTTGATCCAGTCGGATTCAAAGAAATCGAAGCTCTCGATGAAGTCGACGTCGTTGTCGTCGAGGAACCTGTGGGCGTAGGCCGCCGACTTCGTCGCCATGCAGTCGCCCGAAACCATGTAGAAATGGGTGGCCCGCGGAAACGCCTTCTCCGCCGCTTCGAGTGCGTAGAGCGTGGCCTGGACGAGGCTCCACTCCCCCCAGCCGCACTTGATGCGCTTGCGGGCGAAGGTGACGTTGGGATTGTCGGCGAGACCGGACTTGATCCGGTTGAACGCCTCTTTCGGGGCGCTGGCGTCGAAGTGGATCGAGATGTAGTCGCCGACCGCCGTCAGCTGGCGCGCCTGCTGGATGACACCTTCGGGATTCTTGTGGCAGAGCAATATGAAGGCAATGTTCGCCATGTCCGGATGCCCGTTCGCCTCACCATTGCCCCCCTCTCACCCTAATAACGTGAAGAGGCGTTGAATAAACAGGGTTTGTTTGCGAATCTATGTCAAAGGGGTCCTGCGCTTGCGGCAGACAGAATGCCCCGGGCATCAAGCTGGAGGCAAGGGCGTATGGGTTTCCCCGGAACCTGGATGACGGAAAGCGAAAGCGTGGTCTATCGGGTGGTGCCGAAGTGTGCCTGCTCGACGATCGGGCAGATCATGTACTATTCCGACCATGGTGAATTCTTCGACGGCGACATCCACGATGCGCAGGCGGGAATGCACAAGTGGTCGATGGACGACAGCCAGCCGGTCATCACCGCGAACGTCAAGAACCACAAAAGCTACGCCTTCACCTGCGTGCGCAATCCCTACACTCGGATCCTGTCGTCCTTCTTCGACAAGATCTGCGGCATCCAGCGCAACGGCAAGCGCTACCGCGGCAACCTCGTGCCGCTCCTGATCCAGAAATACGGGATCGAGGTCGGGGATCCCGAGAACGGCTTCGAGTTCGACCAGATCAAGAGCTTCCGCCGCTTCCTGCTGTTCGCCCGCGACACCATCCGCTGGCGCCGCCCGATGGAGCCGGACATCCACTGGTCCGCGATGTCGGGACATATCTCGACCTTCATCGTGAACGGCGGGACCTACGACCACATCTTCTGGACGGAAGCGTTCAACGACGGGATGCAGACGGTGCTCGACAATATCGACACGGCGCATTCGGTCGATCTCACGACCATTCCCCGCTTCAACGAGAGCGAGGGACACGGGCCGAAGCGCGCCCACCCGGTCGAGGATTATTTCGACGACCTGTCGATGCATCTCGTCTACGAGATCTACAAGAAAGACTTCAATCTCTTCAAATACGACTTCGAGAACCCTGGGAACAAGATGCCCACGGGCGAGGTCGACCTGGCCGAAGTGCACGCGAAGCTGGGCGAGTAACCGCGCTGACCTCGCGGTGCGGCTACGCCGCGCAGGTCGTGCCCGGCCTGACGGCCGGGCCGGTCGGGGGGCTCTGCCCCCGTCGCCTGCGGCGACTCCCCCGGAATATTTGACGCCCGAAGACGGGCGGGCCGGCGCTAGACCAGACCGGCCTCGTTGAAGAGTGCCATGACGTCCTGTTCCGGACGCGGCCCCATGTGGCCGATGACTTCGCGCCCGGCGATGACGCCCATCCGGCCGCAGGTCTCGAGCGGCAGATCCATCGACAGACCGTAGAGGAAGCCGGCGGCGAACTGGTCGCCCGCGCCGGTCGCATCGACCGGCGTGATGCGCTCGACCGGGACGGTCACACGCTCCTCGCCGCGGATCAGCACCACATCCTTGCCGGACCGGGTGCAGACCACCAGGCGACATTCCTTCGCCGCGCGGTCGAGCGCGCTGTCGAGGTTGGTGTCGTACAGCGCTTCCCACTCGTGCTCGTTGCCGATCACGTAGTCGAGCTGCGTCACGAGGCGCTGGAAGTCCGGGCGGTGACGGTCACAGCAGAACGGATCGGACAGCGAGATGCCGGCGCGGCCACCAGCATCACGGCAGACCTTGGCGGCACGGTCGAAAGCCTCTTTCCCCTTCGGCTTGTCGTAAAGATAGCCCTCGAGGAACAGGATCTCGGCTTCGCCCGCCACGTCGTCGGACACGTCGTCCGGCCCGACTTCGGAGCTGATGCCGAGGTAGGTGTTCATCGACCGCTCGCCGTCGGGCGTGACGAAGATCATGCAGCGCGAGGTCGGCAATTCACCTTCCGGGACCGGGGCGTTCACGAACTCCGACCCCTGCGAGGTGAAGGATTCGGCGTAGAACCTGCCGAGCGCATCGTCGCGGACGCGCCCGATGAAACCGGTCTTGAGGCCGAGCGCACCGAGGCCGGCCATCGTGTTGGCGACCGAGCCGCCCGGCGCCTGAACCCGCTCGGCCATCTCTCCGTAGAGGGATTCCGCGCGGTCGCGCTCGATCAGCTGCATGATGCCCTTCTCGATGCCGAGCTCGGAGAGCGTGCCGTCCGGGGTTTGGCAAAGCACGTCGACAATGGCGTTGCCGATGCCGACAACCTTGAACTTCTTCATGCGGTCTTGTCCTCGTATTGACAGAATTCGCGGATGATGCAGGCGCCGCACTTCGGCTTGCGGGCGACGCAGATGTAGCGGCCGTGCAGGATCAGCCAGTGATGGGCATGCAGCTGGTAGTCGGCGGGGACGTGGTCCTCGATCGCACGCTCCACGGCCTCGACATCCTTGCCGGGCGCGATGCCGGTGCGGTTGCCGACGCGGAAGATGTGAGTGTCGACCGCCTGCGCGGGGTGATGCCACCACATGTTCAGAACGACATTCGCCGTCTTGCGCCCCACCCCCGGCAGCGACACGAGCGCCGCGCGAGAATTCGGCACTTCGCCGCCATAGGTCTCGACGAGGATGCGCGACAGCTTCATCACGTTCTTCGCCTTCTGGCGGAACAGGCCGATCGTCTTGATGTGCTCGGTCAGACCCTCTTCGCCAAGATCGAGCATCTTCTGCGGCGTGTCCGCCACCTTGAAGAGCTCTTTCGTCGCCTTGTTCACGCCCGCGTCCGTCGCCTGCGCGGAGAGCGCGACAGCAACCACCAGCGTGAAGGCGTTGACGTGCTCGAGCTCACCCTTGGGTTCGGGCTCCGCATCGTGGAAGCGCGCGAAGATCTCGCGAAGGGTGAGGTAGTCGAGCTGCTTGGCCATCGGGTTCCGGGTATGACCGCAGGCAGGCGGGGCCGCAAGCGTCGTGGCGCAAAGGCGCAGGATACGGGTCGCTCGACCGTGGGGCGGCGCCTATGTTTGCGGCATGGAACAGTCCGACCGATACCACTACCACGTGATCGCCCGCGCGATCGAGCTGATCAACGAAGCGCCAGAGCCGATGTCGCTCGACCGCTTGTCGGATGCGATGAAGATGAGCCCGGCGCACTTCCAGCGCATCTTCTCGCAATGGGTCGGTGTCTCGCCCAAGCGCTACCAGCAGTATCTCGCGCTCGGCCATGCGCGAACGTTGCTGAAGGAGCGGTTCTCGACGCTGGAGACCTCGGCTTCGGTCGGGCTGTCGGGCAGCGGGCGGCTTCATGACCTGTTCATCCGGTGGGAAGCCATGAGTCCCGGCGACTATGCGCGCGGCGCGGAGGGGCTGACGATCCGCTGGGGCTGGTTCGAAAGCCCGTTCGGCCCGGCGCTCGTCATGGGCACGGACCGCGGGATCTGCGGCATCGCCTTCGCCGCCGAGACCGGGCCGGAGCCAGCGATGGCCGACCTCGTCGCCCGCTGGCCCGACGCGACCTATGTCGAGGATCCCACTGCACTTCGCGCGTGGGCCGAGACGGCGTTCGGAATCGGCGCGGGCGAAGTGCCGATCCTGCTGTCGGGTCGGCCCTTGCAGATCAAGGTCTGGGAAGCGCTGCTGCGGATCCCTTCCGGTCACGTCACGACCTATTCAGAGCTCGCCCACGCCGTCGGCAACCCCAAGGCCGTTCGTGCCGTGGGTACCGCCGTCGGGCGCAATCCGGTCAGCTTCCTGATCCCCTGCCACCGGGTGCTGCGGAAATCGGGCGAACTTGGCGAATACCACTGGGGTGCGCCGGTCAAGCGTGCCATCCTCGCCTGGGAAAGCGCCCGTACCGGACTGTGACGACACGGAACCTGACGGCGATTGGCGGAGTTTTGCCAAGAGGCCGGCTGATATTGGATATCAGCGGGAACCAGTGGATATGAACGCCGCAGGGGCAGCAGAGCCCGTTCAAGGACAGGAAGCCATTTCAATGAATATCAACCGTACCCCCGTCGCGCTCAGCCTTGTTGCGCTGATGGCAGTGACCGCCTGCTCGGACATGCGCGACGAGAATAACCCCAACCGCAACACGCAGACCGGCGCCGCCGGTGGTGCGGCGCTCGGTGCGCTGATCGGCGCCGCGACTGCCGGTGACGATCCCGCGGACCGCAACCGTGCCATCGCGACCGGTGCGCTGGTCGGCGGCGCGATCGGGGCCGGTGTGGGCTATTCGCTCGACCGGCAGGAAGCGGAACTGCGCCAGCAGCTCGGCGGAAACGTGGGCGTCGAGAACACCGGCAGCAACCTCGTCGTGACCCTTCCGCAGGACATCCTGTTCGCCACAGACAGCGCCACGCTGAGCGGTGCGCTGCAATCCGACCTCGCCGCGCTGGCGCGGAACCTGAACCAGTATCCGTCCACATCGGTCACGGTGATCGGTCACACCGACAACACCGGCGAAGCGGCCTACAACCAGAACCTGTCCCGCAACCGTGCGCAGGCGGTGACCGCGTCGCTCGTCACCAATGGCGTCGCGCCGGGCCGGATCAACACCGTGGGCCGTGGCGAGGATGAGCCGATCGCGACCAACCTGACGGAAGAGGGCCGCGCCCAGAACCGCCGGGTCGAGATCATCATCAACCCGCCGGCAAGCTGACTTGACGATGGGAGAGGGCCCGCCCCGGGCCTTCTCCACCCCCGCCCTGCCGGTCAGAACCGGTAGAGCACACGCCCCCCCGTCAGAAGTGACCCGCCCGGATAGGCCGTATGGCCGTCACACTGCAGGTCGTAGCGCACCAGCAGGTCGCGCAGGACCGGCCAGCGCGTCTCCGGGTCTAGGTGGGCTTCCGCGTAATCCATCGCTTCGGTCACCTGTCCGCTGTCGAACAGCAGTTCGACGACGCGGCGGCCTTCGTCCTGATCCGCAGGCTCGGACCGCTCGAACGCGATGCCGACCGCGGTGAGCCAGTCGGACCATTGTTCGGTTTCGGACAGCAAATCGGGGGCCTGCACTTCCTCGCCCGACAGCGGCGCGGTCGCCTGACGCGCGGCGCGGGCGTAGTCCAGCGTGTCGGACGCGAACCCTGCGTAATGGCGGATCTCTCCGGGCGGAAACTGGAAGGCACGAAGCAGGTTGTAGGCCCAGTCGGAGCTCTGCGCCTCGATCAGGGCGTCGAGCTGAGTGAGCCACGCATCCTCGGCTCCGTCGATCTCTCCCGCTTCCAGCGCGTCGAGGTAAGCCGTCGCGGCCTCGTTCACCGCCTCGAGCTCTCCCGACTGGTTGTAGAGCGTGGTGAGATAGCTGGCTTCAGGGGTCAGCATCGCGGCGCGGATGACGGCGCGCTCCATCGCGTAGCGGGACTGTTCCTCCTCCGAAGCATCTGGGGAGGCAAGCAGCGGCTCGGGCCCGCGCAGGACATCGACGAGCGACGTGCGGATCGCCATCGGCGTGCCGAAGACGCCCATCGCCTCGTTGTCCGCTTGCCGGTCGAGGAAGTCGTCGAACGGTGCGCGGTCTGCGAGTGACGCATAGAGGTGCAGCGCGGTGACCAGTTCGCCCGACGCCTCCGCCTGCTTGGCGATGGCCTGACGTCGCGCGTCGTCGAGGTCGTAGACCAGCGACGCGGTGCGCAGTCCGGAATAGTCGGTCCTGTTGAAGGTCTCGTTCAGCGCGGGGTCGGCGCGGATCTCCGCGACCATCTCGAAATACTCGGCCCCGTCGTCATAGGCGAGCGCCGCCCGCTTCACCGACGGCTGCGCCGCCGTCAGCAGCTCGATCGGATCCCCGAACCGGGCCAGGCCGTCGCGGGGTCCGTCCCGCGTGACCGCGAGCGCCTGCGCGAGGATCGGTGCCTCGACGAGGTCGCTTGCTTCAAGCTCCGCCAGCATCTCCTGCGCCGCGTCGTCGGACATCTCGTCGTAGCGGATTTTCAGGTAGGCGGCCGTGGTCGCGCCGCGGCGGGCGGAAACGCCCTCGATCTCGCTGCGCAGCGCGAGAATGTCATCGGCCATGGACACGATCGCCTCGGGGTCGCAGCGGTCCTGCGCCGCGACAGTGGCGGGCGCAAACGCGACAAGGGTCATCGCAATAAATCGGCTCAACGGCATGGGAACTCTCCGGGCGACCTCGCGCGGATGGTGCCAAGCCGGGAGGACCGGATCAATGACCTTCCGCCGGTTGCCGGTGCCGGGGTGCGGTCATATCCTCTGACCAATTTCAAAGGGACGACCATGCCATTCGAGAAAGTCAGCGCCGAGAAACTGTCCCGCGGGGTCGTGCGCCAGATCGAGCTGCTGATCCTGCGCGGCATCCTGCGTCCCGGTGAGCGGCTCCCCCCGGAGCGCGACCTGGCGGAGCGGCTCGGCGTCTCGCGGCCGTCGCTGCGGGAGGCGCTGGCAGAGTTGCAGGACGACGGCCTGCTCGCCAGCCGGGCGGGGGCCGGCGTCTACGTCGCCGACGTGCTCGGCTCCGCCTTTTCGGACTCGCTGGTGAAGCTGTTCCGCACGCACGAAGAAGCCGTCTTCGACTACCTTACCTTCCGGCGCGACATGGAAGGGTTGGCGGCCGAGCGCGCGGCGAAGCTGGGGTCTGACACCGACCTCAAGGTGATCGGCAGCATCTTCGCCCGGATGGAGGCCGCCCATCAGAAGCGCAACCCGGCGGAGGAAGCCGGGATCGACGCGGATTTTCACCTGTCGATCATCGAGGCGAGCCACAACGTCGTCATGCTGCACATGATGCGCTCGATGTACCAGTTGCTGCGGGAAGGCGTGTTCTACAACCGCTCGATCATGTTCCGGCAGCGCACGACTCGGGACCAGCTGCTCGACCAGCACCGGGCGATCAACGACGCGTTGCAGGCCCGCGATCCGGAAGGCGCCCGCCGCGCGGTGGAGGCCCACCTCGGCTTCGTCGAGCAGGCGTTGCGCGACCAGCAGAAGGCGGAGCGGAACGAAGAGATCGCCCGCAAGCGATACGAACACGAGGCCGGCCGGTCCTGACCCGGAAACGAAAAACGGCGCGAAGGATCTCCCCTCGCGCCGTCAATCCGTGACTGGCGGTTCGCGTCAGTGCAGCTTGCTGCCGGCGTCCGCGATGCCCTTGTCGATGAGCTTGTTCGCGTCGCTCGCGGTCATCTGCTTGGCGATGACTTCGCGGGCGGCACCGATGGCGACCGTCACGGCCTCGTCCCGCACTTCCTTCACGGCGGAAGCCTGGGCGCTGGCGATCTGGTCCTCGGCGGCGGCGAGCCGGCGGGCGACGGAGGCACGGATGTCCTCTTTCGCCTGATCGGCAGCGCGGGTCGCCTCGGCACGGGCGTTCTCGACGATGCGGTCGGCCTGCTCCTGAACTTCCTTCTGCTTGCGCTCGTAGGAGGCCAGCAGGCTTTGCGCTTCTTCGCGAAGGGCCTTCGCCTCGTCCAGCTCCTTGCCGATGTTTTCGGCACGCTGGTCGAGCATCTTGGTCACCATGCTCGGCACGTTGAAGTAGATCAGGATCGCGATGAAGATGATGAACGCGATCAGCACCACGAAGTCGGTGTTGCGCAGCGAGAAGAACGCGTCGCCGGCCGCGAAGGCCGGGCTCGCGGCGAGCGTGGCGACGGTTGTAGCGGTAAGAAGCTTCTTCATCGGCTTCATCCTTTCACGCGGCTGTTGACGGCCTCTTCGACCATCGCGTCGTCCGCGGTGGTGCCCATGGCCGCGACGATCGCCTTCGCGGTGTCGGTGGCGACCTCGCGCACGCTTTCCATCGCGCCGTCGCGGATTTCCGCGATCGCCTTCTCGCTCTCGGCGGTCCGGGCAGAGATTTCCTTGTCCGCTTTCTCGATCTCGGCGTCGAGCTCTTCCTGGATCGATGCGCGGGTCTCTTCCGCGATGCGGTTCGCCTCGCTCCGCGCGTCGGCGAGCGATTTCTCGTAGGCGGTCTCGGCCTCCTGCGCCTTGAGCTTCAGCTCTTCGGCAGCGGCGAGGTCGTTCGTGATCGTGCCCGAGCGTTCCGCCAGCACCGCGCCGATGCGCGGCAGCGCAACGCGGGACAGGATGAAGTAGATCACCAGAAGCGTGACGATCAGCCAGAAAATCTGGTTCGGGAATGTCGAGAAGTCGAGTTGCGGCATGCCCGCCTCGACGTCCTGCGCCACGGTGTGCGCAGCTTCGGCCCCGTGGCCAGCGGCCTCGGCGCCATGTTCGGCGGCCTCTTCCGCTTCGCCCTCGGCCTGCGCCAGGAGCGGCTTCAGGAAGAAGCCCTGCCGGATGCCCTCAAGGGCGTAGGTCTGTATGGCCATGTCGTCCCCCTGGAACCTGTCTTTGGATCCGGGCGGGCGCGTCCCGAAGGCACGCCCTGCCCGGCCGTAAGGATCGTATCAGAGGTCGCTTAGGCGGCGAACATCAGCAGGAGCGCGACGAGGAACGAGAAAATCCCGAGCGCTTCGGCGAACGCGATGCCGATGAAGAGCGTGGCGGTCTGCGAGGCAGCCGCGGAGGGGTTGCGGAGCGCACCGGCGAGGAAGTTGCCGGCAACGTTGCCCACACCGAGAGCCGAGAGGCCTGCACCGAGGCCCGCAATGCCGGCACCGATGTATTGACCCATGCTTGCGATATCGCCTTCCATGATCTTTTCTCCTTACGATGGAAGTTTCCGTAGGGTGCGCCAGCCCGGCGCACCGAACATTCAGTGAGACGGATGCAGCGCGTCTTTCAGGTAGACGCAGGTGAGGATCGAGAAGACGTAGGCCTGGATGAAGGCCACGAGCAGCTCGAGTGCGTAGATGGCGACCATGCCGCCGATCGCCAGCGGTGCGATCAGGGCCGACGCGGCGAAGGCGGCGAACACCTTCATCACGGCGTGGCCTGCGGTGATCGACCCGGCAAGACGGACGGAGTGGCTGACCGGGCGGACCATGTAGGAAATCAGCTCGATCACGGCCAGAACCGGGCGCAGCGGCAGCGGCGCGGACTTGACCCAGAACAGGTCGAGGAAGTGCGCGCCGTTCTTCACGAAGCCAAGGATCGTGACCCCGAAGAACACGGCGAGCGCCATGACCGCGGTGACCGCGACGTGCGACGTCGTGGTAAAGGAGGTCGGCACGAGCCCAAGGAAGTTCGCGAAGACGATGAAGAGGAACAGCGTGAAGATGTAGGGGAAATACTTGACCCCGTCCTTGCCGCTCACGTCCTCGACCATCTTGTAGATGAAGCCGTAGGCCATCTCGGCGACCGACTGGGTGCGGGTCGGGATGATCTTGCGGCCACGGGTGCCGACGACGAGGAGCAGCACGATGCACAGGACGGCGATCGCCATCCACAGCGTCACATTGGTGATCGTGTACCAGTGGATCGGGCCGTCGCCGAACAGCGGCTCGACGATGAACTGATCCAGCGGGTGGAAGACCAGACCGGTTTCCTCACCGTGCGCGACTTCTGCTTCGTGCTCCACGTCACCCATCCCCATCTTCGTCGGCCCTGTCGGCCAACTGTCGTATCTGCAGCTCCTGTGCCGACCGCAGCATGACTTTGACGCCAGCCGCGAGGCCCAGGAATATGAACAGCACCATCAACCAGGGCCCGGTGCCAAGCAGCACGTCCAGCCCGTATCCGATGCCGAAGCCGATCCCGAGACCGGCGACAAGCTCCGTCACCATTCGCCATGCAAGCTGCGCCTGCGAGTGGTGACTTTCCGAGTGGTGCGCGACCTCTGGCTCGCCCTTCGCCTTGCGGATCCGCTCTTCGAGAGCCTTCAGCCGGTCAGCGTTGTCGGGTTCACTCAAGTGTCGGAACTCCCCGGATTTCGATCTAGGGGAGTAGGGTGCGGGGCCGCCCGAGTCAAGCGACCTTGGTCTGACGTTAACTATCTGATGTTGATGCAGAAAATAGGGCGTCGCGACGACGCCGGGCGACTTCGGCCCCGCGCGGCATATTCAACTGATCGGTTGACTTTCGATCCGGTCATGCCCTTGTGCAGCGCATGACACCCTCGCTCGACACCGTCTTCTCGGCGATCGCCGACCCCACGCGACGGGCGATCCTCGCCATGTTGCTCGAGGACGATATGGCCGTCACGGATGTGGCCGAGCCGTTCGAGATGTCGCTGGCGGCCGTGTCGAAGCACCTGAGGGTGCTCACTGGCGCTGGCCTCATTCAGCAAGAACGGCGGGGACGGGTGACGTGGTGCAAGCTCCAGCCCGACGCGCTGCGACAGGCGAGCGTATGGATGCAGTCCTTCGGCCAGTTCGAGCCGATGGACATCGAAGTTCTGGAACGTTTTCTGGAGCGCGAGTTCAACGCCGCGCCCGACAGCTGAGAGCGCCCCCGAACCTTGGTCCGGGGGCGAATTCCTCAGAGTACGAAGCTGACGATGGCGACGACGATGACGATGAGTCCGACGAGGTAAATGATGCGGTTCATACCGGTTCCTTTCGTTGCAGTCGGTATGGCAACCGGATCAGGTGCTTGCAGGTTCCCTCGACTCTTCATCCTTGAGTAGAAGTAGCAACGCGGCAACGGACAGGACGATGCCCGCGAGGGTCGTCAGGCCCGGTGTGCTCCCGCCCAGCGCCAGCTCCCATGCGATGACCCAGCTCGGGGCGAGGTAGGTGTAGGCCATGACCTTGGCCGACGGCAGCCGCAGCGTCGCGTACTGGAGCAGCACGAAGGACGCCGCGCTCGCGAAGATCGCGATATAGAGCAGCGCGACCCAGACCCGCGCCGGCAGCACCAGCCAGTCGGTCGACAGCAGGTCGGACCAGCCCCACGCCGTCAGGATAAGGCATCCCGCCAGCATCATGCCGAAGGTGAAGACGACCGCCGGCTCTCCCCGGTTCAGCTTCCGCACCATCGGGGTGTAGAGCGCATGGGCGATCACGCCCCAGAAGTAGATCAGCTCACCCCGCCCGATCTCGAGTGCGAGCAACGCGGAGATGTCGCCCCGGAAGATCACCCAGAGCGCCCCGCCCGCCCCGATCGCGAGCGCGAGCGCCATGCGCGGCGTCGTGATCTGCCGCAGCAGCAGCCAGCCGAAGCCGGCCGACAAGACCGGCGTCAGAGTGAAGACCGCCGAGGCACTGACGGAAGTGGCCGTCTTCAGCCCCTCGAACATGAGCACGAAGTAGATCGCGAACAGCCCGCCGAGCAGGAGATAGCGCCACGGCGCCCGCGCGGCGGAGCGCGGGATGCCGGTGGTGCTCCACGCGACGAGACCGATGATCACGGAAGCAATCAGAAACCGCACCGCGTTCAATGCGGCGGGTTCGATATCGTTGGCGATCCGCGTGCCGAGCGCGAAGCTGCCCCCCACGATTGCCGAAAAGGTCAGCATCGCGAGGTGGCCCCGGATGCGGGGGCTCATGCGCGGCTTTCCCACTCCTTCGCGCGGGCCTTGAGGAAGGTCAGGAACGCCTGCACCTTCGGGGAGCGGTGCAGGTCGACATGCGTGACGAGCCAGAGCGGCGACTGCCATTCCTCCATCGAGGGGAACAACTCGACGAGCCCGTCGATCCGCCCGAAATCCCAGTCGGAGATGAACCCGATCCCCGCGCCGGCGACGACGGCATCGACGATCGACTGGTTCTCTTCCGTGCGATAGACGACTCGGTCCTGCGGGACATGGGTCAGAAGCCAGCGCATGAAAGGCGCGCGGCTGTCGAGCTGGTCGAAGCCGACGAATTCGTGGTCGGGCAGATCGGCGACCGTCTCCGGCCGGCCCTTGCGATCCACGTAAGACTTCGCCGCGACCATCCGCATCTTGTGCGGCATGAAGGGCTGCACGACGTTGTCCGGCTGCTCGGGCGCCGACCCGGCCCGGATCGCGACGTGCGCCTCGCCGTACTCCAGCCGGAACAGGCGGTTGCCGGTCAGGTAGCGCACGGTGAGGCCCGGGTTCTCGCGCTGGAACTCGGTCAGGACCGGGGCCATCATGGCCGACAGAGTGGCAAGTGACGTGACAACGAGCTCGCCCGAGACGCCCTCGCCCTGCCCCCGGATACGGCCGGCGAGCTGCGTGAACTGATCGTCGGTGGTCTGGGCGACCGTCAGAAGGTCCTGTCCCGCCTCGGTGGCCGTATAGCCGCGCGCATGTCTCTGGAACAGCTTCACGCCAAGCCGACCCTCGAGCGCGTCGATGTGGCGGATGACCGTCGCGTGGTGCACGCCGAGCACTTCGGCCGCACCGCTGACAGTGCCGAGTCGCGCCACCTGGTAGGCGGTTCTCACTTCGTCCCAGTTTTCCATGCGGGGATGTTCCCTCTCGTTCCAAGTGCGTCGTCACACACTCAAGCCCAGATCAAGGTGTTTTCGTTCGCAATTGCAAGAACTCCGAGCAAGGCTTTTTACATCCTGCGCCCTTCACGACGCTCTTTGCCGATGCCGGGGCCACGGCTAACCTGCGCCCATGAAGATCGAGTCGACCGACCGCTACCTTGTCATCGAAAGCACGCCATGGGTTTTCGGGCTCATCATCGTCGGCCTGATGCTGGTGATGATCGTCATCGGCGCCGAGGGGCTGATGTCGGGCAACCTCGGACAGGGTCTCGGCATCGGACTGGGCGGCACTGCGTTTCTCGGCCTGTTCTTCGCGATGTTCATCCGCCGCAACCAGCTGATCCTCGACCGCGACGCGGGCGAGCTGATCCACCGCCGCCGCACGGTCCTGCGCTACACCGAGGTGCGCCACGCGCTCGACCAGGTCGACAGCGCCGTCGTCGAAACGAGCCGCAACAGCGACGGCGCGGATACGCACCGCATGTCCTACGTCCTGTCCGGCGGCATGGACCTGGGCGTCCACCCGTTCACGGACGTCTATTCGAGCGGACGCGGCGCGCGGAAGGCAGCGGACGCGATGAACGACTGGCTGTCACAGCTTCGCCCCGCGGCGGAGTCCCGGCAGGCGCGTGTGGATTGACAAAACCGGTCGCGCGGACTAGGACGCGCGCAATTCCGGGAGTGCAATAGCTTCCGGTCCCGGCACCGCGTCGGGATCGCCCCCCGTCAGCGAGTTTCGCCCACGGGGGCGTTTGCCGTTTGATCCGTCGCTTCCCACATGCGGAGCGAGACCGAAATTGACCGAGGGGGCCCGCGCCCATGTTCGAGAACCTGTCAGACCGCCTTTCCGGCGTCTTCGACCGCCTGACGAAACAGGGCGCCCTGTCGGCAGACGACGTGAAGACGGCGCTCCGCGAGGTCCGCGTCGCCCTGCTAGAGGCGGACGTGTCGCTTCCGGTGGCCCGCGACTTCATCAAGGCGGTCGAGAAGAAGGCGACCGGCGCGGCGGTGACGAAGTCCGTCACGCCGGGCCAGCAGGTCGTGAAGATCGTTCATGACGAGCTGATCGGTGTCCTTCAGGGCGACGCGGATCCCGGCAAGCTGAAGATCGACAACCCGCCCGCGCCGATCCTGATGGTCGGCCTGCAGGGGTCGGGCAAGACGACCACCACCGCCAAGCTCGCCAAGCGGCTGAAGGATCGCGAGGGCAAGCGCGTGCTGATGGCGTCGCTCGACGTGAACCGCCCCGCCGCGATGGAGCAGCTGGCGATCCTCGGCCAGCAGATCGGGGTCGACACCCTGCAGATCGTCAAGGGCGAAGATCCTGTCACCATCGCCAAGCGCGCCAAGACGCAGGCGAGCCTCGGCGGTTACGATGTCTACATGCTCGATACCGCGGGCCGGCTGCACATCGACCAGGAACTGATCGCGCAGGCCGCCGCCGTGCGCGACGTCGCCAACCCGCGCGAGACGCTGCTCGTGGTCGACGGCCTCACCGGTCAGGACGCGGTGAACGTCGCGGAAGAGTTCGACGACAAGATCGGCGTGTCCGGGGTTGTGCTGACCCGGATGGACGGCGACGGGCGCGGCGGTGCCGCGCTGTCGATGCGTGCCGTGACCGGCAAGCCCATCCGCTTCGTCGGCCTCGGCGAGAAGATGGACGCGATCGAGGAATTCCACGCCGACCGTATCGCCGGCCGCATCCTCGGCATGGGCGACATCGTCTCGCTGGTGGAAAAGGCGCAGCAGACGCTCGAGGCCGAACAGGCCGAGCGCATGATGAAGCGCTTCCAGAAGGGTCAGTTCAACATGAACGACCTGAAGATGCAGCTTGAGCAGATGCAGAAGATGGGCGGCATGGAAGGCATGATGTCGATGCTGCCCGGCATGGGGAAGATGCAGAAGCAGATGGACGCCGCCGGCATGGACGATTCGATCCTCCGCCGTCAGGTCGCGCTCATCAACTCCATGACCAAGAAGGAACGCGCGAACCCGCAGCTCCTGCAGGCGTCCCGCAAGAAGCGGATCGCGGCGGGGGCCGGCCTCGAGGTGAGCGAGCTCAACAAGCTCATCAAGCAGCACCGCCAGATGGCCGACATGATGAAGAAGATCGGCAAGATGGGCAAAGGCGGCGCGCTCAAGCAGATGATGCGCCAGATGACCGGCAAGGGCGGCCCCTCGGCCGACGACATGGCCGCCGCACAGGCCGAACTCGGCAAGATGGGCCAGATGCCTCCCGGCGCCGGCGGTATGCCCGGTTTGGGTGGTGGAGCCGGCCTGCCCTCGGGCCTCTCGGGCTTCGGCAAGAAGAAGTGAGCTGTCGGCGGGCTCATAAGGTGCGCGGCGCATGAAGCAGGAGGCGATCTCCCTTCCCGGCGCATTGCTGCCGCTCGGCGAGCTGGTCCTGCCGCTCGCCACGCGCAAGATGCGCTACGTGCGGCCGTCTTCGGCGCACGCGACGGCGCACGCCGCCTTCTACCGCTCCGACCGCGCCCGCGCGCAGGGCTGGACGGAAGAGACCGGCGCGACCGATCATTCCTTCCGCGCGATGGCCGCGCAGCGCGCGACGCGTGGGTTCGGGCCGTTCGTCGCCGAACTCCGCGAAACGGGTGAGCCCGTCGGCATCTTCGGCCCGTGGCAGCCCGACGGCCAGCCGGAGCCCGAGATCAAGTGGATCGTCTGGGACGCGGCGCACGAGGGCCGCAGCCTCGCCTTCGAGGGTGCGGTTGTGACGCTGTCCTTCGCCTACTGGGTCTACGGCTGGCGCACTGCCGTCAGCTACATCGCGCCCGGCAACGACCGGTCGATCCGCCTCGCCAAACGGCTGGGCGCGCTTCGCGATGGCAGCTGGAACGACGATGCCGGACGCACGCTCGAAATCTGGCGCCACCCGGCCCCGGAGGACACGGAATGACAGTCCTCGTCACCGATCGCCTGACCCTGCGCCCGCCCGAGGCACGTGACTGGCCCGCGTTCTTCGACTACGCGATGAGCCCGCGCGCGAAGTACACTGGCGGCGAACAATGGAACGGTCATGTCTGGCGGACCTTCGCCGCCGAGATCGGCCATTGGCAGATCCGTGGCTACGGCATGTTCATCGTCACGGAGACCGGCAGTGATGACGCCATCGGCCTCGTCGGCCCGTGGTATCCCGTCGGCTGGCCCGAGCGTGAAGTCGGCTGGATGATGTTCACCGACGCCCACGAGGGGAAGGGCTACGCCCGCGAGGCCGCGCAGGCGGCACTCGACCACGTGTTCGGCTCGCTCGGATGGGACACCGCCGTCAGCTACATCGCCCCCGCCAACGTCCGCTCCCGCGCGCTGGCCGAACGGCTGGGCGCAAGCATCGACCCAGAGGCCATCGGCCCGGGTATGAGCCCGACGCTTGTCTACCGCCATCCCCGCCCGGAGGATCGCCCGTGATCCAGCCGTGGGAACAGCCTTCAACGGGCGCGCCGGCCGCGCTCGTCGCGCGCCTCGCCGCCGCCCTGCCCCGGATCGAGACGGAGCGGCTGGTTCTGCGCGCCCCGCGCATCGAGGACTGGCAGGCGCTGTCGCCGATCTGGACGACCGAGCAGGCGAAAGGGTTCGGCGGCCCGTTCGAGCCCGAGGACGCGTGGGTCGACTTCGGCCAACTCGTCGCGTCGTGGCTGCTGCGCGGCATCGGCCCGCTGACGGTCGAGCTGAAGGGCAAGGGCACCGTACTCGGCCTCGTCTCGCTCGATCAGGAATACGGCGATCCGGAGCGCGAGATCGGCTGGCTATTCCGCAAGGACGCCGAAGGCCAGGGCTATGCGCTCGAGGCGAGCCGCGCGATGCTCGACTGGGCTCGCGCGCAGGTCGGCCGCGGCGGCTTTGCAACCTACATCGCAGAGGATCACGCCAAGTCGATCCGGCTCGCCGAAGCGCTTGGCGGCGTCGCGGACGGCGCGCGTCATCCCGTCGATCCCGAGGTGCTGGTCTACCGTTTCCCGGAGGTCGCGCCATGATCCCGGTTCTGACCACGGAACGGCTGACGCTCCGCGCGCCGGAAGCGGCGGACTTCGAGGGGATGTATTCCATCCTCGGCGACCTGCGCAGCCAGTATATGGACGGCCCGATGTCTCGCGCCGACGCGTGGAACTTCTTTTCGCGCGAAGTGGCGGGCTGGACACTGCACGGGTTCGGCTACTGGTCGATCACCGCCACGGAGAGCGGCGACTACCTCGGCTCCGTCGGGTTCGGCCGTCACGAGTGGTTCCCCGAGACCGAGATCGGCTGGTGCCTGACCTCTGCCGCAGAGGGGCGCGGGATCGCCCGCGAAGCCGCGAGCGCCGCGCTGAAATGGGGCACCGTGCAGCCGCAGATCACCTCGCTCGTCAGCTACATCGACCCGCCGAACAGCCGCTCGATCCGGCTGGCCGAAGCGCTCGGCGCGGTGCGCGACGACGACGCCGAGCGTCCGACGGCAAGCGACCTCGTCTACCGGCACGAGGTGCGGCCATGATCCCGACGATCCGCACCGAACGCCTGACCCTGCGTCCCTACCGCTTCGAGGATTTCCCGGCCTACCGCGACTTCCTCGCCGGTCCGCGCTCGCGCTTCATGAGCGGCCCGCACGGGGCGGAGACCGCGTGGGCGTGGTTCTGCAACGACACGGCAAGCTGGCAGTTCTTCGGCTTCGGCGGGCTGATGATCGAAGCTGCAGATGGCACGCTCGCCGGCGGCGTGAACATCACCCAGGGTCCTGACTTCCCCGAGCCGGAACTCGGCTGGTTCCTGTTCGACGGCGCCGAGGGCAAGGGCTACGCGACCGAGGCCGCGCTCGCGCTGCGGGACGCATTGATCGCCGATCTGCCCTCGCTCGTCAGTTACATCGACCGCGGCAACGCCCCGGCGCTGCGGCTGGCCAAACGCCTCGGCGCGGAACGCGACGCTCAGGCCGCGACGCCCGGCGGGCTCGGCTGTCTCGTGCTGCGGCACCGCGTGAGGGTGGCGTCATGACCGGCGTGAGCTGTCATATCCCGACGATCGAGACGGACACCCTCCGCCTGCGCGCGCCCGAGGACCGCGACCTCGAGGCCTACGTGACCTATGGCCTGTCCGAGAGATCGCGCACCGTCGGCGGGCCGTTCGAGCGGGGCGAGAGCTTTCACCGGCTCTGCGCCATCGCCGGTCATTGGCAGATCCGGGGCTACGGCCGCTGGATCGTCGCGGACAAGATCACGGACGAACCGCTCGGCGTCGTCGGCCCCTACAAGCCCGAAGCCTGGCCGGAGCCCGAGATCGCCTGGACCGTCTTCGCCGAGGCCGAGGGCCGTGGCGTCGCCGCAGAAGCGGCGTTGGCCGCGCGCGCCTTCGTCTACGACACGCTCGGCTGGAGCACGGTGATGAGCGGGATCGACCCCGCCAACGTCCGCTCCGTCCGGCTGGCACAGCGCCTCGGCTGCACCCTCGAAGGCACCTTCGAGACAGACGCATACGGCACACTCGGCATCTGGCGGCACCCTGCCCCGGACGCACCCCAGCAGGAGATCGCATGATGACCGACCAGACGAGCCCCCACTCGGCCGCCGCCCCGCATGAGCGGGCCGCAGCCCTGCTGGCCGAGCATCGCGAGAGCATCGACCGTCTCGACGCGATCCTCGTCTACACGCTCGGCGAGCGTTTCAAGCACACCCAGGCCGTGGGCCGGCTGAAAGCCGATCACGACCTGCCGCCGTCCGATCCCGTCCGCGAGGAGAAACAGATCGCACGGCTCACCGACCTTGCGCGCCGGGCCGATCTCGACCCGGAATTCGCCAAGAAATTCCTGGCCTTCATCATCCAGGAAGTCATCAAGCACCACGAAAGCCACAAATCGTAGGATGGGGGTCGCCCCCATCCGCCCCTGCCATTCGAAAGGACCTACACCATGGCAATGAAAATCCGTCTCGCCCGCGGCGGCTCCAAGAAGCGCCCGTTCTACTCGATCGTCGCTTCCGACTCGCGCATGCCGCGCGACGGCCGCTTCATCGAGAAGCTCGGCACCTACAACCCGCTCCTGCCCAAGGACAGCGAAGAGCGCGTGAAGATGGACATGGACCGCGTGCAGCACTGGCTCGACCAGGGCGCGCAGCCGACCGACCGCGTCTCCCGCTTCCTCGAGGCCGCCGGCAAGCTCGACAAGAAAGAGCGCAACAACCCGCAGAAAGCCCAGCCCGGCAAAGCCGCGCAGGAACGCGCTGCGGCCCGCGCCGAGAAAGCCAAAGCCTCCGAAGAGGCTGCCGCCGCCCCGGCCGAGGAAGCGCCCGCCGAAGATTCCGCCGAGTAAGGCGACCTTCGATGGCACACTGGATCGGCGTGGTTCACCGCATGCAGGCCATGACGGCCCGCGAAGCCGGCGTCGTGGCCTTCGGCCACGGCAAGGAGGCGCTCGTCAGGTCGCTCTCCCCCGGCGACACGGTGATCTACTACGCCCCGAAGTCCGACTTCGAGGGCGAGCCGGTCCAGGCCTTCGTCACCCATGCGCGGGTGACGGGCGAAAAGGCCTACGAGAAGGAATGGCGTCCCGGCCTCACCCGTTGGGTGCGGGATGCCGCCTTCGACGACGCAGATGAGGTCCCCGTGCGCCCTATGCTCGAGGACCTCACCTTCGTGCGCAACAAGCGAAGCTGGGGCATGACCTTCCGGGGTGGCAAGTTCTCCATCTCCGACGAGGATTACGTCCGCATCGCGACTGCTATGGGGGTAACCCCGTGAGCGACAAGATCACGGTCGGCTCCATCGCCGGCGCCTACGGCGTCAAGGGCGAGGTCCGCATCAAGAGCTTCTGCGCCGACCCCGGCGCCATCGCCGATTACCTGCCGTTCGTCACCGAGGCGGGCCGCACCTTCAGCCAGCTTGTCCTGACGGGTGAGACGAAGGGCGCACTGATCGGCCGGCTCGACGGCATCACCACCAAGGAAGAGGCCGACGCGCTGCGCGGCACCGCGCTGCTCGCCGACCGCGACCGGCTGCCCTCGCTGCCTGATGACGAATTCTACCACACGGACCTGATCGGCCTGCCCGTGCACGACACCGGCGGCAGCCTGCTCGGCACCGTGAAGGCCGTTCACGACCACGGCGCGGGCGACCTGCTGGAAATCCACGGCCCCGGCCTCAAGGCCACCGTGTTGCTGCCCTTCACCCGCGCCGCCGTTCCGACGGTCGATCTGACCGCGGGCCGCATCATCGCCGACCCGCCCCCCGGCACCTTCCCGGAGGATGGCGAGTGAGCCCGGTCCTGATGCCGGAGTTCGGGGTCTTCGATCTTGCCCGCAGCCTCGACTTCTACATCTCCACGCTCGGCTTCTCCGTTCTTTATGAACGCGAGGGTTTCGCCTGCGTCGATCTCAATGGCGCCCGGCTGATGCTCGAGGAGATCGGCCCCACCAGCTGGATGGTCGCGCCCGCGGAGCCACCGCTCGGCCGGGGGATGCACCTCCAGATCATGGTGCAGGATGTCGACACGCTGGCCGCGCGCGTGCCCAGCCATTTCATCGGGGTCGAGGACGTCTGGTATCGCGCCGGTCCGCTGTTTCTCGGCCAGCGGCAATTCGTCGTGACCGATCCGGACGGCTACCTGCTGCGGTTTGCCCAATCGCTCGGCTCGTCCACTCAACCGCCCGACGGCACCCGGATCGCCGCATGACCACGGGCCGGCAGAGGCTCGTGATCGTCCACGCCGGCTTCCACAAGACCGGCACATCAAGCCTGCAGGACCACCTGCGCCGCAATCGGCAACTCCTCTCGGGACACGTCCGGCTGCTGCTGAAAGAGGACATGCCGGCCCCGGCGGGGGCCGCCGTTGCCTATGGCCGTGCCCCCGCCCCGTGGCGGATGCGCGCCTTTCGTGGAGCGCTGACCGGCGCGCTGTCGGTTCTGCCGGACGAGCCGGTCCCGCTCGTGCTCAGCTGGGAAGGGCTGTCAGGCGCGATGCCGGGACATCGCACCGTCCTCGGCCGCACGATCCGGACCTACCGCGCCGCCGCGCCGCTGGCCCTCGCCACCTATGAGGGACTGCACCGCCGCTTCCCCGACGCCGACATCCGGTTTCTCTATACCACGCGGGATCAGGCGGGCTGGACCGCGTCCGTCCACGGCCACATCCTCCGATCCCGTCGCCTGACCGAGGACGAGGCGACCTTCCGCGACAGCATCGCACCGCTTGCGACCAGCCTCGCCATTCTTCGCCGCCGCCTGCCCTGCGACGTGATCGAAGCCCCGCTCGCCGCCAGCCACGACCACCGGGACGGTCCGGCGGCGCCGCTGCTCGACCTCCTGGACCTGCCGCCGAGCCTGCGCCGCGCGCTCCACCCCGCCACGCACAGCAATCGCGGCAACTCGCCCGAAGTCCGGGCAGGGCTCGCCGACTTGAACCACAGGATCAGCGACAAGGCGGAGCTCCGCCGCGCCAAGGCCGTCCTGACGGGAGAGCGGGATGGCTGATATCCTGCTCCACCCCGGCTTCCACAAGACCGGCACCAGCAGCATGCAACATCTGCTCTGGCGCAACCGCGAGCTTCTCGCGCCCCATGTGCAGATCTTCCAGCTGCGTCATCTGCGGGCCGCCGCGAAGCTCTGCATGGGCTATTCGCGCAGCCAGAACCCGTTGATGCTGCTCGACCTCGTGACGGCGCTCGACGATACGTTCGAGGGGCTGCCCGCCGACGTCGACCGACACCTTCTGCTGTCCTGCGAGGGTCTGTCGGGCCACCTGCCCGGCTGGCCAGACGTCGACAGCTACGCCGCCGCGCCGGTGACGGCGAATTTCATCGCCGGCTACCTCGCCGACCGCTTTCCGGAGCATCGGGTGCGCCTGATCTACACGACGCGCGACGCCGAAGGCTGGCTCTGGAGCGCATGGCGCCACCATCTGATCGGCCAGCGCCTGACCGAGGGGTGGGAGACGTTTCGCGACCGGCTCGCCGGGGCCGCCGACCTGTCCCGCGCCGCGTCCGAAGTCGGCGAAGCGCTCGCGCCACTTTCTGTGGCGACGCTCGACCTCGCCGCCGCCACCGCGCATCCGCTCGGGCCGGGGGCCGCGTTGCTGGATCACCTGACCCTGCCCGAGGACGTCCGCGCCGCGCTGAAGCCGGTCGGTCACGGCAACCGCGGACCGGACCGCGCCCTGGCGGAAGAGCTGCTCCGGCTGAACCGATCAGACATGGCAAATGATGCGCTGAAGACACGGAAACTCGCGCTCTGCGAGGCAGATGGGGTCGGAGGATGGGCCAGAGGGAACGTCTGATGACATGGGACGTTGCCCCATCCGAAGGGTAACTCGAAAAGGTGCACCATGATCTCCTGGATTTTCATTCTGCTGGCCGTGGCGGCCGTTGCTGCGATTCTGGGCTTTGGCCGGATCGCAGGTGTCGCGCTGACCGGCGCCACGCTGCTGATTTCCATCGTCATCGTCCTGATCCTGCTTTTGATCGGTATCGTCGGCCTCGTGACATAAGGTTTGCGCGCCATCGCGGCGGCGTTAGGCTGCCGTCATGGACCTGCTTCCCCTCCTCCTGCCGCTTGCCGCCCTCGCCGTCCTCGGGGTCTTCGTCTTCAGGCGGAAGACTCGGGCGACTGATACGGCGCGGCAGGCGCGCGTGAACGAGGGGCTGGCCCGGCTCGGCGCCGCTCTCGACCGCGACAGGCGGCAAGAGAGCGCGTTCGTCATGGTGCTGTCCGAGATGCCGCAAGAAGGCGCGGATCAGGCGGATGTGGAGCGGGCCGTGGACATGCTCGAGCTGCCCGACCGAAGTCTGCCGCCCCTCATCGATCGCCTGGCCGAGTTGCATGCTCGCGACGATCACCTTCCCTACCTGCAGGCGATCCTGTCGCTGCTGACCAATGACGCCACCTTCCCGCGCGACCTGCCACCGGAGCTGGTCGAGCGCGCCGTCGCCGCATTGTTCCGGACGATCGACGCGGGCTTCCTTCGCCAGATCGCCGACCGGCTGCCCCAGGTTCTCCTCGACATGTCCGATGTCATGATGCGTCCCGCCCTTACGCGGGAGCTCCGGATCGGAACGATGCGCGCTTACGAGGTCGACGCGCGAGACGTCGCCGCCCGGTTCGCACAATTCCACGACCTCGTGCGGGCAGAGCGGCAGGCCGCCCTCCCCGACGCGCTCGACAGGCTGTTCGACGGCCATGATGCGGAGATCGGCGATCCCGCCTTCAACCCGAGCCATGCCAGCCGCTTTGCCGAGCCGTTCGATCAGCTCTTCGACGATGTGGACCGGCGGGTGATCGACATCGCGCTCGCCGAATTCGGCATTCGCGCGGCCAGCCCGATCTGGCGGGCGCTGCGCCTCGTCGCCATCGGCCGGATGCTGCGCAACGGCACGCCACTGACGACCGCCGAGGCGCAAGTGCTGATCGAGGCGGCGCTCGACGATCCCGCCGCACCGGTGGCCGAGGCCGCCGTCTACGCCGCAGAGGATCTCGTCGCGTTCCGGGCGGCAGAAGTCGACCGCACCTCGCTGCTCGCGAAGCTGGTGCCACTGCGCGGCCGCGATTGGGAGGCGGCGGGTGAACTGGGCGAACTGATCGCCGAACTCGAACGCGACCGGCAGAGCTGAGCCCGCTTGCAACGCGCCCGCGTTGCGCTAGAGACGCGGGCATGTCCGACGCTCCGAAATCCCACGGTCGCAAGACCATCCGCCCGACGCTCCGGCCGCAGGAACTGATGACCGACCGGCCCTCTCTGGCGCAGGCCTGGACGGCACAGATCATCACGCTGTTTCCCGACGCCTTTCCCGGGCTGCTCGGCCAGAGCCTGACCGGCAAGGCGCTGAAGGACGGGCTCTGGCAGCTCGAGACGATTGACCTGCGGCCCTACGGCGAGGGCAAGCATCGTAACGTCGACGACACGCCCGCCGGCGGTGGCGCCGGCATGGTCCTGCGCGCCGACGTCGTGGGACGCGCGGTAGAGACCGCCCGCCGCCAGTCGCGGGGCCGGATGCCGATGATCTACCTCTCGCCCCGTGGCCGGCCCTTCGATCAGGCGATGGCCCGGTCGTTGGCCGATTGTGACGGGGTCACGATGCTCTGCGGGCGGTTCGAGGGGATCGATCAGCGGGTGCTCGACCATTACGGGATCGAGGAGGTGAGCCTCGGCGACTTCGTCCTCACAGGTGGCGAGCTTCCGGCGCAGGTGCTGATCGACGCCTGCGTGCGGCTGCGTCCCGGCGTCCTCGGCAACGCGGCCTCGACGGAAGAAGAGAGCTTTTCCGACGGGCTGCTGGAGCATCCGCAATACACCCGGCCGACGGAATGGCAGGGCCACGAGATCCCCCCGGTCCTGATGTCGGGCAACCACGGCGAGATCGCGAAGTGGCGTCGCGCGCAGGCCGAAGAGCTGACCAGGGCCCGGCGCCCCGATCTCTGGGCGAAGCGCGGGACGGAAGAGTGAGCGCCCTCACCGTGCGCCGCGCCGTGTCTGGCGACCTGCGCGACATCCTGCGGCTTCTGGCGGACGATCACCTTGGCCGGGACCGTGACGACCCCGCGAACGCGGAAGATGCCGCCTACCGCGAGGCGTTCGCCGCGATCGATGCGGACCCCAATCAGTTCCTGGGTGTGGCCGAGCTCGACGGCGCAGTCGTCGGCACCTTCCAGCTGTCCTTTCTGCCCGGCCTGTCGAACCGGGGCGCGCTGAAAGTGGCGATCGAAGCCGTTCGGGTCGACTCCGCGCTGCGTGGCGGTGGCTACGGCGGGCAGATGCTGAGCTGGGCAATGGATTACGCGCGCGGGCGCGGCTGCTCGGGGATGCAGCTGAAGTCGCATCGTTCCCGCGAAGGCGCGCACCGGTTCTATGAACGGCACGGCTTCCGGCACAGCCACGTCGGCATGACCCGGCCCCTTTGAGACGAGGCCGTAAAGCGGCGGCCCTCCGGGGCTTGCCAGCAGACCCGTCCTTGCCGTATATCGCGCGCGTCCGGGACTCTTTTCGAGTCGTCCGGACAGTTCGTCGTTGCCCGCGCCTCTTCCGCGCAGTCCGGGCCGCTGCGGACGACAAGTAAACGACGTGCTGAACCTCCGACGGGCGCGCCTTGCAACTGGCAGGGATGGCGGACCCGGATGAAGACCGGAGCTCTGAGAACGCGAGACACCTTCGCGGACCAACCGCGAGCAGCATAGGAGACGATCGGATGGACCTGATCGCACAACTCGAGGCGGAACAGATCGCCTCGCTCGGGAAGGACATTCCCGACTTCAAGGCCGGCGACACGATCCGCGTCGGCTACAAGGTGACCGAAGGCACCCGCACGCGCGTCCAGAACTACGAAGGCGTGTGCATCAGCCGCAAGAACGGCGAAGGCATCGCCGGTTCGTTCACCGTTCGCAAGATTTCCTTCGGTGAGGGCGTGGAGCGTGTGTTCCCCCTCTACTCGACGAACATCGACAACATCACGGTCGTCCGTCGCGGCAAGGTCCGCCGGGCCAAGCTGTACTACCTGCGTTCGCGTCGCGGCAAATCCGCCCGTATCGCAGAACAGACCAACTACCGTCCCAAGGACGATGGCAAGAAGCCGGTGCAAGGAAGCGCGACATGAAAAAGGATATCCATCCCGAATATCACGTCATCGACGTGAAGATGACCGACGGCACCGTCGTCCAGATGAAATCGACCTGGGGCAAGGAAGGCGAGCAGCTCTCGCTCGACATCGATCCCACCGTTCACCCGGCCTGGACCGGCGGCTCGTCCCGCCTGATGGACACCGGTGGCCGCGTGTCGAAGTTCAAGAAAAAGTACGAAGGCCTCGGCTTCTGAGCCGACCCTACGTCTGGTTTCGGAAATGCCGTCCCTCGGGGCGGCATTTTTCGTTTCTGGGGTGGGAAAGCGCTTTCGTAGGCGGTTCGACGAGGCACGTTGAAGCGTGTTCGCGGACCGCGCGCTCGAGGCGCGGTGGCGACGGGCGGCTCCGGGGAAACAGGCAATCTAGAACTGTCTCGAATTGTCCCGTTCATCAAATCTCAAGCCGCCCCCTACTATCGAATTTTCGACGAAAATTCGGGGTCGCGCGAGAACGCGCGCATGGCTCTGGAGTTCGCGCCGCCGGGTGATAGCCTCGCGGGCATGACCAAGCTTCCTCTCACCGGCGGCTGCCAGTGCGGCGCCATCCGCTTCGCCTGCGATGCGATGCCGTTCAACATTCATGCCTGTCACTGTCGGATGTGCCAGAAGGCGGTCGGTGGTCCGTTTGCGGTCATCTGTCCAACGGAGAAGGCCGCCTTCCGCGTCACGAAAGGCGAGATCGCGTGGTTCGCCAGCTCCGACGTCGCGCGGCGCGGCTTCTGTCGAGATTGCGGGACGCCGATGATCTTCGACTATCCGCACGCCGGCGATATCGGGGTGCTGGCTGGCTGCTTCGACCAGCCCGAGGGTCTGCCGCCCGAACGGAATTGCGGGACGGAAAGCCGCCTCGGCTGGGTCGCGACGCTGCACGATCTGCCGGCGAGCGAGACCTACGCCAACAGCGACCCCGAAGGCCTGCTGGAGCGGATCAGATCGAGCAACCACCAGCACCCGGACAGCTGAAGCGCCCTCAGGGACGAACGGCGCGTCCGGCAAAGCAGCCCGGCCGCGCGTAGTGGATATCGACGAAAGCCACGCCCGCGTCCTCCAGCCAGTCAGACAACACCGGCCCGAGGGACGTTCCCTCGACCACCTCCGCCGCAACCATCATGTCGTCGCCGTCGAACGCCCGAACCGACAGCAACCGCCGCGCCAACACCTCCGGCACCTCTCCGGGCGCGAGCCTGGCCCTTTCCGCACCCTCCCGAATGTAGATCGCGTGGCTGGCCCGGAAGGGAGAGTGCGCCGGCATATGCTCGTAATGCAGCAGGATGAGCCGGTCGCCGACGGCGGCGTCGGCCATGCTGACCCGGCAGGGAAAGCCCGGCGCGCTGTCCGCGGTGACACGACGGGCGTGCCGTCCGACGAGTTCCGCCTCACTCATGGTGAACAAGGGGGCGAAGGGCGCGGGGTCGAGTGCATTGATCTGAAAGGACATCAGCGGCTCCAGGCAAGGTGACTTTGTCCCGATAGGCGATCCTCGCGGGTCGCGAGACCCGGAACCTGTGCATTCGACCGGCCTGACTGTTGCTTCAACTCCCGCCGGACGTGCGAAAAATGTACGAACTCTCGCCCGATGTGCTTTTCCCGGCAGCGTTCGCTACATATAGTGGCCCCAACAAGAAAATCGGGGGCCGGGCAGTGGCACACATCATCGTCGTCGGCAACGAAAAGGGCGGCGCGGGCAAGTCGACCGTATCCATGCACGTGGCGACCGCGCTGGCGCGGCTCGGCAAGAATACGGGTATCCTCGACCTCGACCTGCGGCAGAAGAGCCTCGGCCGTTACATCAACAACCGCAACGCGTATCTCGAACGGGAGGGCCTCGAACTTCCGACCCCGGCCTACCACGAGCTGCCCGAGATCGACCAAAGCAACCTCGGCCCCGGTGAAAACGTCTATGACCACCGGCTGTCCGCCGCCGTGGCGGGGCTGGAGCCGGACTGCGATTTCATCCTGATCGACTGCCCCGGCTCCCACACGCGATTGAGCCAGGTCGCGCACTCACTGGCGGACACGCTCATCACGCCGCTCAACGACAGCTTCGTGGATTTCGATCTGCTCGCCCACATCGACACGGATGGCGAGACGATTACCGGTCCCTCCGTTTACTCCGAAATGGTCTGGAACGCCCGCCAGCTTCGCGCTCAGGCCGGGCTGGAGCCGATCGACTGGGTCGTCGTGCGCAACCGTCTCGGCGCACAGGCGATGGTAAACAAGGAGAAGATGGAACGCGCGCTCGACAAGCTGGCGCAGCGCATCGGCTTCCGCCTTGCCCCCGGCTTCAACGAGCGCGTGATCTTCCGGGAGCTGTTCCCGCGCGGCCTGACGCTGCTGGATTTGCGCGACGTCGGGGTGAAGAACCTCAACATCTCCAACATTGCCGCGCGGCAGGAGCTTCGTGACCTGATGAAGGCGCTGAACCTTCCCGACGTCGACGTGAATTTCTGAAGTCAGGCCGCCTGGTGCGATCCGTCGTCGCCGCCCCGCGCAATGCGGATCACCAGCTTCACGATCAGAAGCATCAGCACGAGCGCTGCGAGACCGACGATAATCATGTCAGTCGGGCGCAGCGCGATGGCGCCGACCCAGATGTCGCGCGCCGCGAGCCACAGGACCCGGAGCCCCATCCGCACTTCGGCGGCGAGGGATGACAGCTGCTCCGTCCCGCCGAGTTGGCTCGTGACGCCGTCGAACAGCACCGGCATCGCGAGATGCCCGATCACCAGCGCCATCAATAGCGAGAACAGCGCCAGCATGATCCCCCGCACCGGGGAGCGAGGGCGGTCCTTGTCCGGCGCATCGGCCAGATCGAGCCGCAGCGTGTCGAGGTTGTCGGTGTCGTCGACCGCCCCCTGCCCGGCCTCGGATGGATCGTCATCTTCCCGCCGCCCCTTGAGCGCAAGGCCGGCGAGGGCCAGCAGGCCAAAACATCCGGCGATCTTGGACATCTGTCCGAAGATGGTCGGCTGCACGATTTCGGACGGCAGCAGCGCAACACGGCGACCGTCGACGAACGGATAGATCACGTGCCGCAGCGCGGTCGGCTCTACGCCGATCCTCTCGAGCGACGGCGCCCAGGATTCCATGCCGCCGTAGCGTCCGTTCAGATAGACGACAGGGCCGATGGCCCCGAACTCGGTCGCCGTATCGCGCAGGCTGTCGGCGCTGACGCGGCCATCGGTGAAATTGGGCGCCGTAAAGATGGCAGCCCCGAACGGATCGGCGAGGTCGGGGTCGAGCGCATCGGCGGCGTAGATCGGCACGTAGAGGGCAGTCGGCCCGCCTTCCGTCACGGCGGGAAGCGGCGCCGCAGCGTCGATGTCGAGTTGCACCGTGATCACGACTTCCCCGCCCATGCCGACGTGGCGCGCGGGGTCGAATTCGTCTGTGTCGGCAACGGCGGGTGGACCTTGCAGGAAAGCTTCGGCGCGTTCGGCCCGCGCCCGGTTCTCGGACAGCTGAAGGAAAATCCCGGTCGCGAAGACCGCAGCGGCGACAAGGCCGAACATCAGCGGCAGGAAATGGATGAAACCGGGACGGTTCTGTGACTGAGACCGCATTACGCACCTGTAGGAGGGGTTAACCAAACATCGGCCGGAATTGCGGCGTTGAGACGGCACGGGCCAGACGATTTGTGGTAGTTGCAGCGCAGCAATAGGGCGGGGCTGTCCGAAACCTTGACCCTCCGTGGCTGACCATTGCGGGTGGCCAAGTCAGCCCGCTTCCGCTTTTGTCGGCCCCGAGACACGCGCAAGGGGCCCGCATGACCGTCTATACCAACACGCCGTACGACCGTCTGACAGTCGGGATGGAGGCCGAGGCGACGCGCCTCTGCGTGGCGGACGATCTCTATGTCTTCGCGCACGCCAGCGGCAACATGAACCCGCTGCACCTGCCGAAGGAGGACGGCGACCTCGACGGCAAGCCCGAGGCGATTGCCCCGTCGGCCTGGCTGGCCGCGCTGATCTCGGGTGTCCTGGGCAGCCGTCTGCCGGGGCCGGGCACGCTCTACAAGTCGCAGGCGCTGCGGTTTCTCGGCCGGGCGGAGGCTGGCGACACCGTCACCGCGAAAGTGCGGCTTACCGCGCTCGGCGACGGGCGCGAGGCGACGTTCGACACATGGATCGAGGCGGAGGATGGCACCCGGCTGGCCGAAGGCGAGGCAGTCGTCATCGCCCCCGAGAAATCGCAGGATTTCAAAGCGCGGGACGTGCCCGGGCTGACTGTTCAGAGCCACGTTCACTTCGACCGGCTGATTGCAGAGGCCGAACACCTCGACCCGATCCCGACCGCCGTCGTCGCGCCGGAATCGGCGGACTCGCTGGCGGGCGCAGTACTCGGCTGGAAGCATACGCTCATCACGCCGATCCTCGTCGGCAGCGCGGCGAAGATCGCCAATGCCGCGATCGAGGCCGGCGTGTCGATCGAGGGGCTGGAGCTGATCGACGAGCCCGACCATGCCCGCGCCGCCGCCCGCGCCGTCGCGCTGGTGCACGAAGGCCGGGCGCAGGCGGTAATGAAGGGGCACCTGCACACCGACACTCTGCTGCGCGCCGTCATCAAGCGCGAGGGCGGCCTCCGGACCGGGCGCAGGCTGAGCCATGTCTTCGTGATGGACGTACCCGGTGTCGATCACCTCGTCCTCGTCACCGATGCCGCGATCAACATCGCGCCGGACCTCGAGACCAAGGTCGACATCGTGCAGAACGCGATCGATCTCGGACGCGCGCTCGGTATCGAACAACCGAAGGTCGGCGTGCTGTCGGCGGTCGAGACGGTGACCCCGAACATCCCCTCCACGCTCGACGCGGCAGTTCTGTCGAAGATGGCCGAACGCGGCCAGATCAAGGGCGGGATCGTCGACGGACCGCTGGCGATGGACAATGCCGTGGACCTCGAGGCGGCAGCGACCAAGGGGATCAAGTCGCTGGTCGCCGGACGGGCCGATATCCTCGTCGCGCCGAACCTCGAGGCGGGTAACATGATCGCCAAGCAGCTGACCTTCGTCGCCCATGCCGAAGCCGGCGGCATCGTCATCGGTGCGAGTGTACCGGTGATCCTGTCGAGCCGCGCCGACGACGACAAGGCCCGGCTCGCCTCCTGCGCGGTTGCCGCGCTTTATGCAGCACGGCGGCCGATGCCGTGAGCCTGATCCTGACGCTGAACGCGGGGAGTTCCTCGCTCAAGTTCTCGGTTTATCAGGACGATGCGGTGCTGTGCACCGGACAGGTCGAACGGCTGTTCGGCGAGGCGGCGCTGCTGCTCGACGAGAACGGGTTGCGCTCGACCAAGCCGCTCGGGCCAGTCGATCATGCAGGGGCGCTCGCGGCCGTGATCGAGGCTCTGGAGCCGGTTCTCACGGGACGCAAGGTCTCCGGCGTCGGGCATCGGATCGTGCACGGCGGTCCCGATCGGCGCGACCCGGCGGAACTGACGGAGGAGACCATCGAGGAGCTTCGCGCCTACGCGCCATTCGCGCCGCTGCACCAGCCGCACAACCTCGCCTGTGTCGTCGCGGCCCGGCGGCTCTTTCCCGACGCGGTTCAGATCGGCTGTTTCGACACCGCCTTTCACCGCTCGCATCCATGGGTGAACGACACGTTCGCCCTGCCCCGCGCGCTCTATGACGAAGGGGTGCGGCGCTACGGCTTCCACGGGTTGAGCTACGATTACGTCACCGCACACCTCGCCCGGACCGAGCCCGAGCTGGCGAAGAGCCGCGTCGTGATCTGCCACCTCGGCAACGGCGCCTCTCTCTGCGCGGTGCGGGACGGGCAGAGCGTCGGCTCGACGATGGGCTTCTCGGCGCTGGACGGGATGCCGATGGGCACCCGCTGCGGTCAGGTGGACCCCGGCGTGCTGCTGTATCTCATGGTTCAGAAGGGCATGTCCCCGCGCGAGATCGAGGATTTGCTCTATCGCGAGAGCGGGTTGAAGGGCCTGTCCGGCATCTCGGGTGACATGCGCACATTGCTGGAGAGCGACGCGCCGGAGGCGGCCGAGGCGATCGAGTACTACGTCTTCCGTCTGTCCCGCGAAATCGGCGCGATGGCGGCGGTGCTCGGCGGGATCGACGGGCTGGTCTTCACCGGCGGCATCGGCCAGAACGCCGCCCCGATCCGCGCCCGCGCCTGTACACGACTCGGCTTCCTCGGCATCCGGCTCGACGAGGGGGCGAACCTGTCGGGCCTGACGGACATCGGAGCGGGCGAGGTCCGGGTGCTGCGGCTCGCCACAGACGAGGAGTCAGTGATCGCCGGCGCGGTGCGGGCGCGGCTGGAGGCCTGATCGCGCCACCCTGCCGCCGGACTTGTGTCTAGTGTCCGGCATGCCTCCGGCGGGAATATTTGACGCCCGAAGACGGCCCTGGCGTGCCCTATAGCCTGAGGTGGCGGGTCGGGGCGACACGGTCGAGAAAATGGCGGTCGTGACTGACCACGACCAACGCGCCATCGTAGTCGGCGAGGCCGGCCTCGAGCGCCTCAATCGTCTCGAGGTCGAGGTGGTTGGTCGGCTCATCCAGGAACAGCAGCGTGGGCGGCCGGTGGCCGAGTGCGCAGGTCAGGCCGGCCCGCATCCGCTCACCTCCCGACAATGTGCCGACCACTTGCAACGCTGCCTCCGCCCGGAAGCGGAAGCGCGCGAGGGCGGCACGGCAGTCTGTTTCCCCCGCGCCGGGGTTCAGGCGCAGGAAGGCATCGCGGATCGTCTCGTCAGCGTTCAGCAGCGAAACGGACTGGTCGAGAAGCCGCGCGTCGTCCGTCGTCACCCGGCCTGACTGGGGCGTGAGGCGGCCGGTCAGCAGATCGACCAGCGTGGACTTGCCCGCGCCGTTGGGGCCGGTGATGGCGAGCCGCTCGGGCCCGGTGACGACGAGGTCGAAGTCCCGGATCAGCGGCGCAGCCGGATCGTGACCACCGGTCAATCCTTCGGCGACGATCACGCGGTGCCCGGCGGCGAGGCCGGTGGGTGGTACCTCGATCGTCACAGGCTCGAGTACTTCCACGCGGGTGCGCGCCTCGCTCGCGGCCTCGGTCGCTTCGGCAGCGCGGCGGCTGTTCTGCACCGAAACGCCGGAGGTCGTGGCCTCGGCCCGTGCCTTCATCGCGTCGAGCAGGATCTTCGGCTGGTCGCGCCTGGCGCGCGCCGCCTTGCCGCGTGCGTTGCGTTTGTCCTGACGCTCCTTGAGCGCCTGGTTACGGCGGCGGGCCTCCGTTTCGGCGCGTTCGGCACGGGCGAGGTCGTCGCGGGCGGCCTCGAGCTCCTGCGCTTTCTGTTCGCGGTAGAAGCTGTAGTTGCCTCCGTAGAGCGTCGCGCCGAGCGTCGTGAGCTCAACCGTCGCGTCCATCCGGTCCAGGAGGTCCCGGTCGTGGCTGACGACGATGGCACTGCCCTTCCAGCTGGCGAGGACGTCGGCGAGCGCCTCACGTCCGTCGGCGTCGAGGTTGTTGGTCGGCTCGTCCAGCAGCATCAGGTCCGGTTCGGTGAAGATCAGCGCCGCGAGCGCCGCGCGGGTGCGCTGGCCGCCCGAGAGCGTTGCAAGCTGAGTGGTGGCGCCGCGATCCAGTTTCACGGCGGACAGCGCGGCGTCGATGCGGGGCTCGAGCGTCCAGTCGGCCTCGGCCAGCTCATCCACCCCGGCTTCGCCCCGGTCGGCGCGGGCCAGCAGGTCGAGCGCTCCGGTCGCGCCGAAGAGGTCGGCGATCGTGCCATGCTCTGGCTGGATCTGCGTCAGCGTGCCAATGCGGGCGGGCCGGTCGATGGCGCCGGAGGTCGGCGTCTCCCCCGCGATCAGCCGCAGCAGGGCGGTCTTGCCCACGCCGTTGCGCCCGACGAGCCCGGTGCGACCGGCGGGTATGGTGAGCGTGAGGCCGCTGAAGAGCGTGCGCTGGTCAGGAAGGGTGAGCGAAACGTCCGAAAGGGAGATCGAGGGCATGATGGGAATTCCGTGCGGCGAAGGTCATGGTGAACAGGTCCTTCGTCGTGAAATCCATCGGTCCTCATCCTTTCGTTGAGTGCGTTCAGGCGAACATACGTCCTCGCGCCTGGTTTTTGAAGGGCTGAGCGGTCAGCCCGGCGGGGGGCTGCCGCAGGCGGCGAGGATCCGGTCCGCGACGTCGGCAAGCGGGCCGGTCGCGTCGATCCGCGTCGCACCGGGTGGCAGACCCTCCCCAGTGGCGTGCAGCCGGCGGACGAGGGCACGTTCTTCACCGGTAGCGCCGTACTCGTCAGGGCGGCCGTCGAGCCGGGCTTCGAGCGTGGCGGCGTCGATGTCGAGCACAAAGACCGCGTCGAACCGGTCGATGAATTGCGCGAAGTTGCGTGAGCCGCCACAGAAGAAGGTCGCGGGGTGGCGCATGTCGGCGAGCAGGATGTCCAGCTTGGCGATGTCCCAGATATGATGTTCGTGCCCGTGCAGCGCGCGGTCGGTCAGTGGCGTGCCGGTCATCGGGTCGCCCTGGTAGGCAAGTTCCCGGTCGCCGTGGATCGCGTGGTAGCCGCGTCGCTGCAGCTCATCGCAGACGGAGGTCTTGCCGGTGCCCGACACGCCCTCGACCAGGTAATTCCTCACGCCCATTGCTGTCCTCCCGAACGACAACGCCCCCGCAGTCTCCTGCGGGGGCGCGTGACGCGCAAGGCGTGTCGATCCGGCTCAGAGCTTCACGCGGATCATCGAGTAGGAATAGGGCGGCAGCGTCATCGACAGCTTGTTACCGTCCAGTTTCGCGCCGCTTCCCTCCGTGGGAGAAACGTTGTCCGGGTTGTCCTCGGTGTTCACCGCTTCCAGATCGTCGTGCTTGACCAACGTGTGCTCGACTGATTTCGCCGCGGCGAACCCTTCGAGGGACACCGACGTCTCGAGCGCTTCGGTCGGGTGACGGTTCACCGCGAAGAAGGTCATGCTGCCGGCGTCGTCATCATAGGTCCCGGCGATGTCGAGGTACTTCACGTCGGACGCGATGTCGGCGTCGTAGCTGGGCACGTCGACGTCGAGCTGCAGCGCCGTGCCGCGGCCATAGCGGGAGGCGAACATGAAGGGCCAGTAGATCGTCTGGCGCCAGGCGGCGCCGCCTTCGGAGGTCATGATCGGCGCGATCACGTTCACCAGCTGGGCGATACAGGCGATCTTCACCCGGTCCGCACGGCGGATGAAGGTGTTCAGCGCACAGCCGACCTGCAGCACGTCCTCGAAGTTGTAGATATCCTCAAGCAGCGCCGGGGCGTGCGGCCAGCCGGACTGGCCCTGCAGGATCTTCTTGTCCTGCTCGTTCGAGTGATACCAGACGTTCCACTCGTCGAAGCTGATCTTGACGTCTTTCTTGGAGCGCTTCTTGCCCTTGATGTAGTCGATGACGCCGCTGACCGTGCCGATGTACTTGTCGAGCCGCTCGGGGATGGCGAGGTACTCGGCCGTGTTCTTCTCGTGGTTGGCGAAGTACATGTGCAGCGAAATGAAATCGACGTTGTCGTAGGTCGCGTCGAGAACAGTGGATTCCCACTGCGGGTAGGTCGGCATCTGCGCCGATGACGAACCGCAGACGATCAGCTCGAGGTTCTTGTCGAAGGCGCGCATGGCCTTCGCGGTCTCGTTGGCAAGGTGGCCGTATTCCTCGGCCGACTTGTGACCGACCTGCCAGGGGCCGTCCATCTCGTTGCCGAGGCACCAGACCTTGACGTCCCACGGATCGGCGCGGCCGTTCTTCTTGCGAAGGTCGGACCAGTAGGAGCCGCCGGGGTGGTTCACGTATTCGAGGAAGGCGCGTGCCTCGTCCAGCCCGCGCGAGCCGAGGTTCACAGCGAGCATCATCTCGGTGTTGGCGGCTTCAGCCCACTCGGCGAATTCGTGGATGCCGACCTCGTTGCTTTCCGAGGTGTGCCACGCGAGGTCCAGCCGCGTCGGGCGATCCTCTTTCGGGCCGATACCGTCTTCCCAGTTGTAGGCGGAGACGAAGTTCCCGCCGGGGTAGCGGCAGATCGGGGTGTCGATCTCGCGGACGAGGTCGATGACGTCCTTGCGCATCCCGTTGCCGTCGGCCGTCGGGTGGCCGGGTTCGTAGATGCCGGTGTAGATCGCGCGACCGAGATGCTCGAGGAACGAGCCGTACAGGCGCTTGTCGATGTCGGCGATTGTGTAGCGGCGGTGCGCCGTGACCCTGGCGTCCATGGTATCCTCCCATTTGTACCGGACAATCCGATGCATATCGGATTTCACGGTTGAATAAGCGCAGACTCCCCCCTCGGGTCAAGGGGCTTTCATCGGATCAGATGTTGATGCGCAGCAGGATATCCTGGTCATGGTCGCCGAACCCGCGACCGAAGATGTTGATTCCACCGGGATGTTCGGCATCCTCGCTCACGCCGACCCGCATCCGGATGGATTTGTGCGCGGCGAGGTCGAGGTCGCGCAGCGTGACGTTGGACACCTTCTCCCCATCGACGAAGGTGCCCTGCCCGTTCACGGACCATGTCTTGAGCATACCGTATTGCGAACCGGCCAGCTTCCACCATTCAGGGGTGAACTTGCCGCGCTTGTCCCCGAAATCGCCGGGCGAGGTCCACGTGCCGACCTCGACCCCGTTCACATGCAGGCAGATGTCGGAGGGCCAGTTGTCCGAAGTGCCGGGCACCTCCGAGCTCAGCTCCATCGATACGTCCAGCGAGCGTGGCGTGACCTCGGCCAGCATCGGGTTGTTGGGGAACTGGTATTCGACGAAGCCGCGGTTGAACCAGAGCAGCCCGGCCCGCATCCGCCCCGGATCGAGGAAGGTCTGCGGCACGTCGAGTAGGCCGATGACCCCCTCGGGCGAGCAGAGGCCGCAGGGCGCGGAGACATCGCACTTTGTATAGAGGCCAAGCGGCATCGCGACTTCGATCTTGTCGTTGCGACGCTCCGCGGGTTCGTCGTTGAAGGCGACGAGGATCTCGGTGAACGCGGAGTGGCAGATCTTCTGGCTACCCTTCCGCGCCTTCTGGGACCGGGTGAAGATCAGGCCGGTGTCCTCGAGGATCTGCAGGTTCGACGACACGGTCGACTGCGGCAGACCGAGATGTTCGGCGATCTGGTTGACGTTCTTGGGGCCCTCGGTGCCGAGGAGCTTCAGGATCTTGACCCGGACCTCGCTCGCGAGTCCCTTGATGATGTCGAGCCGTTCGAGCGGATCGACCACCATGTATTTGCCCGACATATCCTGCCCCGTTGAACTGCAACCCCGATAAGGCCCGGTTCATATCAGCAGTGGCGATACAGAAAAACCCCCTGTTGCGAGGGGACTGCACAGCGGGATTGACCGGTCCGCCGGATCTGCACATCGTTTTCCGGTCAAATGAGGAGGACAGAGATGGCAGAGCCGGTGAAGGGCCCCGCATCCTATTTCCCGTCGATCGAGAAGAAATACGGCCAGCCCATTTCGCACTGGAAGGCGCTGATCGAAACGAAGACCGATCTGAAGCACATGGAGATCGTGAACTGGCTGAAGACCGAGCACGGACTCGGTCACGGGCATGCCAACGCGCTGGTTGCCGATACGCTGAAGGGGAAGAAGGGGTGAGAGACCGGGGGTCATGCACCGGTCGGCGCGTGTCTTGAGGCCGGCGGAGGGAGTTCCTTCAGAACCAAACTGAGCGCTGCGTGTGTCCATACAATAGATCGAGCAACGCGGCGGCGCCGGGAGGTCGGGTTTTCCCGGGTAGGGTGCAGGGTGCGCATCAAGTGCGCACCCTACGGGATCATCAGGCCAGATCGCCGGGCAGGATGGCGTCCGGCATGTTCTGGTAGGCGACCGGGCGCAGGAAGCGGCGGATCGACAGGGTGCCGACCGACGTCGCGCCGAAGTTGGTCGACGCCGGGTACGGCCCGCCGTGCACCATCGCGTCGCACACCTCGACGCCGGTCGGGAAGCCGTTGACCAGCAGGCGGCCAGCCTTGCGCTCCAGCACCGGGACGAGGCCCTTGGCGACGGCCGTGTCGCCATCGTCCATGTGGATCGTCGCGGTCAGCTGACCCTCGAAGCCCTTGGCGAGCGTCGTCATCTCTTCCGGGCCGGAAACCCGCACGACGAGGCCGAGCGGCCCGAAGACTTCTTCACCCAGCGCGTGGTCCTGCAGGTAAGCATCGGCGTCCGTCTCGTAGAGGTTCGGGCTTGCCGTGCGGCCTTCGCTCTCGGTCGCCAGAACCGGCTTCACGGCGTTGCGGCCGTCGAAGCGGTCCTTGCCGGACTTGTAGGCGTCCGCGATGCCATCGGTCAGCATGGTCTGTGCGTCAACGCCCTTCAGCGCTTCGGCGGCGGCTGCGACGAAGG
Organism: Pelagovum pacificum; assembly: GCF_016134045.1. NCBI lineage: Bacteria > Pseudomonadati > Pseudomonadota > Alphaproteobacteria > Rhodobacterales > Paracoccaceae > Pelagovum > Pelagovum pacificum. Next base: position 417,481 of record NZ_CP065915.1, on the reverse strand, counting down.
CGTCGCCCGCGTCACCACGCTCGACCACGGCGATGCCGGGGTTGGTGCAGAACTGGCCGGCGCCCATGGTGAGCGAGCCGGCCCAGCCCTTGCCGATCTCCTCGCCGCGCGCCTTGGCGGCTTCGGGAAGAACGAACATCGGGTTGACCGAACCGAGTTCGCCGAAGAACGGGATCGGCTCGTCACGCTGCGCGCAGAGATCGAACAGCGCGCGACCGCCACCGAGCGAGCCGGTGAAGCCGACGGCCTTGATCAGCGGGTGCTGCACCAGCGTCTGGCCGGTTTCGCGCGTGCCACCCTGAACGAGGGAGAAGACGCCCTTCGGCATGCCGCACTTCTCGACAGCGGCCTTGATGGCGTCGGCGACGATCTCGCCCGTGCCGGGGTGGGCGGAGTGGCCCTTCACGACCACCGGGCAACCGGCAGCCAGCGCAGCGGCGGTGTCGCCACCGGCCGTGGAGAAGGCGAGCGGGAAGTTCGACGCGCCGAAGACGGCGACCGGGCCGATCGGGCGCTGCACCATCTTGATGTCGGGACGCGGCAGCGGCTGGCGGTCGGGCAGCGCCTCGTCATGGCGCCGGTCGAGGTAGTCGCCCTTGAGGATGTGGTCGGCGAACATGCGAAGCTGGCCGGTCGTGCGACCGCGCTCGCCGTTCAGGCGAACTTCGGGCAGGCCGGTCTCGGACGTGCCGATCGCGGTGATCTGCTCGCCGCGCGCCTCGATCTCGTCGGCGATGGTGTTGAGGAACTTCGCGCGCTCCTCGCGGGTCGTGTAGCCGTAGGTCCAGAAGGCCTCTTCCGCGGCGGTGACGGCGGCTTCGACGTGGGCGGGTGTCCCGACCGAGTAGTCGTGCGCGTCGCCGTGAGCCGGCTCGGAAGTGAAGGTGGCCTCCCCCGCCACCCATTCGCCTGCGATCAGGTGCTTGCCGTGCGGGGTGAAGGGTGTCGCTCCGTCCATGTCGGGCTCCTTATATATTCGGTCACTTGCCCCATTTCAGGGCGATGAGGTCGAGGTCTCGTGCGAGTTGCAGCAGGCGATCCTTGGTGCGCGCCGACAGCGGCTTCAGCGGGTGACGGACATGATCGGATCCGATCACCCCGCCTTCCGCGTAAACCGTCTTGCACGCGCGCAGGCCGCACTGCCTGTTCTCGTGATTTATGAGCGGCAGACACTTTTGCCACCCCGCAAGGGCGGCTTCCTTGTCGCCTTTCAGGTAATTCCGGATGATTTCGCCAATATGTTCGGGAAAAAGGCCCGATGTCATGGTGCCCGTGCAGCCCGCGTCGAGGTCGGCGAGCAGCGTCACCGCCTCTTCGCCGTCGAAGGGGCCGACGATCGCGTCGCCGCCCTGCTCGATCAGCGCGGCGAGCTTGTCAGCCGCGAAGGGGCACTCGATCTTGAAGTAGGAGACGTTCTCGATCTCCTTGGCCATCCGCACCAGCAGCGGCACCGAAAGCGTGACGCCCGACAGCGGCGCATCCTGCACCATGATCGGGATGGAGATCGCGTCGGAGACGGCGCGGAAATGCTCCATCATGCCTTCGTCGTCGGCCTTCATGCCGGCGCCGTGGTAGGGCGGCATCATCATCAGCATCGAGGCGCCCATGTCTTCGGCCGCCTTCGCCCGCGCCACCGCGATGTCGGTGGAGAAGTGCGAGGTCGTGACGATCATCGGCACCCGGCCCGCGTTCTGCTCGAGGCTGACGCGCTGCATGGTCGTCCGCTCCTCGTCCGACAGCAGGAATTGCTCGGAATAGTTGGCGAGGATGCAGATCGCGTCGACGCCCTGGTCGATGAGACAGTCGACGACGTTCTTCATCCCCTGCTCGTCGAGCGTCCCGTCGGCGTGGAACGGAGTCGGGGCGACGGGAAGGATGCCGGTCAGTGGTGTTTGCATGTGTTCAGAACTCGAATGGATCGGTTGTCAGGCGGCGGCCGAGCGTGAAAGCGTCGGACACGTGGGTCATGGGCGAGAGGTCGACGTCGATGGTCGAGCCGGGCACCAGTTCCGCGAAGCGGGCATAGAGCGACGGATACTCGCCGCCGAGCGCGGCGGAAGCGGTCTCTCCCGTCGGTTGCTCCTCATCACCGACGAAGAAGCGCGCGCCGCCCTCGGTGAGCTTCGCCTCGCCTTCGTCAGTGGTGACGTGGATCGCCCAGGTCTGCTCGCCCTCCTGCCGCCAGTCGAAGACGGCGGACATTTCGGCCCCGGCGGGGTCGCGGAAGGTCAGGTCGGCGGCGATCGGCGTCTGCCGGTTTTCGGGAAAGGTCAGCGACGCATCGGTGAGGTGGATCGGACGCGGGTAGATCGCGGTCAGCACGGACAGGCCGTTGATGCCGGGATCGAAGACGCCGAGGCCGCCCGGCTCCCAGATCCATTCCTGGCCGGGGTGCCAGCGGCGCACGTCTTCCTTCCAAATCACCTCGACCTTGCGGATCGCCTTGTCGGCCAGCCAGTTACGGGCAAGCTCCACTGCCGCCGCGTGGCGTGAATGCCAGGTGGCATAGAGCGACACGCCCTTCGCCTCGGCGAGCGCCTGCAGGTCGTGGACTTCGGACAGGGTCGCGCCCGGCGGCTTCTCAAGCATCACGTGGCGACCGGCCTCCAGCGCCGCGCGCGCATCGGCGTAGCGGACCTGCGGCGGCGTACAGAGCGAGATGCAGGAAATGTCGGGGCGTGCCTCCAGCAACTCGGGCAGCGACTTGAAGGCTTCGGCCCCGTCGACCGTGGCGTTGCGGCTCGACGTCGCTGCCAGCGTGAAGTCGGGATTTCCGGCGATCGCGGGGATGTGCTGATCCCGCGCGATCTTGCCGATGCCGACGAGCGCGATGTCCCACGCCATCAGTGCGAGTCCTTCGGGATCGGCGCGCCGCGGCAGCCCTTGAGGAAGTCGAAGTCGGCGCCGGTGTCGGCACCTTCGACATGCTCGTGGAACATCCGCGCATAGCCCGACGCCGGAACCTCGATCGGGTTCTTCCAGGCGGCGAGGCGCGACGCGATCTCTTCGTCGGACAGGTCGAGGTGCAGGGTGCGGTTCGGCACGTCCACTTCGATCATGTCCCCGTTCTGCACGATGGCCAGCGGACCGCCGGCGGCAGCCTCGGGCGAGGTGTGCAGGATCACGGTGCCGTAGGCGGTGCCGGACATGCGCGCATCGGAGATGCGCACCATGTCGGTGATGCCCTTCTTCAGGATCTTCGGCGGCAGGCCCATGTTGCCGACCTCGGACATGCCGGGATAGCCTTTCGGGCCGCAGTTCTTGAGGACCATGATGCAGGTCTCGTCGATGTCGAGATCGTCATCATTGATCTTGGCCTTGTAGTCGTCGATGTCCTCGAACACGACCGCACGGCCCTTGTGGGTCATGAGCGCGGGCGTGGCGGCGGACGGTTTCAGCACCGCGCCGTTCGGGGCAAGGTTGCCCCGCAACACCGCGACGCCGCCGGACTGGGCGAGCGCCTTCTCGGCGGGCAGGATCACCTCGTCGTTCCAGTGCTTCACCTCTTTCACCTGGTCCCACATGGAATCGCCCGACACCGTCAGCGCGTCCTTGTTGAGCAGGCCGGCCTCACCCAGGCGCTTGATGACCACGGGCAGACCGCCGGAATAGAAGAACTCTTCCATCAGGTACTTGCCCGACGGCATGAGGTTCACGATCGTCGGGACGTCCTTGCCCCACGCGTCCCAGTCGTCGAGCGTCAGGTCGATGCCGACCCGGCCCGCGATGGCGAGGAGGTGGATCACCGCGTTGGTCGAGCCACCGATGGCGGCGTTGGTGCGGATTGCGTTCTGGAACGCCTCGCGCGTCATCACGTCGGACGGCTTCAGGTTGTCCTTCACCATCTGGACGATGCGCCGGCCGGTCACCTGCGCCATCGCGCGGCGGCGGGAATCAACCGCCGGGATCGCGGCGTTGCCCGACAGCGCCATGCCGAGCGCCTCGGCCATCGAGGCCATCGTCGACGCGGTACCCATCGTGTTGCAGGACCCCGGGCTACGGGACATCGAGGCCTCGGCCTCCATGAACTCTTCCTGGGTCATGTCGCCGGCCTTCACCGCTTCGGAGAACTTCCAGAGGTGCGTGCCGGAGCCGACGCGCTCACCCTGGAAGTAGCCGTTCAGCATCGGCCCGCCGGTGACGACGATCGACGGCAGGTCGGTCGAGGCCGCGGCCATCAGGAGCGACGGCGTGGTCTTGTCGCAGCCGACCAGAAGCACGCAGCCGTCGATCGGCTGACCGCGCATCTGCTCTTCCACCGCCATCGCGGCGAGGTTGCGGAACATCATTGCCGTCGGGCGGAACGCGGATTCGGAGGCCGAGAAAGCGGGCACTTCGACCGGGAAGCCGCCGGCTTCGTAGATGCCGTGCTTCACGCGCTCGGCGAGGTCCTTGAGGTGCGCGTTACAGGGCGTCAGCTCGGACCAGGTGTTCATGATGCCGATCACCGGGCGTCCATCGAACAGGTCGGGCGGGAAGCCCTGGTTCCGCATCCAGCCGCGGTGATAGATGTTGTCCCGGCTGTTGCCGCCGAACCATTCCTGGGAGCGCAGCTTGCGGGGCCATTCTGCAGGGGTAAAGGCCATCGTCCATCCAGTCTTGATGAGGGTGGAGACCACCCCGGTGTCCGGGCAGGAGCACATGTCCGCAGGCCGGTGACGGCTGCGCGGGGTCTCCTCCCTATCGGCGCGAAGGCTACGCGCGAGGCGCATACCATTCAATTGCCAATTTCCGATAAGTGCATAACATGCGCGGTATGGCGAACTCCGACACTCTTTCCCAACTGCGACTCCGGCACTACCGGCTGCTGCAGGCGATCTCGCAATACGGGCAGCTTTCGGTCGCCGCGGACATGCTGTCGATGACGCAGCCCGCCGCCTCGCGGATGCTGGCGGAGATCGAGCGGCTGGTCGGCGAGCCGCTGTTTCGGCGTCATCCCAAGGGCATGCAGGCCACCGCTTCGGGCGAGGTTCTCGCCCGGCGGGCCGGCTGGATCCTCTCCGGCATCGACGAGGCGGAGGCGGAACTTGCCGCCGTGCGCGAGGGGCGGCGCGGCAGCGTGCGGGTCGGGGCGGTCACCGGCGCCGCGGTGGCGCATGTCGTTCCCGCGATCCAGGCCCTGACGCCGGAGGCGCGGGCGGCGGAAGTGCACCTCGAAGTCGGGCCGAGCGGGCGACTCATGACCGGGCTGGACGCGGGGGAGTTCGACTTCACGCTGTGCCGCGTCCCCTCGCAGACCGATTCCCAGATGTTCGAAATACTGCGCGGCCACGAGGAAGACGTGCGCTTCCTCGTCCGCGTGGGGCATCCGTTGCTCGACCGGGGACCGCTGACGATCCGGGACCTCGACGGCTATGGCTGGGTTATCATGGCCCCCGGCACCCCGCTGCGGCAGGGGGTCGAGGACGCGTGGCTCTCCGCCGGAATCGCGCCGCCGCGCGAGATCCTGAATTCCGCCTCGCTGCTGGTGTCGATGGCCCACATCCGCACGTCGGACGCGATCGCGCCGGTCGCCCGCGAAGTCGGCGACCTGATTTGCGGCACCGGGCGCGGCGCCTTCGTGGAGCTACCGGTGACCCCCGGGCTTTTGCTGTCGCCCTACCATCTGATCCGCCACCGGAGCCGGCCGATCAGTCCGCTCGCCGAGCGGCTGCTCACGCTCGTCATGGACGGGATGGCGAAACCCTGAGCGGGTCAGCCCTTGCCGGTCGCCATCGACTCCGCCTTGTGGAGCAGGAGCAGGTCGGCGCGGCTCTTGACCAGCCAGGACAGGCCGAAGGCCCAGACGCCCACGGCCTCGAACCAGAAGATCAGCCGGTATTCGAGCACGATCCGCGCCCCCTCCCCGCCGATGTAGTTCTTGAAAGCCGCCGCGACCGAGGTCGCCGCAAGCGAGGCGAGGATCACCCAACCGCTGAAGATGTAGATGCGCCGCCGGGCCGGACGCGCGGTGCGCGCGAACTTGATGAAACAGAAGGCCGCCAGCGACGCGAAGAAAACCAGCGCGCAGAGGTAATGCGCCACCGGCGTCACCGACATGCCGAGGTAACGCTGGCTGACCGTCGCGATCTCGCCCGTGCGGCTGGCCGTCGGCAGCAGCGCCATGCCGAAGGCCGACGCCCCCGCCGCCGTGGCGAGCCAGTCGTCGTCGATGATCTCTCCCGGTTCGCGCCGATAGCCCCGGTAGGAGATCAGGAACACTCCGATGGAGCAGAGCGTGCCAACATAGATGTCCCGATATGTCGTGTGGAAGAAGTCGCTGATCGTCGGCTCGATCCCCGGCTCTTCCAGCAGGCCGCCGATGATGAGAACGACCGGCAGCATCAGCCCCAGCACGCCGAGCGCCATGCGCACGCGCGTGTAGGACAGGACCATCTCGTCCCGCGAATTCTCAGACATGGCGCATCTCCCCCGCCTCCGCCCGCACGTCGGCGAAGCGTACCATGCGTTGCCGGTCCTCGTCCCAAAGCTTCCAGCGGAGCGAGCCCAGCGCCTCCCACAGGCCGAGGCGCGTCGGCTCCAGCTCGTCGCGCAGTGCATTGTGGCAGGCGCGCAGACGATAGCAGGGCACACGAGAGTTCAGGTGGTGCAGATCGTGGTAAGCGAAGTTGAAGGACATGAAGTCGAAGACCGGCCCGAGTTCGAGGACTGAGGCGCCTTTCAGCGCCGCGTCTTCGAAGTCGACGTTCGCGGCGTCGCGCCAGTACGTCTCTTCGTGGTTATGGCCTGCGTAGACCATCAACGTGCCGACGATCGCCGCCGAGAAAGAGCCCAGCGCCTGGACGACGCTCGCCCGCCAGCCTCCGATCGCGAAGACGGAAAGCCACAGAGTCACCATCAGCGCGTTCTGCATCGCGCAGTCCCAGAGCCCGACCTTCCGGGCGTTCTTAGGTACGCGGTAGCGGATGAAGAAGATGAACAGCGGCCCGATGAGCCCGATCGACAGAGGCGACCGGTAAAGCCGGTAGCCGAGCCGAGCCATCGGGCTGGCGGCCCGCCATTGCGCGACGGTCCAGGTCGTCACCTCGTGGCTGTCCATCTCGTCGAGATTGCCGATGTGGGCGTGGTGGCGGTTGTGGTTGTAGCGCATCGTGTGGAACGGGTTCGCCGTGAAGGCGCCGAGGATCACGCCGCTGATGACGTTGGCCTTGCGGGTGGTGAAATAGGCGTAGTGCCCGTTGTCATGCTGGACGCCGAAGAGCCGGACCGAGGCCGCGACGAAGATCACGACCGACACCGCCATGAATACCGGATTGCCAAAGCCCGCCGTGCCGATCCACAGGGCACCGATCCACAAGGCGAGGGTCAGCAAAAGGTGGAAGGTGGCAATATTGTTGTCCGCCACCGCGAAGGCACGGGTCCTCGCACGCAAATTCGAAGCCATTGAAATATCTCGCTGCAGTCAATCCGAAAGTCGTAGGACAGGCCGGAGCGAAAATGAAGTGTTAAGCCCGTCCCGGTTGTCCGCTCGCCACCTTTGCGGTCGCGGCATGCCCGGTCGGCAGGCAGATCGGGCCGGCTATCGCGCTGCGACTGTCGTCAGGGGAGGTCCGGAACGAGGCGCAGCTGCGATGCCTGTTCGAACGCGAAGGCATAGCCGATCAGCGACGCGTCGGCCCCGCCCCGACCGATCAGGGTGACGCCGACGGGCATTCCCGTTGGTCGCGCGCCGAGGGGCACGGTGATCGCGGGGTAGCCGGCGGTCGCGTAAATCTGCGAATGCAGGTTGTCGATGCTGAACAGCACGTCGGCGCCGGACTTGTCGAACGCCTCGTCAAGCTGACCGGTCGCGGCTCGTGTGAGAGCGTCCGCGAGTTCCTCGAACCGGTCCCGCTCGAGGCCGGTGCCAAGGATGATCTCGGTGCCGAGGAGTTGCTGGCCGAACGGCACCCGGCGATCCGGGTCGACGGCGTTGTAATCGAAGAGCGCCTGCGCCGAAGTGATGTCCGGCCGCCGCGCCGCGATCGCCGCCGCCATGTCGAACCGCACACCTCCGGCGAGCAGCATTGGAAACAGCGCCAGCGCGTGTTCCGGATCGGGGAAGTCTGCATCGACCGACAAGGCCCCGGCCTCGGCAAGGGTCGTCGCGATCCGGCCCAGCGGTTCTTCGTTCTCGGGCGACAACAGGTCGGCGGTCAGCACACCCACCGTCACGCCCCGCAGCGCATCCGACGAAAGCGCGGCGGCATAGTCGGTGTCCGTCTCATCCATCGCAGCGAGAAGAAGCGCAAGGTCCGTCACGTTTCGCGCCATCGGTCCGGCGGAATCGTTGTTGAAGAGGAGCGGCAAGATGCCCTGTCCGCTCACGACATCCCGGCTCGGTTTCATCGCGACGACGCTGTGCCATGCGGCGGGGACGATCAGGGAGCCCGACGTTTCCGACCCGACGCTGACGACCGCAAAATCCGCCGCGACGCTGCCGGCGGAGCCGGAGCTCGATCCGCCCGTGGGGTAGTCGCCGAACGGGTTGGTCCCTGCCCCGCCAACGGCGGAGACGCCGCCGATCTTCGGCCCCATCGTCAGGACCCCTGCCCATTCGGAAAGGTTCGTCTTGCCGAGGATCACCGCCCCCGCGTCGCGCAACCGGTCGACCAACCGGGCGTCGGCGGGTTCGACATTGTCCAGCATCAGCTCCGCGCCAGCGGTGGTATGCAGCGGGCCGCGCGTGGCGATGTTGTCCTTCAGCGCCACCGGGATGCCGTGCAGCGGGCCGATCGCACCGTTTTCCGCGCGCGCCGCATCGGCGCGGCGTGCCTCGTCCAGAACCTCCGGGTTCAGTTCGAGGAAGGTGCGCAGGTCCTCGTCGTGCCGCCGGATACGGTCGATCAGATGCCGGACGAGCGCCTCGGACGTCAGCTCTCCCGCGTCCATCCGGCGTTGGAGTTCGGGAATGCCCGGCAGCGGTTCAAGCGCCTCCGTGGCACCTGTTCTGGTCGCAAGCGCTTCCTCGAACGGCGCGAAGTCCAGCGGTCGAAGTCGCGGCACGGTCACCTCCGTCTGTGCGGGGGCAATCTGGCAGAGCAGACCCGCGATGGCCACGGCCAAGGCCGGCACTTTCAGTGCCCTGTTCATCGCAATCTCCCGTCCGCATCTTACGGCAGCGACACTAGCGCGAGGTCTGGCGCTCGGGAAACGGGCGAGAGCAGTCGATGGGCGTGAAAACTGACCGGTCCGCAGTTTCGGTCACCTCGGGCGCGAGGGCCGACATCGCCTCATGGTGGGAGAGGTAGACCTGACCGGTGAGATGATCGAGGAACGCCGAACGCGCGAGGCGATCCATCACCGGGCCTTTCACCTCGGACAGGTGCATCGCGACGCCCTGGTCCGACAGCCGGTGCCCGATCAGCTCCAGGCTTTCCAGCGCGCTCGCATCGACAGAGTTCACAGCCGCGAAGTCGAGCACGAGGTGGCGCACGTCGGGGCGCGCCGCGATCCCCTGCTGGATCACGTCCTCGACGGCACGGGCGTTGCCGAACCAGAGGCTCTCGTCGATGCGCAGGGACAGCACATGCTCGGCACAGGCGACGTCGTGGCGGCGGATGTTGCGGAAATGCCGGGTGCCGGGCACCTGTCCGATTTCGGCGATATGGGGCCGGGAGCTCTTCCAGAGGTGCAGCAGCAGCGACAGGCCGACGCCGGTCATGATGCCGAGCTCGACCCCGACGGCCAGTGTGACGACGATCGTGCCGGCCATCGCAGCGAAGTCGAAGCGCGAGTAGGTCCAGGTCCGACGCAGTGTCTTGAGGTCGACCAACGACAGGACCGCCACGATGATCGTCGCCGCAAGGACCGCAACCGGCAGCTCTCTCAGCAGCGGGGTCAGGAACAGAGAGGCGAGCGCGATGCCTATTGCCGTGTAGGCACCGGCAGCGGGCGTCTCCGCCCCGGCATCGAAGTTCACGACCGACCGCGCGAAGCCGCCGGTGACCGGATAGCCGCCCGAGAACGCGGCGGCGAGGTTCGACATGCCGAGGCCGATCAACTCCTGATCCGGACGGATCGACTGGCGGCGCTTGGCGGCGAGGGTCTGGGCGACCGAGACGGACTCGACGAAGCCGATGATGGAGATCAGGAACGCGGCGGGGAGCAGCGTGCTCCAAAGCTGCGGATCGAGCGGTGGCAGCGACAGCGGCGGCAGGCCCTGCGGCACCTCGCCGACCGTGGCGACACCTCTTGCGCCGAGGTCGAACAGAACGACCGACAGGATCGAGACGACAACGGCGAGCACCGGACCGGTCCGGGCCAGCAGGGCGGCGGTGCCCTCCCCCAGTCCGAGACGGACGAGGGTCGGCTTAAGCTTGCTGCGGGCCCAGAAGAGGAAGGCGGTGGTGGCCGCGCCGATCAGCAAGGTCGGCAGGTTAATGTCGGGGATCGCGCGGGCAAGTGCCGTCACGATCTCGACCAGCGTATGCCCACCCGCATCGACGCCGAGGATGTGGCGCAGCTGGCTCGCCGCGATCAGGATGCCCGACGCGGTGATGAAACCAGAGATCACGGGGTGCGACAGCAGGTTCGTCACGAAGCCCAGCCGCAGCAGTCCCATGACCAGAAGGATCACACCGGACAGCACCGCCAGCGTGATCGCCGCCGTGATATATTCCGCGCTGCCGGGGTCCGCGACCGCCCCCGCGGCCGTCGCGGTGAGGAGCGAGACGACCGCGACCGGCCCGACGGCCAGCGTGCGGCTCGTCCCAAACATTGCGTAGGCGACGAGCGGCAGGATCGAGGCATAGAGCCCCATCACCGGCGGCAGCCCGGCGAGCATCGCGTAGGCCAGCGACTGCGGGATCAGCATGATCGTGACGATCACGGCGGCCAGCCCGTCGCTCACCAGCGCCCGGCGGTCGTAGGTTCTGCCCCATTCGAGAAAGGGGAAGTAGGAAGCCGGGCGCATTGGTTTCTTATCCTTCGACGGGAAGTCCGGCGGAGATCCAGCCCTGGATGCCGCCTTCGATGATGGTCGCTTCGTAGCCCATGCCGCGCAATGTATCGGCGGCGAGTGCCGCGCGGCCGCCGGATGCGCAGAGCACATGCACCGTGCCGCCCGATTTCTGCGCCACGAGGGACGCTTCAGCGGTCGGCATGCTCTCGTCGGCGCGGGTCTCGAGGATGCCGCGCGGCACGTTCAGGGCCCCGGCGACACGACCGTTCGATTCAAGCTCCGCCGGTTCGCGGACGTCGAGGATCAGGGCGCCCTCCCCGGCTGCCGACATCGCGTCGGCGGGAGAGACGGTGGAGACGCGGGTGCGCGCGTCCGCGACGAGGTCTTTCATGGAATTGGCCAAGGATCAGTCCTTTCCGAAATAGTTCACGGGGAGTTTGAGGTAGACACGGCCGTCATCCTCAGCGGGCGGGAGACGCCCGCCACGCAGGTTGATCTGGAGCGCGGCGAGGATGCGATCGGGCAGCGCCAGGGTGGCGTCACGGTCGTCGCGGATCTTGATCCAGTCCTCACGCTTCGTGCCGTCCTTCACGTGCTTGTTGTTCGCCCTGTGCTCGGCGACGGTCGCTTCCCACGCGGGTTCGTCCCGGTCCTTCGTGCCGTAATCGTGGCCGACGAACAGGCGGGTGTCGCCCGGCAACGCGAGGATGGCCTGGATCGACTCCCAAAGCTCAGAAGAATTGCCGCCCGGGAAGTCGGCGCGCGAGGTGCCGGCGTCCGGCTGCATCAGCGTGTCGTGGGTAAAGGCCGCGTCCCCGCAGACATAGGTGATCGAGCCGAGCGTGTGGCCGGGCGACAGCATCACCGACACGTCGAGGTCACCGAGCTTGAAGGTCTCGCCCTCCTCGAACAGGTGATCGAAATCGCGGGCCGGCTCGAAAACGCCCTGCATGTTGTAGATGTCGGCCCAGATCTGCGCGATTTTCGGCACCAGCGCCCCGATCGCGTTGGGCGCGCCCGTCACCTGCTTGAGGTGGGCGGAGGCCATGACGTGGTCGGCGTGCGGGTGCGTGTCGAGCACCCAGGCGACGGTCAGGCCGTTCTCCTTCACGATGTCGAGCACCTGGTCCATGCTGCCGGTCGAGAAGCGGTAGTGCTTGGGATCGAAGTTCCAGGCGACGTCGATCAGTGCGGCCTGCTTCGTCGCCGGATCAGCGCAGATATACTGGATGGACCCGGTGTCCGGCTCATAGACGCCCCAGACGTCGGGGCTGCCCGCTCCGGTCGAGGGCGAATGCCGCACGACCCTTTGCTTCAGTTTCGAAACGCTCATCTCGTTGATCCGACCTTGGTTAGAATTTGTCCTGCTTTCGCCTGCAGGCCAAGCCAGAGACCGGCCAGCATGGCGATGATGAAGATGATCGTGCCCGGCTCGAGCAATGGCAGCGCGGTCCAGGCCGGGCCCGGGCAGAAGCCGCCGATGCCCCAGCCGATGCCGAACATCGCCGATCCGACGACGAGATCGGGGTCGATGTGTGTCGCCTTCGGGACGTCGAAGCTGGTGTCGAGCACCGGCTTCGGGCGCCGCCATACGAGGCGGTAGCCAATGAAGGCCGTGAGGGTCGCGCCGCCCATGACGAAGGCGAGGCTCGGGTCCCACGTGCCGGCGACGTCTAGGAAATTCAGCACCTTTGCCGGGTCCGACATGCCGGAAATGACGAGGCCGACGCCGAACACGAGTCCGCTGAGAAAGCCGAAGAATGTGCGCATCAGAAGCCTCCGCCGATGACGTGGCGCAGCACGAACACGGTGACGACACCCGCTGCCATGAAGGTGGCGACGGCCACCGCGGAGCGCGTCGACAGCCGGGCGAGGCCACAGACGCCGTGGCCCGACGTGCAGCCCGAGCCAAGCGCGGTGCCTGCACCGACCAGCAGGCCGGCGATCGCCATGCCCGGCAGGTTCGACGGGACGGTCTGCGCGACGGAGCCGCCGGCGATCATGACGCCGAAGGGGGCGAGGATCAGCCCCGCGAGGAAGGCGAGCCGCCAGTCGCGATCGGCGGGCGTGCCCGGCACCGGCAGCGCCGCGCCGATCAGCCCGTTGGTGATCCCGGTGATCCCGGCGATCCGGCCGAACAGCCCCATGACCATGACGGCGCTCAGCCCGATCAGGACGCCGCCGCCAAGCGAAGCCCAGGGCGTAAAGGCCGTTGCGGTTTCCAACTCCATTGAGGGTCTCCATATTGCGTTCGGGAGCCTTGCCCCCGCGAGGGTTTCCAGCTACATATTAGAGCATGCTAATTCAGTCAAGGCTAATGTAATGGAATTCGAGACCGACGAGTCGGTGGCCGCGCTCGAGAAGCGGGCGGATCACGTCGCATCGCGTCTGGCGCTGGTGGCGAATGCCAAGCGCCTGTTGATCCTGTGCGAACTGGCGAAGGGCGAACGCTCCGTCGGGATGCTGCAGGCCGCTGTCGGGCTCAGCCAATCCGCGCTGAGCCAGCACCTCGCCAAGCTCCGCGAAGCGGGGATGGTGGACACTCGACGCGAGAGCCAGACGATCCACTACCGGATCAGTGACCCCGACCTCCACGTCCTGATGAGCGCCCTCTACGAATCGTTCTGCAAGGACGTGTGACGGTCGAGAGCCGCGAGCGACCGAACGATCGCGTTGCGTATCGCCGGAAGCTCCAACCGGGGACCGCTAATGGAGCATCGACGCCCAGCCAGGCGGGCGTGCCGGCTTGGCCGACTTGACTGTGTCCAGCTTCTGCAACGCGATGGCACCGCAGAGTCTCGAGGGCAGGACTGCTTGGGCAATCAAGCAGAGGCCGTCCACTTGCGTGACGCCACCCCCTGCCAAACCAAACCATTCGCCATAAGGTTGTGCGGGCCCGCCTCTCGCCCGGCAAATTGGTTAACATAACCGACTTCTGATCACAGTTTCGCCAAAGTCGACGGCTAAAAAAATTGAGTAATAAAAGAGGTGAGCCCGCCCGGGACGACATCCAGAGCCCCAGGCCGAGCGCAATTTCAGAGCGGATCATCGTTGAAGACTGATGCTCATATCATCGCCCGCCACCAGGTTCGGGGCTCGCCGCGAGGGCAGTCCGCCTACGCGCGCGGCGTGAGCATCGTTGCACCGTTCACCCTGCGGAAGGGGTGCTTCTGGTGACGCCAGATCAGGCCCAGATTGAAAATGACCGCAAATCTGCCGCTTCGAAGCGTCTGCTGAAGAACGTCAGAGATTACTCTCGTGCGGTCATCACGCTGACTTGGCAGCGGCAGGGCATCTTCTCCTCAGTCGCTCTGCTGGCCGGTTGGTTCTTCGCGCCGTGGAAGGCCGCCCTGTTCTTCGCGGTCTGCATGATCTGCGAGTTCATCGACCTCCGCATGGCGAGGCGCGTCCAGCGTATCGAGAAAGGCGACTCGCGCGCGACGCGGCGGGCCTATGCGGGCTACATCACGAACACGACGGTCAGCACGCTAGCCATCAGCGTCTTCGGTATCTGGGTCGGCATCACCGAAGATGGCGTCGCGATGTTCACCGCGCTGTTCTGCCTGATCGCGGCCGCGCTCTACGCGGCGATCAACAACCACCAGCTGGCAAGCGCGCTCGCGATCCGCCTGACCGGTTACGGCGTGGCGTTCCTCGTCATCACGTCGCGCGACCTCTACGTGTACCGGCCACCGCTGACCTCGGACATGTGGCTGCAGTTCTTTACCATCATCTTCCTGATGTACTTCCTGATCGACTGTTCGCTCGGTTTCCTGCGGCTGTATCGCCAGGACCTTAAACAGCTCGAGGATCTCGAGGCGCAGCACGAGAAGGTAAAGGCCGCGCTCGTTCTCAAGTCGCAGTTCGTCGCGGTCGTGAGTCACGAACTGCGCACGCCGTTGACGTCGATCAAGGGATCGCTGGACCTGCTGAATTCGGGCAAGTTCGGGACCTTCCCGCCACAGGCTGAGTCGATGCTGAAGCTGGTCGGGCGCAACAGCCGGCGGCTTGCAAACCTCGTCGACGACCTGCTCGATCTGCAGAAGCTCGAAGAGGGCAAGATGCGCTTCGAAAAGGAGACGGTCGACCTCCAGTCCTTCCTGAACGACGCGCTCACCTCGCACCAGGGATTGGCGGACCGCTACGATGTTCAGCTGAACCTCAGGATGGACGTGGCGGCGACGGTCTACGTCCATACCGACGTGTCGCGCCTGATGCAGGTGCTCGCCAACGTCATCTCGAACGCGGCCAAATTCTCGCCCGAGAAGGGAGAGGTCGACATCTGGCTCAAGGTCGCGAATGGCCGGGCCCATATCTACGTGCGCGACCACGGCGTCGGGATTCCCGAGGGGTCGAAGGAAGCCGTGTTCGGCCGCTTCGTCCAACTCGACTCCTCCGCGCAGCGCCAGTTCGGCGGCACCGGGCTCGGCATGGCGATCTCACGAGAGATCATCGAAGCGATCGGCGGCACCATCGACTACGAGAGCGAAGTTGGCGTCGGGACGACCTTCGAGATCGAGCTGCCCTGCACGACTGTCTTCGACTCGGGCAACCGGACTACAGCAATTTCGAAATCGGTGGACGACCCATCCGACCGGCAAGTCGCCATTTCGGCGCGATCCTGAGCACAGTTTGAAGTCTGAGCCTCCGGAGGAGCCCGCTCCGGGGCATTCGTTTCCACCTGCGCGACTTTAATTCGGATTCCGGAATAAAGTCGCTTGCGGAGCATTATTACCGGTTTATGTTTTCTAAACGTTGATGCGCGCTTGACGGCTGGGGCTGAGGTCAGGAAATCGCACACGCCGACACGGCTGTATTTTTTCTATTCGCGCCCCGAATCCGGACGAGTCCCCGCGTCTGAAGTCAGTTTTTTTTTGCAGGGACGCCGGACCGTGTCAGACCCCTTGGACTTTTTCGCAGGCCTCGTCGCGCTGGCCTACTTCGTGATGATTTCTGCCGCGACACGGCAGCATTTCACCTCCGAGAAATATCCGCTCGGCATGTACCTGATCTCCGGCCTGTCGCTGATCGGCCTCTTCGTCTTCCTGTTGCTGGCTTTCTACGGGAACCTGATGTTCTCGTTCGCGGCGCTGGTTCTCATGGTTCCCGCGTTCGCGCTGTTCCTCTGGGCCACACGCCACAGCCGCAAGAAGCTGTCCCTCGCGTTCGACAATGAGACGAAGGGCGACGGCATCATCACGAGCGGTCCCTGGAAGTACATCCGGCACCCGTTCTACTCGTCCTACATCATTTTCTGGCTTGCCTGCGCGATCGGAACCGCCCACCCGGCATCGATCGCCGTCTTCGGCACGCTGCTGTTCGTCTACCTCTATTCCGCCAAGCGCGAAGAAGGCTTCCTGTCGGATGGCCGCTTCGGACAGCAATATATCGACTATCAGAAGAACGCCGGCTTCCTGCTCCCGAAGATCCCCTCAAGGAACTGATCATGCTCGCAAAAGTATTCGAAGTCACTCAAGTGCGATCCGAGGATGAGCTGCGCGAAGTCGGTGAATTCCGGTATCGCTGCTACCTCGCCGAAGGCGCCATCGCGCCCCGGGAAGACGAGGAATTCGTCGATGAATTCGACCGGATCGAGAACGCGCATATCCACGCGATACGCTCGGCGGGACGTATCGTCGGAACGATCAGGCTGCACATTCTCGACCGCTACAATCACAGCTCCGCCACGATGTCGGCGTTCTCCGACGTGCTCATGCCGAAGATAATGGCGGGCCAGACCCTGATCGACGGCGCGCGCTTCGCGGTCGACCCCAACCTCGGTTCGATGCGCCTGCCGGTCGCCCGCCAGGCCCTGCGGCTCTGCATGAATTACGAACGGACCTACCCTGTCCAATACGGCGTCGCCGCCGTCCCGCAGAGCCGCGTCCCGCTCTACAATCGCCTCTACGGGTTCGAGCAGCTCTCGGCGCCTAGACCCTATGCGCACCTCAACAAGGAGCTCACGCTGATCGGAGTAGAGCTTCAAGCACACCAGCTTCAGGCACTCGCCAGCTAATTCGCTGTCCCTGATATTCGGTATTCGCCTCTGATCCAGTTGAACGAATGGGTGTGACTATCCTGCAGAACCTTATTGGGATGAACGGAAATCCAGTCATCAAAACTGACGTTACGTCACGCCCTAATTTTAAGAGCTCTGATACTTGGATCACTTGGCGCGCACCTCGATCCCAATAAATAGTTCAAGCTGCAGGGCGCCAGCATGATGCTTTGTACCGTCCCGACTGAATGCGCAGTCTTCCGCTGCTTCAGCCGCCGAAATTCATGGGCCCTGACACTCCTGCCGACCAGAGCCTCAGCGCGCCAGCCAGCCACCGTCAACGTTTAGCACCGCCCCGGTGACATAGCGCGCGGCGGGCGAGCACAGGTAGGCAGCGGTGCCGCCGATGTCCTCGGGATCGCCCCAGCGACCGGCGGGAATCCGGTCGAGGATCGCCTTGGACCGCTCGGGGTCCGCGCGCAGGGCAACGGTGTTGTTGGTGGCGATATAACCAGGCGCGATAGCGTTCACTGTGATGCCGTGGGGCGCCCATTCGTTTGCGAGGATCTTGGTGATCCCCGCTACCCCATGTTTCGACGCGGTGTAGGAGGCCACCCGGATGCCGCCCTGGAAGGACAGCAGCGAGGCGACGTTCACCACCGCCCCCGGCGCCTGCTGGGACAAGAGCTCTTTCCCGAAGGCCTGGCAGGTGAAGAACACCGCCTTGAGGTTGACGTCCATCACCTCGTCCCAGTCGGTTTCGGACAGATTCACACTGTCCTCGCGCCGGATGGTGCCGGCATTGTTGACCAGCAGGTCGAACCCGGCGCCCGCGAAGATATCGTGCGCCGCCATCGGGTCCGAAAAATCGAGCTGAAGCTCCGACGCCGTTCCGCCGGCGTCGATGATCGCGGCGACGGTTTCGGCACAGCTGCGGCGGCCGGCACAGACGACTTCGGCCCCCTGCCCGGCGATACTGGTCGCGATGGCCCGGCCGATGCCAGTGTTGGCGCCGGTCACCATGGCCTTGCGACCCTCGAGTGAAAACGGACCAGCCATCACAGCAGGTCCTTCGGCTCGATGAAGTCCATATCCGTGAAGGATTGGTTGTCGCCGGCCATGGCCCAGATGAACGTGTATTCACCGATACCAGCGCCCGAGTGGATCGACCAAGGCGGCGAGACGATGGCTTCCTCGTTGGCGACCATCAGGTGCCGGGTTTCCTGCGGTTCGCCCATCATGTGGACCACGCGGGACTCGGGGGCCATGCCCCAGTAGAGGTAGGCTTCCATCCGGCGGTCGTGGGTATGGCTCGGAATGGTGTTCCAGACAGAGCCTTCGTGAAGCTGGGTGTAGCCAAGCGTCAGCTGGCAGCTCTCCATCACGTCGGGGTGGATGAACTGTCGGATGGTCCGCTTGTTAGACGTCTCGGTCGCCCCGGTGTTGACCTCCTTGGCCTCGCCGATCGTGATCAGCTTGTCCGGACAGGTGCGATGCGCGGGCGCCGAGGCGATATAAAAGCGCCCCTTGCCGGAGAAGGTTACCGCGCCCGAGCCCATACCAAGGTAGAGCACGTCACCACGGTTCAGCGTCCAGCTGTCGCCACCTGCCGCCACCTCGCCCGTTTCACCGATGTTGACGATGCCCATCTCGCGCCGCTCGAGGAAATTGTCGGTGCCGGTCTCGGCCACCTTGTCCAGCGTCAGGCTGCCGCCGTCGGGCACCGCGCCGCCGAGCACGAAGCGGTCGTAGTGCGTGTAGGTCAGGCGGATCTCGCCCGGTCGGAACGCGTCACCCACCAAGAAGTTCTCACGCAGCCCCGTGGTGTCGAAGGCCTTGGCCTGGCTCTGGTGAATCGCGTGCACTGTGGTGACAGTCAGCATCTCGGTTTCCTTTCGGTCTGATGCGCCCCGTTGCCCGCCGGGATCAGTCGGTGGACACCCTGCGGGCGGAAGGGGAAGCGGTCCTCGGCTCCGAGGATCGCGGCGGCGGTATGAACGGCGGACAGCCACATCTCGGTACCCTGAAGCCCGGTGGCGTGGTCGTCGTCGAAGGGAAGTCCGCGGCCCTCGCGCCAGCGCTCGGCGGTGCCGGCGATCACCTCATGGGCGATCTTCTCGGCCTCAGCGCGGCGGTGGTCGGTCTGGCGCAGGCAGAGCCAGAGCGGGTGCACCACGTCCAGCAGGTTGCAGGCCGTGCGTTGGTCATTGCGGAACCCGTCATGCGCGGCCCAATGGGTCAGCACGGTATCGATCGTCCGGTCGGCATAAGGCAGCGGCAAACCGTGCAGCGCGTAGCTGCCCCGGCTGGCGCGATAGAATCCGTTCACCGCCAGCAGCCAGTCGTCGTCGACCTTGCCCGACCATATGCCCGAGTGCGGATCGGCGGCCAGCGTCAGCCAGCCGAACAACGTTTCGCGTGCGCTGCCTTGGCCGAAGTGCCGGCGGTTCAGCCAGAGCGCGGTGCCGAGCGTGTCGGTCGTCGCGCCGGAGCCCCAAGGGTTGCCGCGCCAGTCGAGGCCGTCGAGTTGCCCGGACAGCCAGTCGCCGCCCTGCTCGACCAGTGCGACCGGGTAGGCGGGGGCGGCGTCGAGGCAGGCGAGCGCTCCACCGACAGCGATGACGTTGTAAAGCGCGATCCCGTCCCGCTCGGGCGGGCCGTCGTGGGGATGATCGGGATCGGGGAACAGGCCGGTGGTCTGGTCCTGCATCGCCTGCAGCATGCGGACGGTGGCATCGCGCTCTGCGACCTCGTCGGTCCCGCCGAACCCGGCCTCGAGTTCGATGGCGTCGCACAGGTGGCGGATGGCCGGGCCTACTCGTTCCGCCGCGTCGGGAGAGGCGAAGCCCTCGGGTGTGCGATGCAAATCAATGACGGCGCGCCAGTCCCGGGATGCGGCGGCGCCCAGCTGGTCCAGCGGGTCGGCCTTGCCGGTGATTGCGGGCGCGGCGGGGCCGTCGCGGTGACGCAGGATGCGCGCGGGGACGCCGCCGACGATCACGCGGTCTGGCACCTCGCCCTTGACCACGGCCCCTGCGGCGATGACCACGCCCGACCCGATGCGGGCACCGTCCAGGATCACGGCCCCTGCCCCGATCCAGACATCGTCGCCGATCTCGATCCCACGGGTGATCAGCGGCTGGCGGTAGATCGGCAGGTCCGGGTTGTCCGTGCCATGGTCGAAGCCGACCAGCGTGGCCAGCGATGCGATCCGCACCCCGTCGCCGCAGGCCACGCGGCCCGACAGACAGGCATAGGGATTCACACTGCAATGCGCGCCGAACGTCAGATCGCCACGCAAAAGCGCGCCCGCCGCGATCAAGCCGTGAGCGCCGATGTTCAGCGACTGCGTGAAGACGCGCGCCTCCTCTGCTACGTAGGTCATGGAATCGATCCGGGCTCCGGCGCTTACGGCCAGCTCGGCGCGGCGCGCGACCTGGGCGTCCGAGGCAAGGTCGGCCTCGGTCCGCTCCCAAGGGAGCCAGTCGGTACGGCTGTCGGCCATGAAATCCTCTTTGACGTGGGGGTGGGGGCGGAAGATGTCCCCCGCCCCCGGTCTCATCTGCGGCGCCGGATCAGTTCAGAACTTCGGCGATGTCGGCATTGAGGTCTTCGATGCCTTCCTCGATCGAAACGTTCTGCGTCATGATGTTCTGATGGTTGCGGTTCAGCAGTAGCCCGATGTCGGACGAGCGCATGTCGACCGGCATCTCGAGGTAAGTCTGCGTCGGGCGCAGCGCCTCGCGGCTGGTCTCGTCATCGGGGAAGCCCGGCAGCGAGGCGATGGCCTCGATCACTTCGTCGTTGCGCAACGCCGGGATGTTACCGAAGCCAGCGAGGATCTCCGCCGCCTCGGGTCCAGCAGCCCACTGGACGAAGTCCAGCGCCTCTTCCTTGTTGGGGGAGGCCGCGTTGACGCCAAGCGGCGTCAGGGTGGCGGCCGTGGTGCCCGGCTCGACTCCCTCGGGCACCGGCATGCTGGCGAGACCCCAGTTCGAGGACAGGCTCTCGCCGCTCTCCACCTTTGCGATCTGCGTGCCGATGAACCACGTGCCCATCGGCATCATGGCGACCTGACTGTTGTAGAACGGCCCGGAATAGTGCGTCTGGGACGTCTGCAACGCGGCATAGTCCTGGATCGCACCGTCTTCCTGCAGCGACAGCACACGCTCGTAGTAGGGCTGAAGAAAGCTGTAATCGTCGGAGATCAGGGTGTTCTCGCCATCCATCGTGGCAAATACCTGCACCAGCGAATTCCAGGTGTGGAAGTGCGAGCCGTAGACCTTGTTGACGCCGAATCCGGACGTCAACTCGCGCGCCAGCTCGTCATGCTCGGCCCAGGTCATGTCGTTGGTCGGGTATTCGACGCCCGCCGCGTCGAAAATGTCCTTGTTGTAGTATAGCAGCCAGATGTCAGACCGGAACGGGAGGCCGTAAAGCGACCCGTCCACCGTCAGCTGCTCGATCGCGCCGGCATAGGGTTCGGGGTCGACCGGCTCTTCAAGCTCCTCGGTCAGGTTGACGAGGTTGCCGGTGCGTATGAGGTCGGCGTAGCTCGGCGTGTCCTTGATCGACACGATGTCGATGTTCTCGGCACGACCGGTCAGCTGGGTCATCAGCATGGTGCTGTAATCCGCCGAGCCGAGGTCGGTGTATTCGAACGTGATGTTCGGGTTCTTCTCTTCGTAGGCCTCCATCAACGGAACCCAGTAGTTCTCGTTGTTCATGCCCCAGAGCACCCAATTCAGGGTCACCTGTTCGTCCTGGGCCATCGCGGCCATAGGCGACAGCAACCCGGCAAGGATCGTCGTCTTCATCAAGGTCTTCATGGTGTGGTCTCCTCCTCCACGGTTTGCGAAGGGCGTCCCGCCCGTCGCGCGGTATCAGCGGGGCGCAGCGCGATCGTCGCGGCGAGCGTCCCGAGCGAAAAAGTCATGATCAGCCCCGGCAGGACCGACAGCGGGTAGAACAGCAAAGTCAGGCCCGGCGCGGCAGCGAACGCGGCGAGGCCCGCCAGCGACCGCCCGGGTGCGGCCAGCGATGCCAAGGCGGCGCGGCGCCACAGCCCTAGGCGAGCATTGCGTTCGGCAGCGACCAAGATGAGCGCCCTGAGACCCACGGCGGCGATGGCCAGCGTGACGCAGGCCGAGACCGACGCGGGCGCGGCGGCGAGCGGTCGAGCGGCGATCATCTGCGCCCAGATCCACGTCGACCAACCCGCCGCGAGCAGCGCCAGCATCAAGAGCAGCGCCACGCCAGTGGCGCGAAGGACCACAGCCCCGAAGCCGCGCCAGAAGTCGCGCCACAAGTAGCGCGGCCGGTCCGCCGCCATGTCGAGCGAGATCCGCGCCCCGGCGACGAACGCCGCAGGCGCCGTGATAAGCGGCAAGGAGGCCAGCAGCATCAGCAGGTTCAGGGTCAGCAATTCTCCTGCCTCGCGCCGGACGGTCGCCCCGAACAGGGGCAGACACCGGCTGGGCAGCATGTCATCGCGCGAAACGCCCGGTCCTTCGCGTGTCCAGAGACGGGAGAGCGCCTGCATCTCCTCAGCCGTCCATGCCGTGCAGGATCGACCGCTCGGTTTCGGGATCGAACAGGTGCGCGTGGCTCATGTCGGCTACCAGCTCGATCCGGTCGCCCACATCGGCGGCGCAACGGGCCGAGACCTTGGCGATCAGCAGCTGACCGCCAGCGGTCAGCGACAGGTGCTTCTCCGGCCCCAGAGGCTCTGCGAGGTCGACGATGCCGGCCAGCGGGGCTAACCGATCAGGTGCCACGGTCGGGGGCGGCGCCTCGTGCAGATCCTCGGGGCGCAGGCCCAGAACAACATTCCGGTCGACATAGGCGGCGAGGCGGTCCGTCGCCATTGTATCGGGCAGCGCCATGGGCATGCCGTCGAACTCCGCAGCATAGCCATGGTCGGTGCGGCGCAGCACGGCGGGCAACAGGTTCATCTGCGGCGCCCCGATGAAGCCCGCGACGAACATATCGACCGGCCGGTCGTAGAGGTTCTGCGGCTTGTCCACCTGTAGGATGTTTCCGTCCCGCATGACGACGATGCGGTCGGCCATGGTCATCGCCTCGACCTGGTCGTGGGTGACATAGACAAACGTGGCATCCAGCCGCTTGTGCAGCTTGGTGATCTCGGCCCGCATGGTGCCGCGCAGCTTGGCGTCGAGATTCGACAGCGGCTCATCCAGAAGAAAAACCTCGGGGTTGCGCACCATCGCCCGTCCCAGCGCGACCCGCTGGCGCTGACCGCCCGACAGGGCCTTTGGCTTGCGGTTCAGCAAATGCTCGATGTCGAGGATGCGCGCGGCCTCGTGGACCTTGGTTTCGATCTCGGACTCCTTGGCGCGGCGCAGGGCGAGGCCGAAGGCCATGTTCTTGTAGACCGTCATGTGCGGGTAGAGCGCGTAGTTCTGGAACACCATCGCGATGTCCCGGTCCTTTGACGGCACGTCGTTGACGAGATTGTCGCCGATCCAGAGCTCGCCGTCGGACACTTCCTCGAGCCCGGCGATCATCCGCAGGGTCGTGGACTTGCCGCAGCCCGACGGGCCGACGAGGACCACGAACTCCTTGTCCTCGATCGACAGATCGATGTCGTGGATGACCTCGTGCGCGCCATAGGTCTTGTTCAGCTTCCGCAGGGAAATCTCTGCCATGTCCGTTTCTCCTCCGGGCGGTTCACCAATAGGTGGACCACCCCCCCTTCAGACGGGTCAGCGCCTCGATGTAGTAGTAGTCGCCCCAGCTCACGCACTCGTCGACGCCTTCGCCCTTGCAGGTGTTGTAAGGCGTGGACTTGGAGTAGGTGCCATGCAGTACCTGCCCGTTCGAGACGGCAGGATCGGTGACGGCGTAATCGCGCACGATGCTGCCAACCATGCGGCGGGCCAGCTCGCGCCAGCCCGAGGCGCGGGGGTCGTCTTCGTTCACGAGGTCAGCCATCTCCAGCAGACCGCAGGCGACGATCAGCGCCGAGGAGCTGTCGCGCGGCTCCTCCCCGTCGGTGTAGATCATGTCCCAGTAGGGGACGAGGTCGTCAGGCAACCGCGACAGGTAGTAGTCGAGCAGCTTCTCGAAGGTTTCGAGGTATTCCGGCAGGCTTTCGTAGCGATAGCTCAGCGCCATGCCGTAGACGCCCCAAGCCTGCCCCCGCGCCCAGGAGCTGTCATCGGCATAGCCCTGATTGGTGACGCCGCGCACCGGCTCACCGGTTTCGGGGTCCATGTAGAAGGTGTGCCAGGTCGAGTTGTCCGGCCGGATCGAGTGCGCTAGCGTCGTGCGGGCGTGGATCAGCGCATGCTCCCGATAGGTCTCGTTGCCGGTCTCGCGCGTCGCCCAATAGAGCAGCGGCAGGTTGAGCAGGCAGTCGATGATGTAGCGGTATTCGTCCGGGTTGCCCTTGCGGCCCCATGCCTGAATGAACTGGCCGACCGGTTGGAACCGCTCGAGCAGCTGGTCGGCTGCGAGGATCGCGGCGCGCTTGCCGTCCTCGTCTCCCACCAGCTTCCATGCCGCCACGCAGGTCGGCGAATAGAGGAAGCCCATGTCGTGATGATCGGTCGCGATGCGGTTCTCTATCCGGTGCAGGAAGCTCTGTACTTGGATCTGCGCGGCGTGGCGGAACACCGGGTCGCCCGTGTGCTCGTAAGCCAGCCAGATCTGTCCGGGCCAGAAGCCGGCGGTCCACTGGTTGTTCTCCACCGCGGGATAGACGTTTTTCACCGACGAATGGTTCTGCGCGCTGTAGGTGAAGTCCGGCAGATTGCGGCGCACCTGGGCGCAGGCGGCGTCGAGCGCGGCGTCCCGTTCGACATCGGTCAGCGGCGCAATGGCCTCTATGCGGGTTTGCAGCGTCATGGGGGTCAGCCTTTCAATCCGGTCGAGGCGATGCCTTCGACGAAGAACCGTTGCAGAGAGAGGAAGACGATCAGCACAGGGATCAGCGACACGACGGACGCCGCCATGATGAGCCCGTACTCGGTCGAATATTCCGAGATGAACATTCGCAGCCCGATCTGGATGGTCTTCAGCTCGGTTTCGGTGAGGTAGATCATCGGTCCGAGGAAGTCGTTCCACGTCGCGACGAAGGTGAAGATGCACAGCGTCGACAGCGCCGGCTTGGAAAGGGGCAGCATGATGCGCCACCAGATCTGGTACTCGCTCATGCCGTCGATCCGGGCTGCCTCGCACAGCTCGTCGGGGATCGACATGTAGAACTGCCGCATCAGGAAGACGCCGAAGGCGGTGAAGGCCTGCAGGAAGATCAGCGCCATGTGCGTGTTGTTCAGCCCGAACTCGCGCATCATCAGGAACTGGGGCAGCATGTAGACGTGCCACGGCACGGCGATCGTGGCGATGTAGCCGAGGAACAGTACGTTGCGGTAGGGGAAGTCCAGCTTGGCGAAGGCATAGGCTGCGAAGCTCGAGGTGAACAGCTGAAGCAGTGTCACGATCACGGTGATCTTCGCAGTGTTGTAGACGAAGGTCGCCAGCGGGATCATCTGCCAGATGTCGACGAAGTTCTGCCAGCGCGGTGCCTCGGGGATCCACTGGATCGGAAAGGCAAACACTTCGCGGTCGAGCTTCAGCGATGCCGAGAGCATCCAGATGAACGGCAAGACCATGATCGCGGTGATTACGAGGATCCCGGCATAGAGCGCGAGACGACCCGGCTTGATGCGGCGGCGGCGCGGACGCGTGGGCCTGCGGACGGTAGCGGCGGTATCGGCGGTCGTGGACATGTCGATCCCCTCAGTCGGTTTCGCGAGTGAAACGGAACTGGATGACGGTGACGGTCAGCACGATCAGGAACAGTACCATCGCGACCATGCTGGCGTATCCGAGGTCCCAGGATACGAAGGACTCGTTGTAGATGTGGTAGACCAACACCAGCGTGGAGGTGCCCGGCCCGCCCTGCGTGATCATGAAGATCTGGTCGAACACCTTGAACGACTGGATCGTCATGATGACCGTGACGAAGAAGGTCGTCGGCGCCAGCTGCGGCACCGTGATGCGCCAGAATTTCTGCCAGCTGTTGGCGCCGTCGATGTCGGCGGCCTCGTACAGTTCGCGCGGTATGCCCTGCAGCCCGGCGAGGTAGATAACCATGAAGTAGCCGAGATCCTTCCAGACCCCGAACAGGATCACGGTGGCCATGGCGTAGTTCCGGTCCGCCGCCCAGCCGGGCAGGTTGCTCGGATCGACGCCCAGCGTGTAGAGGATCATGTTCACCGGCCCCATCGCGGGGTTGAACAGCATGTTCCAGACCACGGCGACGGCGACGAGGGACGCGACGTAGGGAAAGAACATCGCGGTCCGGAAGAAGTTGCGCCCCCGGATCTTGCCGTTCAGCAGCACCGCGACGCCCAGCGCGGCGGCCAGCGTCAGTGGCACCGAAAAAACCGTGTAGACGATCGTGTTCCACAGGGCGGCCTTGAAGGCGCGGTCCTCGAAGAGCTTGAACAGGTTGTCCAGCCCGGCCCACTCGATCGGGTTGTTGCCATCCCAGTGCATGAACGCCAGCGCGAACGCCGCGCAGATCGGCCCGAGCGTGAAGATCACGAAGCCGAGGAAATTCGGGGCGATGAACGAGTAGGCGACAAGCGACGCACGGCGCTTGCGCTGCGCACGCGTCAGCAGCGGGCGCTGAGCTTGCTTGACCGCAACCTCGAGGTCCGTATCGGCGCTCGACATAAGTCCTCCCAAGTCTTCGCCCGACGCCTCCGATTCCCGCGGCGGACAACTTGTTGCTAACTTGTCTAACAGCATGTAACAAGTCAATTACAAATACAGGGACAGAAAGACCGTGAGCCGATCCGCGCCAGTTTCAGCCGATTATTCGCCTTGTATTATGGGGATACCCTTGGCGTCCGCGCTCAATGCACGGCAACTATCCTGCGCTCCACCCTGGTCTGACCGCGCCTATTGGGGGCAACTTGATTCGGACGTGCGCGACAAGTTGATCGCTCGTGGTGACGAGTTCGCGACGCTCGACTGGCCGCACCTCACCGCCACCGGCTTTGCCGCCTTTACGCGCACCGGAAACCGCGCGAACTATGAGGCCGGCTGGTTCACTCGCCGCCGCAAGTTGAATGCCCTTGTCATGGCGGAGCTGGCCGAGGGCACCGGCGCGCGGCTCGACGATATCGCAGATGGGCTCTGGCTTATTCTCGAGGAAACGGGCTGGCAGCTGCCGGCGCACAACGCGCAGCCGCGTGGCGGGGCGCGCCGCCCTCTGCCCGATCCCGACGATCCGGTGGTCGATCTGTTCGCGGCCGAGACCGGGGGGCTCGTCGCCACGATCCTGGATGTGCTTGGCGAGCCTCTGGAAGCCGCCCTGCCCGGTCTTGTCGCCCGTGCCGACGCCGAGGTCGACCGCCGTATCCTCGCACCCTACCTGGCCCGCGATTACTGGTGGATGGGCAATGTCGACGGGCCGACTAACAACTGGACGACATGGATCACCCAGAATGTCCTGCTCGCCGCCCTCGTCCGACCGCTTGGCCCCGACCGGCGGCGCGCCGTCCTGTCGCGCGCCCTGCCGAGCCTCGACGCCTTCCTGGCCGACTACGCCGAAGACGGCGCCTGCGAAGAGGGCGCAATGTATTACCGCCACGCAGGGCTGTGCCTGTGGGGCGCGCTGACGCTGGTCAACCGCGCGGCCCCCGGAAGCATGGATGCAGTGCTGGCGACGCCAAAGGTGCGCAACATCGCCGAGTACGTGGAGAGCGCCCATGTCGCCGGGCAAAATTACCTGAACTTCGCGGATTGCCCCGCTGTCGGCGAGCGCGCGACCGCGCGGGAGTGGCTCTTCGGCCAAGCGGTCGGCAGCGACCGCCTGACCGCTTGGGCGCATCGCGACGCAACGGCCGAGGGTTGGTCCGACCTGCCGGACGAGATCAACCTTTGGTATCGGTTGCTTCAGGTGCAGCACGCCGCGGACCTTTCTGCGCCTCCGCCGCCTACCCCGGCACCGCGCGACGCGTGGTATCCGGGGTCCGGCCTGTTCATCGCCCGCGACCGGACCTTCACCCTCGCGGTCAAGGCCGGCGACAACGGCGACAGCCACAATCACAACGACGTCGGTTCCGTCATCCTCTACAAGTCCGGGCGGCCCGTACTGATCGACCTCGGGGTAGAGACCTACACCGCCCACACCTTCTCGGATCGCCGTTACGAGATCTGGACGATGCAATCCGGCTGGCACAACTTGCCGACCTTCGGTGGCGTCATGCAATCGCCCGGAGAAGCGCACGGTGCGCGTGACGTCGCGACGGATTTCGGCCCCGAACATGCGAAAATCACCATGGACATGGCCCCCGCTTGGCCTGCCGAGGCGCGGCTGACGAGCGCCCGGCGGGACGTGACTCTGGAGCGCGGCCAACAAGTGCTAATCCGTGACACTTATGACGGCGCCCTGCCCGCGACCCTGACTTTGCTGTTCGCCGAACGTCCCGAGCTTGCGGGCAACGAGGTGCTGTTGCCCGCTCTCGCGCGGATCGCGACCGAGGGGCTGGAGGACATGGTGATCACCCATGTGCCCGTCGCCGATCCCCGGCTTGCCGCCTCTTGGCCGGACGGCGTCTGGCGCCTGTCCGGCAACGTGCGTGGCAGTTCCGCCGCCGTGACGATAGACTGACCAGAGGACACCATGATCGAGCTTTTCATCATCGCCCCCGACGGCACAACCATTGCCGGCCATGCCGCCGAGACGGAGCTCGCGCTGGTACACCGCGCACCCTACGCCGAGGGCACCCGGCTCGGAGTGACCGCACCGCGGGGCAGCACGCTGATGTTGTCGCTCGACCAAGGACTGGCGCCCTCGCTGGTCCACCTGCCCGACGGCGGGTTCGAGATGCCCGTGCCCTTCAGTCGCGCGACCGAGGGCTACGCCCCCACGGCCTTCACCGGAGAGTTGCACCGCCTGATGGCGCGTCTGGCTCGCCCGGAAGAGCTGGCGACACGCCGGGATCTGGCGCTGAACCCGCATGACCACGCAGACTCGACCGGCTTCCCCCATGCCGACGCGACCGTCATTACGCGGGGCGAGGCCGGCTTCGCTGCCCGCTGCGCCATCGACGGCGAGGTCGCGAACGAGGATCACGGCCGCTGGCCCTGGACCTCTTGGGGGATTGCGCAGGATCCGGACGCGGCGCTGACGATCCGGTTCGGTCGATTGGTCCAGATCGACGAGATCGCCCTGACACTGCGGGCGGACTTCCCCCACGACAGCTGGTGGGATCGCGCCACAGTGACCTTCGGCGACCCCGCGGGTGGTGACAGCGTCGAGCTGTCGCTCATCAAGACCGACGCCCGCCAGCCCTTCGAGGTCACACCGCGAGAGGTAGAGGAAATCACGCTCGACCGGTTGCGCCGCGCCGACCTCGACTCGCCATTCCCCGCCCTGACCCGGATTGAGGTCATGGGAACCTGGACGGAGACAGACG
This sequence comes from Pelagovum pacificum, assembly GCF_016134045.1. Lineage (NCBI taxonomy): Bacteria > Pseudomonadati > Pseudomonadota > Alphaproteobacteria > Rhodobacterales > Paracoccaceae > Pelagovum > Pelagovum pacificum. The sequence goes on along the minus strand of NZ_CP065915.1, from coordinate 388,143 downwards.
CATGAAATCCGCCGCCCCCCGCAAGGCCGACACCCGCGCCCGGGCCATCGCCGACGATCTGCGCCGCGCGATCCTGTCCGGCGATTTCGCGCCCGGTGACAAGCTGCCCAGCGAGGCCCAGCTGACCGAGACCCACGGTGTCAGCCGGACGGTGGTGCGCGAAGCCATCGCGACACTGCGGCTCGATGGGCTGGTCGAGGCGCATCAGGGGGCCGGCGTATTCGTGCTGGACCTCGCGCGGCGCCGCTCGACCGAGACGGCCTGGCTCGCCTCGACGCTGGAACTGCTGGAATTCCGCACTCCGCTCGAGGTCGCAGCCGCAGGACTGGCCGCCGTGCGGCGCTCACCGGTTCAGGAAGAGCGCATCCTCGACCGGCACGCCGCGCTTTGCCAGCATGTCGATGCCGGCGGCGATGCGTTTCGCGACGACGACTACCGGCTGCACTACGCGATTGCCGAGGCGACCAACAACGGCCAGTTCACCGACTTCATGCGCCGCGTGGGCGAGGCGCTGGTGCCGCCCTCCTCATTCATACCGCATTCCGACGAGGAAACCCGACGCGATTATCGCATCCTGCTGATCAAGGAACATGAGGCGATCGTCCGCGCCATCTCGGCCAGCGACAAGGACGCCGCGGAAGAGGCGATGATGGCCCACCTGATCGGCAGCCAGGACCGCCACCGCGCCCTGCTCCACAGTCAGCGACTGGGCCAGGTCGCGGTGCCGACGCCCGCGGCCAGCTAAGACCGCGGGCACTGCGGCTCAGGTCGCGGGTGACGCCCCAAGCCCGCGCCAACCCGACAGTTCCACGCCTTCGCGCGTCAGAAGCGCGCGCGCCGTCTCCGGTAATTCGAACGCGACCGGGGTCGCGTCGGGATCGGTCAGCCCCATGACCGCCGTGGCGATCCAGGTCTCACCGGCCTCGACCCGGCCCGACAGCCGAGGGAAGAACGTCCTGGGATAGAGCAGATTGGTGTTCGGCGCTGCCCGCATGATGCGGCCCTCGCGTCCGCCCGTGAGGTCCAGCAACCAAGACAGGGCAGAGCGGGTCCGCACCCGCGCTTCTCCCGACGCCTCGGTGATCCAGTCGTCGGGGGTGAGGTGACCGTCCCCGGCCCGGTCGATGGCGAACCCGCCCTCGGCCAGTTCGATCGGCACATCGGTCACGACCCGGTGCAGCCGCACGTGCCACCCCTCTGGGCCGAGGTCCAGCCAGCTGTCCACCGTCAGGCCGCCGTCAGGCGCCCAGCGCCCCCAAGCCATGTCGCCGTCGATCCCCGCCTCGGTGATCGTCGCGCGGGACAGCCAGCTCAGCCCGTCGCGCGACATGGAGAGGCCGCAATCCACCGCATGACGGTCGACCCGGTCACCCCATGCGTCCGATGCCACAGAAAAGCCGAAGGCCGAGGAATAGGCGAAGCGGCCGTACTTTGCGTCAGAGTAGCGGTGCTCCCGCCCGTCCTGACCGCCGGTCAGCATCAGCGCATCCTCCGCGGCGCGCCGGGTCACGGTTCCAGCAGGCCGGCAAAGGTGACGCCCGGTCGGAAGCGCGTCCGGCGCCTCTTCCTCGGCGGTCCAGAACGGGTGATCCTCGCCCAACGCCAACGGCAGGAAGGACTTCAGCCCCCAATAGGGAGAGCCAGGCGCATTATAGGCCTCGGACATCAGCAGGTTGGGATAACCGTAGCCGATGGTCAGGATCCCGTCGCGGTCGGTCACGGGCCGGTCCGCCCACCAACGCAGGTGCCGCATCAGCAGCCCCTTGATCCGGCCCCATGGCAGCACCTCTTCGCCGGCAAAGGCGCAGGCCGCCCAGAACGCGCCCTGCGCGTAGCGGTAAGTCATCGAGCGTCCGAACGGCACGGCCGCGCCGTCCCCGGCGAACCAGTGTTGGAAATCCTGCGCATAGGTGCGTGCCCGCTCGCGGTAGCGCTGGGCGAGATCTGGGAACAGGTCGGGCACCAGCTGGGCGATGATCAGACCATAGAAGTGCATCCCCATGGGTGTGTAGTAATCCAGCTGATACCAGGTGCCGTCCCGGTAATGGCCGCCCTCGATGTGGAACTGCTCGATCCGGTCCAGCGCGGCACGCGTGAGCCCCTCATCCCAGTGCTCGCCGACAGAGCGCAGGGCGAGGTTGGTCAGCACGCGGAAGAACAGCCAGTTGTTGTCCGCCGGCGGATAGGCATTGATCCAGCGCAGCCACATTGCGGTGCGCGCGCGGGCGGCCTCGGGCATCGGTGTCCAGAACGTGTCGGGCGCCAGCAGTATGCCGAGCGACAGACCGGCCATTTCGACCATGCGCTGATCGAAGCGGTTCACGTCGCCCCAGTAGTCAGGGTGATCGGCATCCGTGCCGTTCATCAGTCCGATCGCCCAGTCCGTCGCGTTCGGATGGCCTATGCCACCTGCGACCAGCGGCGCCAGCGCCCAGAGCGGGCGTGCGAAACTCTCCATCTCGGCGGCTTCGGAACTGTAGTGCGCGCCGCCGACACCGATGCGGATCCGCGCCCGGCTTTCCGACATCAGGGGCAGCAACGGCGCGATCATGTCCGACGCGGCACGACCGAGATCGGCCCGTGTCCGCAATGGATTGCCGTGCATCGGGTTGGCCTCGACCAGCTTGCGAACGGTCCGCTCCTGCAACCAGGCGGGGGTAGCTGACATGGAATTCTCCTCACTCCTCGGAGGGGACAAGACCGGACAATCCAAGAAGCCTCAAGGTCGATCCGACCGTTTGGTCGGGTCGCGCAGAATTCTGCGTGATTACAGTCCGTCGGTGCAGTCAGGGATGAGAAGGAAGCAGGTAACTGCGGGCCATGATGGCTCACCAAAGCAAAGCGAGCGAGCGAGCACGACACGATCCCCGCGAACTGTCAGCGTGACGTCACCGGAACAGCATAAAGATCACCAAAGGTGAAAGACATTCAGCGCGAACAGGGAAAGTGGCGCGCTGGGGAGGATTCGAACCCCCGACCCCCTGATTCGTAGTCAGGTACTCTATCCAACTGAGCTACCAGCGCGTAGGCGCCGGACTTAGACGGAGTGCCGGACGGATGCAAGGGGTCCCATCCGAGAAATCCACTTGCGGAGCGATGACGCGAAGGCACCGCTACTCCGCGGCCTCGGGCAGAGAGACGTTGGACTTCGGCAGGCGGATCAGGAACGAGGTGCCGTCTCCGTCGGACTTCGCGAGCTCCACGCGGCCGCCGTGACCGCGCACGAGATCGGCGGAGATCGCGAGGCCGAGGCCGGAGCCGCCCTTCGTTGCGCCGCCCTGAAAAGGCTGGAACAGGTGATCCCGTGCCTTGGCAGGCAGGCCCGGTCCGGTATCGGTGATGCGGATCCACCAGGCGTCGTCGTCCTCGCTCGCCGAGATGCAGATCTCGCCGGGCTTGCCGGTCGAGATGATCGCCTGCCGGGCGTTGCGCACGAGGTTCGAGATCACCCGGTAAATCTGCTCTCCGTCAGCGCGGATCGTCATCGACGCCGGGATGTCCTCGGAGAAGGACAGGTCATGCTCTCCCGCGGCGAGACGCTCGGCCTCCACCACGTCGGACACGATGGAGGCAAGCCCGACACGGTTCAGCGCGGGGGGCGGTTCCTCGACGCGCCCGAAGGCCAGCACCGTCTCGCACAGGTTGACGGCGCGCGTGATCGAATTGACGAGCTTCGGCGCCATCCGCCGCACGAGCGGATCGTCCGACCCCTCGATCCGGTCGGTGAAGAGCTGGGCGGAGGTCAGCATGTTGCGAAGGTCGTGGCTGATCTTGCTGACCGCCCCGCCAAGCTGGGCCATCCGCTCCTTCTGCTTGAGCGCGCCGGTCAGCTGCGTCTGCATCGACGCCAGTGCTTCCTCGGCCTCGCGCAGCTCGCGGATACCGGCGGAGGGCGTGATGATGCGCCGCGCGTCCTCGGGCGCAGTGGCATAGCTCTGCATGGCGCCGACGACGCCCTTGATTGGCCGCACGAGAAGGGCGCGCACGGCGAGGAACAGGAGGAACGCGGTCACGACGGATATGACGGCCGACAGCGCGAGAATGCGAAGCCCGTAATCGATCATCGCCATGCGGAGCGGCCCGGTCTCCATCGTCACCTCGATCAACAGGCCGCCGTCCTGGACGGGGTTGCCCATCACCCGGATGATCCGGTCAGCCGGGTCGAGCAGCCGCGCCAGTGCGTCCCTGATGAGCGTGAAGGGCCGGTTGTCGCGCAGGTCGATCGTCTCGTGAATTTGCTCCGGTATCGGCGACGACAGCACGAGCTGGCGCACCTCATCCCGCCGCAGCACGACGTTGAAGACCCCGGCATTGTCCAGCAGCTCCTGCTCGAGGTCCTGATCGATCATGTCGTCGGCCAAAAGCGCGAGGGAAGCGATCTGCGCCCGTTCGAGGCGCAGGAGAAGGTAATCCTCGCGGAACCGCGCGACCGAGGGCACGAAGATCAGCACCTCGGCCAACATAACGAAGACCGTGGTGAGGATCAGGAAACGCCCGGACAGCGAGTTGAGCATGACTATCCTTCGTTCAGGGCAGCCACCTCTGAACGACGCGAACCACCCTCTTTACAAGATCGCTCTCGAAGAGCTTCGGACTAAAATAGGCGCCCGCGGCGCGTTTGTTAATCTCGGCGATCGTGGGATATGGTAGCACGCTGTTGGAAATTGCCGACATCTTGAGGTTGTTGGCGATCGCCAGTGACCAGAAGCCGACCATTTCCCCCGCCTGTGCCCCGACGATCGAGGCGCCGACGGGTCGGCCCTTCACCACCATGACCTTCAGCAAGCCCGTGGTCTTGGCTTCCGCCTGCGCGCGGTCGTTCTCGTCATAATTCGCGCGCACGACGGTAAGCTTGTCGCCATGCTGCTCCCGCGCCTGCGCCTCGGTCAGCCCGACCTGCGCCAGCTCCGGGTCGGTGTAGGTCGACCACGGAATATGACTGGTCTTGGCCTTCGCGGGCAGCCCCAGCACGGCAGAGCGCACGACGATCCCGCCGTGGTAGCCGGCGACATGGGTGAACTGCAGCCCCCCCGCCGCGTCGCCGACGGCATAGACCCGGCGATTCGTGGTCGAGCGCAGGTCGTCGCCGACCTCCACACCCGTCTTGCTCCACGTGACATTGGCCTTGTCGAGGTCGAGCCCCTCGACATTCACCTTGCGGCCGACTGCCATCAGCAGATGCGAGCCCGTGAAATCGCCTTTCTCCGTGTGGACCGTGATGGCCTCTCCGCCGGAGACCCGGTTGGCCTGCGCGCCCGTGACGATCTCGACGCCTTCGGCGCGCAGCCGGTCGAGAACGATGGCCGTCAGCTCCGGATCGTCCTTGGCGAGCGGTGTGCTGCCCTCGATCACCGTCACCTTGCAGCCGAGCCGCACATGGGCCTGCGCCATCTCCATCCCGATATTGCCGCCACCGATGATGAGCAGATGCTCCGGCCGGTCGCGCAGATCGAAGATGGTTTCGTTGGTGTGGACCTCGACCCCGTCGAGCCCCTCAATCGGCGGCACGAACGGTGAAGACCCGGTGGCGACGACGAAGCGCCGTGCCTCGATCACGGTGTCGCCCGCCTGCACTTCGGTCTCGGAGATGAAGCGGCCGTGCTCCCGGATCACCCGGACGCCGAACCCCTCGAAGCGTTCCTGGCTGTCGACCGGGGCGATGGCGGCGATGGTGCGGGCGACGTGATCCTTCGCCCCGGCATAGTCGACTTCCGGCTCGACCGGGGCGACGCCGTAGCCGCCGCTGCGCACCGCGTGGGCCTGCTTGCCAGCCGCGATCAGCGCCTTCGACGGAACACAGCCGTAGTTGAGGCAATCGCCGCCCATCTCCCCCGCCTCGAGCAGAACGACCTTCGCGCCCATCTGGCTGGCGCCCGCCGCGACGGAGAGCCCGCCCGATCCCGCACCGATGATGCAGATGTCGGTCTTGATCCGTTCCATGCTCACAACCCTTTCTTGCCGCGCACGGCCTTCAGCACCATCGGCAATGCCGCGAGCAGACAGAGCCCGAGGATCGGCAGCAGGATGTGCGGCTCGAAGATGATGCCGAGGTTCGGTGTCTCGCCCCGCGCAAAAACATCGCCCAGCCCGGCTCCAACCGACGTGTAGACCAGCGCTCCGGGAATAATGCCGAGGAACGTCGAGATCGCGAAGCGCGACAGCGGCACGCCCACCAACGCAGGCACGAGGTTGGCAACGAAGAACGGCACGGCGGGGATCAGCCGGATCAGGAACAGCATCGACCACTGGTTCTCGTCGATGCCGTCCTTGATGCGCCTCACAAGCCCCTCGCCCGCCTCCATGCGCGCGGCGAGCCGGTCGCCGAGCCCCAGCCTCGCCGCAGAGAAGATGCCGATCGCACCGATCGTCGCGGCCGTGACGTTGAAGAGCACACCCGGAAAGGTCGCGAACAGGAACCCGCCCGTCAGGGTCATCACCGTGGCCCCCGGCAGCGAAAAGGCCACCACAAGAGCATAGATCACGACGAAACCGAGCGCGGTCAGCACGTAATTGTCGTCGCGGAACTGCAGCAACGCCTCGCGGTTCTCGGCCAGCGCGTCGAACGACAGCTGGTCGCGCAGGAAAAACGCCCCGAGTGCCGCCGCGATTACCACTGCAATGAGCGGAAGGCGCCTGAGCCATGGAGAGGTGTCTTGATCCCGGGGCATGTCGGTCATTTCGTCTCCGTCTCCCGCAGCGTTGCAGAGCTTCTGTCTGGCAGTCACATGGGTCGGTGAGGAGGCCCGACCCACCGCGTTCACGCCGCATTGATGGATTAGGCCAGGAGGATGCCGGTCCTGTAACATTACATAGTGGCGATGGACCGCGAATGTTGCAGATTTCGCCCGGTCAGCGCGTTGACAGGCCGTGAAGCGCTCTTTATGGGACGGGCTTCGAATTACATGACAGCCTTGATTCCGGTCACAGCGGAATCGGCGACAACCGATGGAGAGACGCGATGAAGCGCACGTTCCAGCCTTCGAACCGGGTTCGCAAGAACCGTCACGGTTTCCGCGCCCGCATGGCGACCAAGGCAGGCCGCAAGGTCCTCAATGCCCGCCGCGCCCGTGGCCGGAAGAAGCTCAGCGCCTGATCCCGCGTTGCATCGTGAGGTCACTCACGATGCGGCCGACATGATCGCGCAAGAGATCCGAACCGCCGAGGCCTCGCCTGCGGCGGTTTCCGTTTGTCCGGTCGACCGCCCGGCAAAAGGCAACGGCGCATGAGTCCTGCGGTAGAGCTCGCTCGCCTCTGCACGGCGCTCGACCTGCTCGCACCCGCAGTTGTTGCGCCCGGCGTCGCCCGGCTTTCGGACGAGGTGAGCCTCGACTGGATCCGGCGTTATTGCGGAGACCGCCAGGCGAGGGATTCCCTATGACCAGCCCCGAACGCCTCCGCCAACGTGCCGATTTCCTCGCCTGCCAGCATCGCGGACGCTCCAAGGGCACGCCCGGCTTCCATCTGCAGGCGCTAAAGCGCGACGATGGCGATGCGACCATGCGCGCCGGGTTCACCTGCTCCAAGAAGGTCGGCAATGCCGTGGCCCGCAATCGCGCCAAGCGTCGCCTTCGGGAGATCGCCCGCCTAGAACTGCCCGCTTACGGCCAGCCCGGATGGGACTACGTGCTGATCGGCCGCCGCGAGGCGACTGCAGACCATGACTTCGCCACCATGCGCGAGGATCTTCGCGCCGCCTTGGCCGAGGTCCACAGGTGAGCCCCGCCGCCTTCCTTCTGTCCCTGCCCGTCCGGGCCTATCGGCTGCTGTGGTCGCCGTGGGTCGGGCACGGCTGCCGCTACACGCCCACCTGCTCCGCCTATGCCATGGAAGCGCTCGAAAAACATGGCGCGCTGAAGGGCGGATGGCTGGCCGCGCGGCGCATACTGCGCTGCCATCCGTGGGGCGGCTCGGGCATCGACAACGTCCCCGATTGAAAGGCGGCACCGCGGCCCGTCGGAGGGTGGCAAGGCGCTTCGTAGGACCTTCTGGCGAGCGCCTCGTGCGGCGCTTGACCCGCCCCGGGATAACGCAGTTTTCCCTTTGCCGGACCGCGCGCGTCTGCCATATCCCGCCCCATGTTCGACAATGCCGACGACATCCATCCGCTCTTCGAGGGCGCACCGTCCTCGACCGAGTTCAAGAAGCTGCGCAAGCGTATCGTCCGCGACACCCGCGAGGCGATAGAGCAATACGGCATGGTCGAACGCGGTGCGAAATGGCTCGTCTGTCTTTCCGGCGGCAAGGACAGCTACACCCTGCTCGCCGTGCTGCACGAGTTGCAGTGGCGCGGATTGCTTCCGGTTGAACTCCTCGCCTGCAACCTCGACCAGGGCCAGCCCGGTTTCCCGGCGACGGTCCTGCCCGAGTTCCTCGAGAAGATGGGCGTGCCCCACAGGATCGAGTACCAGGACACCTATTCCGTCGTGATGGACAAGATTCCGGCGGGCCGGACGTTCTGCGCGCTCTGCTCGCGGCTTCGGCGTGGGCATCTCTACCGGATCGCGCGGGAAGAAGGATGTTCTGCCGTGGTGCTCGGCCACCATCGCGACGACATCCTCGAGACATTCTTCATGAACCTGTTCCACGGCGGCCGGCTCGCCACGATGCCGCCGAAACTGGTGAACGAAGAGGGCGACCTGTTCCTGTACCGCCCGCTCGCCCACGTGGCCGAGGCGGATTGCGAGCGTTTCGCTAGGGCGATGAACTATCCGATCATCCCCTGCGATCTCTGCGGTAGCCAGGACGGGCTGCAGCGTCAGCAGGTGAAACAGATCCTCGACGGGTGGGAGAAGAACTCGCCCGGCCGGCGGCAGGTGATGTTCCGGGCGCTGATGAATGCACGCCCGTCGCATCTGCTCGACCCGAAATTGTTCGATTTCGCCGGACTTACCTTGTCCGAAGCGAAGGAATCCGACGAGACCCCGTCCTTGCGTTAACCCGTTACTCACCTCGGAGCCTTATGGTCCGAGGGAGCTGTGCGGGGACTCAATGCGCCTTATCGACCGAATAGTTGGCCGGATCGGCATACGTGGCAGCCCCGCACCTCTGCGGGCCCGCGCCCTCGCGATCGCACCTCTTGTTGCGGTGGCGGGCTGGCTTGTCTTTGAACAACCCGGCTTTCTTATCGCGGCGTTTCTTCTGCCGGCGGTACTGGCGGTCGGCATTTATGGCTCGCATCGCGATACCGCCGCAGCGGACACGGACAACGTGACCGGCCTCGTGCGCCGCGACACGCTGGAGCGGTCACTGGACCTCGCGCTCGCACGCGCGCGGGCGGAGGGGCTCGTGACCGCCGCGCTCGTGGTGGAGCTTGATGAATTCAAGTCGCTACAGGAACGGTTCGGGCGGATTGGCGTCGACCAATTGCTCGACGCGGTCAGCAGGCGCTTCTCGAGCGCGGTGCGTGGCGTCGATTGCTGGGCGCGGCTGGACGGACCGACCTTTGGCCTCGCCCTCTCGCCGACCACGCCCTTGAATGACGAGGATCTCGCCCGGCTCGCCGAGCGGCTACTCGCGGCCCTGACGGAACCGATCCGCGTGTCGGGTGTGGACCTCCGACCGGCGATCTCCATCGGAGCGGCGAGGTCCGACGTCACGGAAAGCGAAACCGGAGCATCCCTGCTCCAAGGCGCGACGCTCGCCCAGATCAGTGCGGCCAAGTCCGGTCCCGGCCAGCTTGTCCAGTACAGCCCGGTGCTGCGCGACCGGATCGCGGCGCGCTACCGATTCGCCGAGGACCTGAGGGAGGCACTTCGAACCGACCGGATCGTCGCCGTCTTCCAGCCGCAGATCGCGCTGGAGGATGCCCGGCTTACCGGAGTAGAGGCACTGGCCCGGTGGCGGACCTCCGATCAGGAAATCGCACTGCCCGCCAGCTTTTTACCGGCCGCGAAGGAGTCGGGCCTGATGCCGGCCCTCGGCCAGCGGATTCTCGAGCAGGCGCTGCGGGCCCTTCGGACGTGGGACGCGCAGGGCCTCCATGTCCCGACGGTTGCGGTGAACCTCTCTACCACCGAATTGTCGGACCCGACCCTCGCGGCGCGTGTCGTCGGCGCGCTGGAGACGGAGGGTCTTTCGCCCGACCGACTGACCGTCGAAGTGCTCGAAACCGTCATGACCGACGGGTCGGACCCGCGCGTCTCGCTTAACCTCGCGCGGCTTGCGGACATGGGTTGCCTGCTGGACCTCGATGATTTCGGGACCGGGAGCAGCTCCATCACGACCGTGCGGCGTCTGCCGATCCGGCGCATCAAGATCGACCGGACTTTCGTGCGCGATCTCGACCGCGAGCCGGAGCAGGAGCCGATGTTGCAGGCGATCCTGACCATGGCGGATCGCCTCGGCCTGGTGACGCTCGCGGAAGGCGTGGAAACGGAAGCGGAGCGAAGCGCGCTCGCAAGGCTCGGCTGTGCTCAGATGCAGGGATTTCTTCTGACCAGGCCGATGATGATGGAGGACATGACAACCTGGCTGCGGACGAGGCCGCCGAGCGGGGAAGAGACCGTGCGGGACGTGGGCTAAGGGCTTATGGTCGAGCGGACCGGGGATCGCAGTGACTGGCGAGGGTCTCAATTCGAACCGTCTGCATGAGACCCCAAGGCCGACGCCCACGAGGCAGCCTCCGCGCACGGCAAATAACAGTGCCGTAGTCTGATCCCGATCAACCAGCGCCTTGCGAGAGTCGCTAACCAGGGCGGACCGAACCGACGTTCGTTGCCGCCGAACAGGCCCACGTCCCCCATTTGCCGCGCAGGAAGACCCGCCTCATGCCGTCGCGGTGCGCCCATGCACGCGCAGGTGATGTCGCACCTCGCCGAGACGGCGCGTACCCCCTTGACCTTTGGGCGCTCGGTCTGTTGAACCGCCCTACCCTCTCAGCACGGCTCGCGCACAAGAAATAAAGGGCGTCTCGATGGACGATCAGAACCGGAACCTTCTTCTCGCCACGGCGCTCAGCTTCGTGGTGATCCTCGTCTGGTTCCTCGTTTTCCCCCCGCCGGAGCAGGCGCCCGGTGCAACCGATTCCGATGGTCAGCCGATCGAACAGGTCGATGCCGGCAGCGACGACCTCGCGCCGCCGACCGAGGACGGTCTGGACCCATCCGGCACCGCATCCGGTACGGGCGAGCCCGCTGCGCCGAGCGAAGAGGCCCCCGAAGCCCCCCGTATCGCGATCGAAACGCCGAGCATCGTCGGCTCGATCAACACGCTCGGCGGCCGGTTCGACGACCTTTCCCTCTCGAATTACACCGAGGAGCTGGACCCGGACTCCCCCCTCGTCGAGCTGCTCTCGCCCGTCGGCGGCGACACGCCCTACTATTCCGTCCACGGCTGGCTTTCCGGCGCGGGCGACGTCGACGTGCCCGGTGACAGCACCGTCTGGGAGATCGAGGACGGCGAAACGCTGACGCCCGACCAGCCGATCACGCTGTCCTGGGACAACGGCAACGGCCTGATCTTCCGCAAGACGATCTCCGTCGACGACAAGTACATGTTCACCATCGACCAGACGGTCGAGAACACCACCGAAGACACGATCCGCCTCCAGCCCTACGGCCAGGTCCGCCGCCACGGTCAGCCGGATTCGCGTCCCTTCTTCATCCTGCACGAGGGTGTCGTGCGGATGTCCGACGGTGAGCTCGAAGAGATCGACTACGACGACCTTCCCGATGTCATCGCCGAGGAGTCCCGCATCGAGGTGACCGAGAACGGCTGGCTCGGCTTCACCGACAAGTACTGGATGACCACCCTCATCCCCGCGCCCGGCACGGCGTTCCGCTCCGTCGCGCGCGAGGTAAACGGCATCTTCCTGACGGAAAGCGTGTTCCCCGCTGTCGAAGTCGCCCCGGGCCAGACCGCGACGAACGAGAGCCTGCTCTTTGCCGGTGCAAAAGAGTGGGAGACGATCCGCGACTATCAGGCCAGCGGCATCGACCGTTTCATCGACTCGATCGACTGGGGCTGGTTCTTCTTCCTGACCAAGCCAATCTTCGCGGTCCTGCACTTCCTCAACCAGCTGATCGGCAACATGGGCTGGTCGATCATCCTGCTGACGGTCATCATCAAGGGTGTACTCTTCCCGCTCTCCTACAAGTCCTACTCTTCCATGGCGAAGATGAAGGAGCTCCAGCCGGAGATGGAGAAGCTCAAGGAGCGTGCCGGCGACGACCGTCAGAAGCTCCAGCAGGGGATGATGGAGCTCTACAAGAAGAACAAGGTGAACCCGGCTTCGGGCTGTCTCCCGATCCTGCTGCAGATCCCGATCTTCTTCTCGCTCTACAAGGTGATCTTCGTCACGCTGGAGCTGCGTCACGCGCCGTGGATCGGCTGGATCCGCGACCTGTCCGCGCCCGACCCCTCGTCGATCCTGAACCTGTTCGGCCTGCTGCCCTACGACACTCCGGATCCGGGCTCGATCTTCTTCATCGTGTCGCTCGGCATTCTGCCGATCCTGCTCGGGATCTCGATGTTCCTGCAGCAGAAGCTGAACCCGGCCCCGCCGGACCCGACGCAGCGGATGATCTTCGCGTGGATGCCGTGGGTCTTCATGTTCATGCTCGGCAGCTTCGCCAGCGGCCTGGTGCTCTACTGGATCACCAACAACACGATCACGTTCCTGCAGCAGTACCTCATCATGCGCAGCCACGGCTACAAACCGGACATCCTCGGCAATATCCGGGGCAAACCGGCGGACGCGGCCAAGAAATGACGATGACCATCGCGTCCTTGTGGCGGCATCCGATCAAGGCCGTCGGACGCGAAGCCGTGAGCGAAGCCGCGCTGTCGCCGGGGGAGACGTTCCCCGGCGATCGGCTTTGGGCCATCCTGCACGAAGCGGGGACCGCAGTTGACGGTGAATGGTCGCGCTGCCCGAACTTCATCCGCGCCGCATCGTCCCCGGCCCTCATGGCGGTCGAAGCGAAGAGCGTGGGCGACCGGATCGAGCTGCGCCACCCCGACCGCCCGACCATCACGGTGGATCCTGTCGCGGACGAGACCACGCTGATCGACTGGCTTACTCCGCTGGTCGGGGAGGGCCGTGCCGCGCCGGTGAAGGTCGTCCGCTCCGGCGCGCGTGGTATGACCGATGCACAGGAACCGACGATCTCCGTCGGCAACCTCGCCAGCCTGCGTGATCTGTCCGAGCGCGCGGGCACCGACCTGTCGGAGCATCGCTTTCGCTGCAACGTCTGGCTCGACGGCCTCGCCCCCTGGGAAGAGTTCGAGTGGGTCGGCAAATCCCTTCGTCTTGGCACGTCCCAAGTCGAGGTGATCGAGCGGATCGGGCGCTGCCAGTCGACAGCCGCGAGCCCCGAGACGGGAGAGCGCGACGTGCGCACGCTCGACGTGCTCGACACGTTCGGCCATAGGGATTTCACCGTCGGCGTGGTCGTGAAGGCTCCCGGCACTCTCAAGCTCGGCGATACGGCGGTGCTCGCATGACGTCCCTCCCCTTTCCCCTCGCCGAAACCCCGGACGATGAATCCCGGGAGGCCGGCCGCAAGATGTTCGCCGGTGAGGTCGAGTTCCTGAAGGGCGTGGTCGCCATGTCCGGTCTGCCCCCCGCCGACCGTGTCGAGGTCTGCTTCGCCGGCCGCTCCAACGTCGGGAAAAGTACGCTTATCAACGCTCTGACCGGCCGCAAGGCTCTGGCGCGGGCGTCGAACACGCCCGGACGGACGCAGGAAGTGAACTACTTCACCATCGGCGAGGCCTGCTACCTCGTCGACCTGCCGGGCTACGGTTTCGCCAATGCACCTGTCGCCGTGGTCGCGAAATGGCAGGCGCTGCTGAAGCAGTACCTGCAGGGGCGCCAGACCCTGCGTCGCGCCTTCGTTCTCGTCGACCACCGTCATGGCGTGAAGCAAGTCGACGAAGAGATCATGAGCCTGCTCGACAGCGCCGCCGTGACCTTCCAGTGCGTCCTGACGAAGGCCGACAAGGTTAAGGCCACCGACCGCGAGAAAGTGCTGGACCAGGTGCGGGCGGCGCTCGCCCGCCATCCCGCCGCCTATCCGGAGATCGTGTTGACCTCGTCCGAAAAGGGCGATGGGATCGAGACGCTCCGGTCGATCGTGGCCGGGCTCTCCTGAAGGATGCAGGCGATGAGGACACAGACGATGGACCGGGACTGGATTGCGACGGCGCGGACACTGAGCGAGGCGCTGCCCTACATGCAGCGCTACTCGGGCGCGGTGGTCGTCGTGAAGTTCGGCGGCAACGCCATGGGCGGGGTCGAGGAAATGGCCGAGTTCGCCCGCGACATCGTCCTGATGCGACAGGTCGGCATGAACCCGGTCGTCGTCCATGGCGGCGGGCCGATGATCAACGATCTGCTCGGCCGGCTCGGCATCGAGTCTGAGTTCGTGCGAGGCAAGCGCAAGACCACGAAAGAGATCGTGGAAGTCGTGGAGATGGTCCTCACCGGTCTCGTCAACAAGCGCATCGTTCAGGCGATCATGGATGAGGGCGGTCGCGCCGTCGGCCTGTCCGGCAAGGACGACGACCTCATGGTCTGCGAGGCGGACGATCCCGAGCTCGGCTTCGTCGGTCGCCCGATCGAGATGAACGTGCAGGTCCTAAAGGACCTGTTCGACGCCGGCATCATCCCGGTGATCGCCCCCGTTGCGACGGGTATGGACGCCAACGAGACCTTCAACGTGAACGGCGACACGGCAGCCGGCGCCATCGCCGGTGCGCTGGAGGCCGACCGCCTGCTACTGCTGACCGATGTGCCCGGTGTGAAGAACGCGCAGGGTGAGGTCGTCACGCAGCTGACCCCCGACCAGGTCCGCAGCATGGTGGGTGACGGCTCGATCTCTGGTGGCATGATCCCGAAAGTCGAAACCGCGCTGAAGGCGATCGAGGACGGCGTGCGCGCCGTGGTGATCCTTGACGGGCGCCTGCCGAACGCGACCCTGCTGGAACTGTTCACCGACCATGGTGCCGGCTCGATCATCCGTTCGACCGAACCGCGGGTGAAGCCGCGCGAGACGTGACGCTCGCCGACGGCGCGGCTGCCGAAGGGCTGTTCGTTTCCGGACACCTGTCCATCCGCCCCGAAGACGGCCTGCCACCGACGGTGAAGAGCCTCGCCTTGCTCTCGCCGGATGAACCTCGCTTCTGGACGCTGTTCCGGCAAAGCGCCGAGTATCTCGACGGGGAGGCCGACCCGCTCGACCGATGGTCGGCCCGGGTTATCGGACAATTGTCTGAAGCTGTCGGCGGCACGCCTGTCTTCCCTTTCGGCGGCCCTCCCTGGCATCCTTTCATCGCCTGGGCCTTGCGGTCGGGCCGTGCCTGGTCCTCCCCCGTGGGTCTTTTGGTGCACGACAGCGCGGGCCTCTTCATCTCCTATCGCGGGGCGATCGGCCTGGCCGAGACGTTCGACGACACCCCCCCGGCCGCACCACCTTGCGAGGAATGCTCCCGCCCCTGTGCGACCGCCTGCCCGGTCGGCGCCTTCGCCGGGGGCAGCTACGACGTGCCGCTCTGCAAGTCCTGGCTGGATAGGCCCGAGGGCCGGGATTGTCGCGACAACGGCTGCCTGGTCCGGCGTGCCTGCCCTGTGGGGGCCGACCTCCGGGACCCGCAGCAATCGGCATTTCACATGTCGGCGTTTCACCGCCCGGTGAGGAAAGCCTGACTATCGCGGCAAGCGGCGATTGCTACTGTCGCTCATCCCATTCATCAAAGGTCTTGCCATGTCTGTCCGTATTCTCGCCCTCACCCTGTTCGCCGGCCCCGCCCTCGCCGATCTCGACCCGTGTCTTGTCGGAACGTGGAAGGCCGACATGCTCGACGTCGCCGAAGTCTACGCCAGTACGATGAACGCCACGGACGTTACGGCGCGCGGTGACATTGTGCTGACCGTCGCTCCGGACGGACGGGCGACGATGCAGCCCCGCAACTTCGAACTCGACACGCTCATCCCGAACACACCGCCGATGACGGTCAGCGTGACGGGGGCGCTGACAGGCCGATTCCAGACCTCGGGCAACTCCTACTGGATGGAGGGCGAAAGTTATTCGCTCGTCGGCACGGCGGACTTCCTTGGGACGCGCATGGAGGTCCCCTTCACAGGCGCCAACGAATACCTCGCCGGCGCGTCCGGGATATACGGCTGCACTGACGCCGGCATGGCGTTCGAGCCGGACGGCGGGCCGGGCTCGATGCCCCGCAGCTGGTATCGCCAGTGACGCGTCGCCTGATCCTCATTCGACATGCCAAGTCCGCTTGGGACGATCCCGAGGCGGACGACCACGCGCGCGTTCTGAACGAGCGGGGCCGCGCCTCCGCCACCGCCATCGGCACGTGGCTGGCGGAGACCGGTATCGTTCCGGATCAGGTTCTGAGTTCAGATTCCGCCCGCACGCTTGAGACCTGGGAAAGGATCGCTGCCGAATTGTCCGATCCACCAGAGGCAATGGCAATTCCCGCGCTCTACCACGCCGATCCGGAAACCATGTTCGCCGTGCTGGAGCAGGCGTCCGGCGATTGCGTTCTGATGCTGGCCCACAATCCGGGGATCGGGATACTCGCCCGCTGGCTGGCCGAAGATGGTCCGGATCATCCGCGCTTTCGCGATTATCCGACCTGCGCGACGACCGTGTTCGACTTTCCTGTCGATCACTGGAGAGACGTGCAGGGCGGCACCGGCGTCGTGGTCGATTTCGTGGTGCCGCGCGACCTCGAGGATTGATCAGAGCTTCGACTGGAACGACATCTGCAGCCCGCCGGGAAGCGCGAGGAAGTAGATCCGCTCGCCATGCGCGTCCATCGGGCCCTGCGGATTGAGGCCGCTTCGCTTCGCCGTGGCGGCGGCCGCGTCGGCGTCCTCGACGATCAGCTGAAGCATGGTGCCGGGCGGCATCCCCTCCCCCGCGTGCCAGACCTCCACCCAGCTCGACTGGTCGGTGGTCGGAAAGATGGCGCCGGGCATCCCTTCGGCCTCGGGGAAGTCGGCCGTGGCGAGCCCCAGCCCTTTCAGCGCATCGGCAATGCCGTCGGCGTCTTCCCCCGGTGCGACGTGAGCGAAACGTATTCCAAGGAGCTTCATCTCGTGCAGTATCCTCATGGTGGTCTCATGCGGAAGACTACGGCAGCCGTCGGTATCGGAGTGAGGGCAATGTACGGATTGATCGGAAAATTCACGGCGACCGACGGCGCACGGGACGAGTTGATGCGCCACCTCGTGGACGGGAGCCGCGACATGCCGGGCTGCCACAGCTACGTCGTGGCTGCGGACAGCACGGACACGGTGACGATCTGGGTGACGGAGGTCTGGGACAGTCCGGATGCCCACATGGCATCGCTGGATCTGGAACAGGTGCAGGCGGCGATCTCCAAGGCCAGACCGCTGATTGCCGGCATGGCGCGGATCGCGGAGACGTCGCCGCCGTCGGCGTAGGATGGGCCAGGGCCCATCCTACCCGTGATCAGTGCCCGAGGATCTGGCTGAGGAACAGCTTGGTCCGCTCGGACTGCGGGTTGTTGAAGAACTCCCGCGGCTCGTTCTGTTCGACGATCTGACCGGCGTCCATGAAGATGACCCGGTTGGCCACGGCCTGCGCGAAGCCCATCTCGTGGGTCACACAGAGCATCGTCATCCCCTCTTCGGCGAGCTCGATCATGGTGTCGAGCACCTCCTTGATCATCTCGGGGTCGAGCGCGGACGTCGGTTCATCGAACAGCATGATGCGCGGGCGCATGCAGAGGCTGCGCGCGATAGCCACACGCTGCTGCTGACCGCCCGAGAGCTGGCCGGGATACTTGTTGGCCTGCTCGGGGATCTTCACCTTCGTCAGGTAGTGCATCGCCGTTTCCTCGGCCTCTTTCTTCGGGATCTTGCGAACCCAGATCGGCGCGAGGGTGCAGTTTTCGAGGATCGTGAGGTGCGGGAACAGGTTGAAGTGCTGGAACACCATCCCGACCTCGGAGCGGATCTTGTCGATGTTCTTCAGGTCGGAGGACAGCTCCGTCCCGTCGACCACGATCTTGCCCTGCTGGTGCTCTTCCAGCCGGTTCAGGCAGCGGATCATCGTCGATTTGCCCGACCCCGAGGGGCCGCAGATGACGATCCGCTCCCCCCGGTAGACGGTCAGATTGATGTCCCGGAGCACGTGGAACTGGCCGTACCACTTGTTCATCCCCGAGATGTCGATCGCGACCTCGTCGGAGACCTTCATAAGGCTCGGATCGGCGGTGCGCGGTGCGTCGATGGCAACGTCGGTCATTGTCAGTCTCCTTAGCGGTGTCCGCGGCTGAGCTTGCGCTCGAGCGACATGGAATAGCGGCCCATGCTGTAGCAGCAGATGAAGAACAGCAGGCCGATGAAGATGAAGAGTTCCCAGTAGATGCCGTTCCACTCGGTCGAGGCGCGGATCGCGTTCGACAGGCCGATCGGATCGAGCAGACCGATGAACACGACCAGGGTCGTGTCCTTGAACAGGCCGATGAAGGTGTTCACGATCCCCGGGATCGAGATCTTCAGTGCCTGCGGAAGAACGATCAGTCGCATCGACCGGCCATAGTCGAGGCCAAGCGCATCCGCCGCCTCGTACTGGCCTTTCGGCAGCGCGGCGAGGCCACCCCGGACCACCTCGGCGATGTAGGCCGAAGCGAACAGGGTCACCATGATGATGACGCGCAGCAGCAAGTCGAAGTTGGTGCCCGGCGGCAGGAAGTAGTTCAGCAGCAACTGCGCGGTGAACAGCCAGACGATCAGCGGCACGCCACGGATCGTCTCGATGAAGACCACCGAGATCTTGTTGATGATGAACAGGTCCGACTGACGTCCGAGCGCCAGAAGGATGCCGAGCGGCAGCGACAGGATGATCCCGCTGAGACCGATGATCAGCGCCAGCATGAACCCACCGAAGTCGCGGCTGTTGACGGGATCGAGCCCGATGCGTCCGGCTTCCTTGTAGGTCTGGTCGACGGCGTTGTGCAGGCCGGCCAGTTCCGTGTTCGCCGACAGGTACGCTCCCAGTGCCTCGACGTCCTCATCCGGCGTACCGGGGGGGACGTACTGCGTGTCCTGGAACTCACGCAGCTCCGAGGGCACGTCGTTGCGAAGACCCGCAACCTGCCCCTGAAGGACACCGATCCGGTCTTCGCGCTCATCGAGCTGGTTGATGTTCTGCAGCATCGAGGACGCGGCGGACCGTTCCTCGCCCAGCAGGTTCATCTCGGAGTTCAGCGCGCTGATCTGGTTGCGCAGTTCGGTGAGTTCGCCGACGGCTTCGAGGAAGACCGTGCGGTCCTCGGAGAGGCTGCCGGCGCGCGCTGCGACGATCGCGGCGTTGGTCGCGACATGCTCCGCCTCTTCCCGGGCGGACGGCGGGATCGCAGTTTCGCCTTCGGGATCGACGCCGAGTTCGTCCCAATAGTTCGCCAAAGCGGTTTCACGCGCTGCGGCAACCGAGGTCTGGATGGGCTCGAAGGATTCGGCCTTGATCGCCTCCCATTCGTCGGCCTCCTCGATCAGCACGCCGCGCTGCTCACGCAGATCCGCGATCTGCGGCGGTATCTCCTCGAGGGTTTCCTCCGCGTTGGCGATGATCGCGCCCATGCGGGCATTGGCCACCGTCTGATGGATCGCGTTGTTGAGCGTCGGCACCGCGAACAGCCACCAAAGCACCGCAATCACGATGCCCGCGACTACGCCGAGGATCGGCCCACCGAAGCGGCTGGCGAGCATCCACGCGAGGTAGCCGACACCGAGGCCGGCAATCACGAGGATCGGCAGCCAGAAGGCCCCGCCCCAGAGGATCCATGGCATTATGAAGGGGTAGATCGCCGTGAAACGCAGCATCTGCGGCGGGAACCGGTCGGCAAACAGCACTGGCCCGACCGCGACGAAGAACAGGATGAACGCGAGGTTCGGCCGCCAGTAGAGGTCGGACGGATAGAACCCGTAGATCAGCTGGACCCAGCGTTCCTGCAGCACGGCCCAGCAGGCCCCTCCACCACCGGGCGACCCGACGGCGAGGAAGACTTCGCGGCACTCCGACAGCGAGCGCGCATCCCAGACCGAATAGTAGAACCACGGCAGCAGGCTCGACAGCACGAGGTAGACGACGAGGATCGAGGCCAGCGTCAGGAAGATGTTCATCGGTCCCGACAGAAGGTTCTCGCGAACCCACTTGATCGCGCCCGTCTCGCCCATGGGCGGAGGCTGCTCTCCCAGCATGCTCTCGCGGACGAAGGGAACGGTTTGTGCGTGTGTGTCGCTCATATCACCGCTCCTTCAGTTTGACGCGATTGTTGTAGAGGTTCATCACGCCCGAGATGACCAGCGACAGCACGAGGTAAAACAGGCCGAGGAGCAGCATGCCCTCGAGCTCTCGCCCCGTCTGGTTGATGGTGATCCCGCCGAGCGTCGCGCGGACATCCATGTAGCCGACCGCGATCGCCAGAGACGAGTTCTTGGTCAGGTTCAGGAATTGCGAGATCAGCGGCGGCACGATCACCCGCATCGCCTGCGGCAGGATGACGAGGTTCATCGTCCGGTTCGGCCGGAGGCCAAGCGCGAAGCTCGCCTCGGACTGTCCCTTGGAGACGGAGAGGATGCCGGAGCGGACGATCTCGGCGATGAAGGCGCCGGTATAGAGCGACAGGGCCAGCCAGAGCGCGATCAGCGAGTTCCGGATGAGCAGTCCGCCCTCGAAGCGGAAGCGGCCCGGCTCGGGATAGTCGAGGGAAATCGGCATGCCGAGGATGAAGTAGGCGATCAGTGTCGGCAGGATGAAGAGGGCGAGCGAGATGCGGAAGACCGGCAGGATTTCCCCGGTCGCTTCCTGCCGTTTGCGAGCCCAGTAGCGGAACCCGTAGATCGCGACGAGCGAGGCCAGGAAGACGATCAGCAGGATGCCCGACAGGTTGCCGAAGATCGGCGCGGGCAGCCACGTGCCCTGTCGGGTCACTGCGATCGAGTTCAGGAACATGTCCGACGTCGAGGCGAAGTCCCTCGGGTGCGGCATGGATTCGTTCACCACCGCGAAGATCAGGATGATCCACAGCAGCAGCGGCACGTTGCGGAAGCCTTCGACGTAGACCGAGATGAGCCGCGAGACGACCCAGTTGCTCGAGAGGCGCAGAACGCCCGCGATCACGCCGAGAACCGTCGCGAGCGCACATCCCATGAACGCGACGAGGATGGTGTTCAGGATGCCGACGAGCGCGGCACGTCCATGCGTGTCCTGGTTCTCGTAAGGTATGAGCCGCTGGTTGATATCGTAGCCCGCGGACTGGCCGAGGAACCCGAAGTCAAAGTCCTTGCCCAGCGATTCAAGGTTCTGGATGGTGTTCGACACCAGCCAGGACGCTGCCAGCATCAGCAGGATCATCGCGACGACCTGGATCGTAAGAGATCGGTAGCGCGTGTCGTAGATGAGCTGGCTTGGCCGGAACCCCTGTCGGGCCGGCGGATCCGAAATCGTCGTCATCGTTTTTCCCCCGGTTTCCGTTTCTTTCCCCGGATGCCTCGCGAATTGACTTCGCTGAGGTCCGCCCTTCCTCGGAAACTCTTTCGTTGGTCATGAAGGAGAAGGGCCCCGGCGGTTCTCCGCGGGGCCCTTCGGATGGTCTTACCGGAACGGCGGGCTGTAGAGGAGGCCGCCTTCGGTCCACTGTGCGTTCAGGCCACGGGCCAGACCGATCGGAGTGGATTCGCCGATGTTCTGTTCGAACAGTTCACCGTAGTTGCCGCCGGCCATGATGGCCTGCACAGCCCAGTCGGCGTCGAGGCCGAACATCGCGCCGAGTTCACCTTCGGTGCCCAGGAGACGGTTGATCTCCGGGTTGTCGGTGCCTTCGGTGGCCAGTTGCTCGACGTTGGCCGAAGTCACGCCGAGTTCTTCGGCAGCGATCAGCGCGTTGAGCGTCCAGCGAACGATGTCGCCCCATTCGTTGTCGCCGTGGCGAACGAGCGGGCCGAGCGGCTCTTTCGAGATGATCTCCGGCAGGATGACGTGGTCGGCCGGAGCTTCGAAGGTCGCGCGGGTGGCGGCGAGACCGGAAGCGTCCGTCGTGTAGACGTCGCAGGCACCGGCAAGGTACTGCTGCTGGGCTTCGGCGTTGGTCTCGATCGGGACCGGCTCGTAGTTGATGTTGTTCACGCGGAAGAAGTCCGCGAGGTTCAGCTCGGTCGTGGTGCCGGTCTGGATGCAGACCGTCGCGCCGTCGAGTTCCTTGGCCGAGGCGACGCCCAGCTCACGCGGAACCATGAAGCCCTGACCGTCGTAGTAGTTGATGCCGGTGAATTCGAACTTCAGGTCGACGTCACGGCTGAAGGTCCAGGTGGTGTTCCGGGCCAGCATGTCGATCTCGCCGGAAGCGAGGGCGGTGAAACGGGTCTGACCCGTCGTCGGGACGAATTCGACAGCGGTCGGGTCGCCAAGGACGGCGGCGGCGACAGCGCGGCAGACGCCGACGTCGAAACCTTCCCAGACGCCGTTCGCGTCAGGCGCGGCAAAGCCGACGAGGCCGGTCGTAACACCGCAGTTCAGCGTGCCACGGGCCGTCACATCGTCCAGCGTCGCCGCAGCAGACGCACCGGCGCAAAGGCCGGCCACGGTCAGTGCGCCGAGAAATACAGATTTCTTCATTGATTACCTCTTCCTGTCTGTGCCCCTCTTGCCGTTGGGGCTTGGTGATCGCCGCTCCGAAGAGCGCGCGAGTCCTGAGAGGTGCCACCTCTCAACGGGGTAAAGGTGGTCGAAATAGAGCAGATAGGTCAAGGCTTCCTTTGCTGCCTACCGTGACGACTGCTCATTTCTTCGGCAAACTAGGCCGATTGATTGACCGATTAGTCAGTCTCTGAAAGCTGGAAGAAGCGTGCCGCGTCCAGGAATGTCAGCCGTTTTGCTTCGGCCATCGCGGCGGCTTCCTCATCGTCACCCCATTGTTCCAGTTGCCAGTTCTCGTCGATCCGGCTGATCTGCCATGCCTCGTCGGGCGAACGGGCCTTCTCCGTCACCGCGAAGCCGAGGATCAGCGACCCTGAAAGCGAGACGAGATCGTGGAATGCGGTTAATCTATAGGCATCGAGTGCCCGGACTTGTTCCGCGAGTCTCTCGAGCGCGGCACGGTCCTGCTCGACGTGCATGACGCCTTCGACCGGTTTCAGCCGCGCGCCAAGCGCCTCGTCAGCCCAGTCCAGCAGCGGATCCCATTGATCGGACTGGCGTTGCACCAGCTCGTCCGGCGCGTCTGCGCGGTAGCATAGAAGGTCCGTCGCGCCGTATTCCGAGATGATTTCGGCCACGGCCTCGAACTCCGGGACGACGCGGTCGATCGCGGTGTTCACGGCTCGCGTGACCGGCATGGTGCGCGGGTCGATAACGTCCGTCTGCGCGTCCCATTCACGTGCCGCAGCCTCTGCCATCGCGCGGGTCGGCATGGTGAGCATGGCCTTCGACGGCGTGCGGACCGGACGACCGTCCAGCGCGATGGAATAGCCACCCTCCGCCTCCATTACGGCCGTTTCTTTCCAGAACCGCTTCGCTTTCCACTCACTCATGGTCGTCTCCTAGAGGGATTCGAACGGGTCGTCGGCAGCGAGATCCTCGGTCCAGCCGAACGTCTCCCAGCTGTGCGCCATGTGTTCGGGCAGCTGCGCCGAGACGGTGACCGACTTTTTCGTCACCGGATGCTGGAAGGTCATGGAATGGGCATGAAGATGAAGTTTCTTGCTGATGACGCCGCCAAGTTGCGCGCCCCAGCCGTCACCGAGATTCTCCTGCCCGGACCCGCCGTACTTTCCGTCGCCGATGATCGGATGTCCGATAGCGGCCATGTGCGCGCGAAGTTGGTGCGTGCGTCCGGTAATCGGCTCCATCGCGACCCAGGACGCACGGCCTGCAACGCGGTAGAGTGTGGCATAGAGCGTGTGCGCCCGCTTCGCGCCCTCGGTCTTCTGCACGTCGTCGGGATGCACCGCGCGCATCTTCTCATTCTCGCCGGCGGCGCCATGGCCCGGGGCCTTGATGAGGCCAAAGCGAATCTCGCCGAGATAGGGCGTCGGCACGCCGGCCACGAGCGCCCAGTAGATCTTGCGGGTCGCGCGATGCCGGATCGCTGCTGTCAGCTCCTGCGCCACCCGATGCGTGCGCGCCAGCAGCAGCACCCCGGAGGTGTCCTTGTCCAGCCGGTGCACCAGCCGCGGCTTGTCGTCGTAGTCGAAGCGCAGCGCCTCGGCGAGGCCATCCACGTGGCGCGTCTGCTTGCTGCCGCCCTGCGTCGGCAGTCCCGGTGGCTTGTTCAGAGCGATGACATGGTCGTCGCGGTAGATCACGCAATCGCGGATCATCTTCGCATCCGCATCGCTGATCGTCTCGCGCCGGGGCGTCGGGTCCGCAGTGTCGGGCAGCGGGGGTATCCGAACCTGCTGGCCCGAGGTGATACGGGTCGAGCTCTTCACCCGCCCGCCGTCGACGCGCAGCTCTCCCTTGCGGCACATCTTCTCGATCCGGCCCTGCGTGACCTGAGGAAAGTGCCGGCGCAGCCAGCGGTCGATGCGCTGGTCGCCCTCGTCCGGGCCTACGGTGATGGTCTGGACGCCGCTCATGCGAAGCTCCTCGCGAGGGTGAGGCCAAGGATCAGGGTCCCGATGGACAGAACGACGGAGCCGATCACGTAGACAGCTGCCTGCCCGACCGCGCCGCGCTCGTACAGCGTCACCGCTTCGAGCGAAAAGGCCGAGAACGTCGTGAAGCCGCCGAGGACGCCGGTCATCAGGAAAGGGTTCAGATGGGCGAGGCCCCGGCGGGCCAGAGCCCCCGCGAAGAGGCCCATCAGGAACGAGCCGAGCACGTTGACCGCGATGACGCCGAGCGGAAATCCCGTGATCCCGAACAATCGTCCGATACCGACCCCCGACAGGTAGCGGGCCGAAGCGCCGATCGCGCCGCCGAGGGCGACCTGGAGGGTGGTGGACAACATCTGCGCTCTCTCTGACCTCGTGTGGTCGATGTCAAGTTTGGCCGGCTCAGCCGTTCCGCTGCAGCCGGAGCTTGTTGAAATAGTCGAGCCGCTTCTTCAGCTCGCGCTCGTGCCCGCGCTCGACCGGCACGTAGTAGACGCCTCGTTTCATGCCGTCGGGAAAGTAGTTCTGGCCCGAGAAACCATCCTCGGCATCGTGGTCATACTGGTAGCCGTCGCCGTAACCCTGCTCTTTCATCAACTTGGTCGGCGCGTTGCGGATGATCTTCGGCGGCGGCTCCGAGCCCGACTTGCGGGCGGCGTCCATCGCCGCCTTGTAGGCGACATAGGCCGCGTTCGATTTCGGCGCGAGGGCGAGGTAGACAACAGCGTTGGCCAGCGCGAGCTCCCCTTCCGGTGAGCCGAGCCGCTCGTAAGTCTCCCACGCATCGATGCAGTGGGTCTGGGCCTGCGGGTCGGCAAGGCCGATGTCCTCGACCGCCATCCGGGTGATCCGGCGCGCGAGGAAGCGCGGGTCTTCGCCCCCTGCCAGCATCCGCGCGAACCAGTAGAGCGCGGCATCCGGATCGGAGCCGCGCACGGATTTGTGCAGCGCGGAGATGAGGTTGTAATGTTCCTCACCCGACTTGTCGTAGTGCGTGGCCCGCTTGGTCAGCCGCTTGTTCAGCGCAGCGACGTCGAGCGTGCCCTCGATCTTCCAGCCCATCACCTGTTCGATGAGGTTCAGCAGCGCCCGACCGTCGCCGTCGGCCATCTCCTGCAGTGCCTCGCGGGCGCGGGGGTCGAGGGGCAGCTTGCGGCCCACCTCCGACTCCGCGCGTTGCGCGAGCAGTTCCATCCGGGCGAGGTCGAGGCGGTTCAGCACCATGACCTGCGCACGCGACAGCAGGGCGGCGTTCAGCTCGAAGCTCGGGTTCTCCGTCGTTGCACCGACGAGGAGGATCGTGCCGTCCTCCATGTGGGGCAGAAAGCCGTCCTGCTGGGCCTTGTTGAAGCGATGGATCTCGTCGACGAACAGCAGGGTCCCCTGCCCGTTCTGGCGCCGCATCCGCGCGGCGTCGAAGACCTTCCGCAGCTCCTGAACGCCGGTGAAGATCGCGCTGATCTGGACGAAATGCAGGTCCGTCTCGTGGGCCAGCAGCCGCGCGATGGTCGTCTTGCCCACGCCCGGCGGCCCCCAAAGGATCAGCGACGACAGGGCGCCGGATTCGAGCATCGTCGAGAGCGGCGCGTCGGGACCGAGGATCTGCTCTTGCCCGATGACCTCGGAGAGCGTTTGCGGGCGCAACCGGTCGGCGAGCGGTCTCGGTGCCTCGCCGGTGCGGTCGGGGCGCGTGCCTGGGGACTGATCGAACAGGTCGGACATGAGCCAGAGATAAGGCCTGTGCTGGGTCAGGGAAAGCGGGGAGCCGCAAACGAAAAAGCCCCGCCGTCTGGCGGGGCTTTCGCTGGACAATGGGGTCCGGATTATTCTTCTTCGGCCATCGCGTCTTCGGAAGCGAGGCGCTCACGGTCGGCAGCGCCTTTCGCGTCGAGGTCGCGGTCGACCAGCTCGATGATCGCCATCGGGGCCATGTCGCCGTAGCGGAAGCCGGCCTTGAGGACGCGGGTGTAGCCACCGTTCCGCTCCGCATAGCGCGGGCCGAGAACGTCGAACAGCTTGGCGACGTGCATGTCCTGCTTCAGCTCGCTGGCGGCGATGCGACGCGCATGCAGGTCACCGCGCTTGGCGAGAGTGATCAGCTTGTCCATGACGCGCTTCAGCTCTTTCGCTTTCGGCAGGGTCGTCTTGATCTGCTCGTGCTCGATCAGCGAGCCCGACATGTTGGCGAAGAGCGCCTTGCGGTGCTCATGGGTACGGTTGAGGCGGCGGTATCCGCGGGCGTGACGCATGGGTTATCTCCTAATCGCGTTTTGCTTTGTCTGGCCGGCGATGCGTGTCACCGACTCTCCTTGGGGCGGAATGCCCGGGTCTTTGGTGTGGGGTGCGCATCGAGCGCGCACCCTACGGGTGGTGCAGTCCGGACCGATGGGTGCGTGTTACATGCACACCCGAGGGCCGGCCGCGTAGGGTGCGCGCTTGATGCGCACCCCGCCGACGATCAGAACTGATCGTCGAACTTCTTGGCCAGGTCTTCGATGTTGTCCGGCGGCCAGTCCTCGACATCCATGCCGAGGTGCAGACCCATACCGGACAGCACTTCCTTGATCTCGTTCAGCGACTTGCGGCCGAAGTTCGGGGTGCGGAGCATCTCGGCTTCGGTCTTCTGGATGAGGTCGCCGATGTAGACGATGTTGTCGTTCTTCAGGCAGTTCGCCGAGCGCACGGAAAGTTCGAGCTCGTCGACCTTCTTCAGCAGCAGCGGGTTGAATTCCAGCCCGTCGTCGTCGGAGGTCGAGGTAGCCGATTCCGGCTCGTCGAAGTTCACGAAGATCGACAGCTGGTCCTGGATGATCCGCGCGGCATAGGCCACGGCATCGTCCGGCGACAGCGAGCCGTCCGTTTCGAGCTTCATCGTCAGCTTGTCGTAGTCGAGCACCTGGCCCTCACGGGTCGGCTGCACGTCGTAGCTGACTTTCTTCACCGGCGAGTAGATCGCGTCGATGGCGATCATGCCGATCGGCGCATCTTCCGGCTTGTTCTTGTCAGCCGCGACGTAACCTTTGCCGGTGTTGACCGTCAGCTCCATGTAGAGGTCCGCGCCCTCGTCGAGGTGGCAGATCACGTGGTCCTTGTTGAGGACCTCGATCCCGGCCGTCTCGGAGATGTCGGCAGCAGTGACGGCGCCCGGACCCTTGGCCTGAACGGTCAGGCGTTTCGGACCCTCGACATCCATACGGATCGACACACCCTTGAGGTTCAGCACGATGTCGGTCACGTCTTCGCGCACACCGGAGACGGACGAGAACTCGTGCAGGACGTTGTCGATCTGAACGGCGGTGATGGCAGCGCCCTGGAGCGAGGACAGCAGCACGCGGCGCAGCGCGTTGCCGAGCGTCAGACCGAAGCCACGCTCGAGCGGTTCGGCGACCACGGTGGCCTGCCGCATGGGATCGTTACCGGGCTTGACGTCCAGTTGGGTCGGTTTGATCAGCTCGGCCCAGTTTTTGTGGATCATGCGTCCCTCCATTCTTGTCCGGTCTCCATGACCAAGAGTCCGGACTCCCGAGGTTTCAAAAAGGCGGAGTGGGGCCGCGCGGATCGCGGGCCCCACCAATAACTCGTCGGATCAGACGCGGCGGCGCTTCGGCGGGCGGCAGCCGTTGTGAGCGATCGGCGTCACGTCGCGGATGGACGTGATGTTGAAGCCGGCGGCGGCCAGCGCACGGAGCGCGGACTCACGACCGGAGCCGGGGCCCTGAACTTCGACTTCGAGCGTCTTTACACCATGCTCCTGGGCTTTCTTGCCGGCGTCTTCGGCAGCCATCTGGGCGGCGAACGGCGTCGACTTCCGCGAGCCCTTGAAGCCCATGGTGCCGGCCGAGGACCACGCGATCGCGTTGCCCTGGACGTCGGAGATCAGGATCTTGGTGTTGTTGAAGGAAGAGTTCACGTGAGCAACGCCAGCGGCGATGTTCTTGGAAACCTTCTTCTTGCCGGTGTTGCGGCGGGTATCGCGTGCCATGTGTCCGGACCTCCCTTATTTCTTCTTGCCGGCAATGGCCTTCGCGGGGCCTTTGCGGGTGCGGGCGTTCGTGTGGGTCCGCTGACCACGCACGGGGAGGTTGCGACGATGGCGCAGGCCGCGGTAGCTGCCGAGGTCCATCAGGCGCTTGATGTTCATCTGCACTTCACGGCGCAGGTCGCCTTCGACGGTGTAGTTCGCGTCGATGTGCTCACGGATGGCGAGCACTTCGGAGTCGGAGAGCTCGTTCACGCGGCGCGTAAGGTCGATGTTGGTGGCCTCGCAGATGGCTTTCGCCGAGGAGGGGCCGATACCGGTGATGTAGGTGAGAGCGATCGGAACCCGCTTTGCAGTCGGGATGTTCACGCCGGCAATACGTGCCAAGGTATGCGTCCTTTCGTTGCGAGCCCGTCGTGCCAGGCCCTTTTTTCACAACGTCAAGCCCGCGCAATTAAGGACGCGGGCCGATGTCATTCTGAGGTGATCGGTAGGACCGGGCGCGACCCGGTAGTCCCATGATTCTCCCTTTCGGGATGGGGCTAACTAGTTGTGAACGCCTCTTGGGTCAACCCCCCTGTCAAGGCGGTTTCTATTCGCCATCGCAGACGTAGAAGACATGGGGTTCGCCGCGACCGGACGCATCGCTCTGCCAGAGGTAGGCGCGGTCTTCCTCGCCCGGCCAGAGCCCGAGGACGAAGACCGTCGGATGGATGAACGGCCCCGGCTCCATGCAGTAGCCTGTCCGGACCTGCGGTTCGTCATGCCAGACGAATTCGACCGGCTCTTCGAAGGTACAGCCGTACTCGATCGTATCGGTGCCGTCGGCGCGCAGGATCGTGTTGTACTCGCCGATCAGGTCCATCATCGCGCTGTCGGCGTCGGGGTCCCAGCCCTCGCAGGCCTGAAGATTGTCGACCAGAACCATGTCCTGAGCCAGAAGCGGAAGCCCCGGCAGGATGGCAACGGCGGCGGTCAGCAGCTTGGCACGCATGGCAGTTTTCCTGATCTTACCCAAGGGCATCTTCACCCGGCGGTCATGGCCCGGTCAATCCGGATCGACCGGCACTCAGTCTTCGCAGGTGTAGAAGACATCCGGCTCGTCGACGCCCTGTTGCCAGATGCGGACTTCGCCCGGCAGTTCCGGCACCGTCTCGATCACGAAGACGGTCGGGCTGACATGCTCCGACGACACGCAGTAGCCGGCACTGATCTGGCGGTTGAAGTTCGCCCAGTCGAAGGTCAGTTCGCGATCAAAGACGCAATCGACCTCGGGACCGGACATCGCGATGGAGGTCAGGGCGTAGGCGTTGCCCAGACTGACCACGCGCATGATGTATTCTTCGGGATGGACTTCCTGCATCCACTGGCAGGCGTCCGGGTCACTGACCAGAACGGAATCGTCCTGCGCAAGCGCAGAGAACGGCAGGACCGCGAGCGCGGCCCCCCATAGAAATTTCGTCATGGTCCGAATCCTCCCCCCAGTTCGAACCGTCAGGCGTCGAGGATGCCCGACAGCGATTTTGCGACGTCCTCGATCTCCCCCAGACCATCGATCGTCTGCAGGTCGCCCTTGGCATAGTAGTAGCCGATCAGGGGCGATGTCTGCTTGTAATATGCCAGAAGCCGGGTTTTCAGGCTGTCGGCATTGTCGTCAGCGCGACGCTTGAATTCGGTATGGCCGCACTTCCGGCACTTGCCGTCGGACGGGATCGGCTTGGTCTCGTCGTTGTAGACCTCACCGCAATTGCCGCAGGTGGAGCGCGCGGTGATGCGGGCGACGAGCGCCTCGTCATCCACCTGCATCTCGATCACGGCGTCCAGCGTCTCGTTCATTTCGGACAGCAGGTTGGCCAAGGCGTCGGCCTGCGGCAGCGTGCGGGGGAAGCCGTCGAAGATGTAGCCGCCGGTGGCGCCGCCTTCGGTCAGCTTCTCGCGGATGAGGCCGATGACGATCTCGTCGGTGACGAGATCGCCGCGATCCATCACATCGGCGACGATCTTGCCCATCTCGGTACCCGACGTCCGGGCGTCACGCAGCATGTCTCCCGTGGAGAGCTGCACCATGTTCCGCTCTTCAACCAGGCGCCGTGCCTGGGTCCCCTTCCCTGCCCCCGGGGGGCCCAGCAGAATGATGTTCATCGACGCGCAGGTCCTTTTCGCTTCTTCCCTGTGGAGCCGCTGCGACGTCCGCGCAGCTGGCTTTTCTCGATAAGGCCCTCGTACTGATGGGCAAGCAGGTGGCTCTGCACCTGCTGGATCGTGTCCATGCCGACGGACACGATGATGAGGATCGACGTACCGCCGAAGTAGAACGGGATGGCCAGCTGGCTGCGCAGGATCTCGGGCAGCAGCGCCACGAGCGTCAGGTAGCCGGAGCCGAGCACGAGAATGCGGGTCACGACGTAGTCGAGGTATTCCGCAGTGCGCTTGCCAGGCCGGATGCCCGGAACGAAGCCGTTCTGGTTCTTCAGGTTGTCGGCGACGTCGTCGACCTTGAAGCTGACTTCCTTCGTGTAGAAGAACGTGAAGAACACGATCATCGCGGCGAAGAACACCAGGTAGAGCGGCTGCCCCGGCCCGAAGTAGGCCAGCAGCGTCGACATCACCGGGCCCGTGTCCGATTCCGAGAAGGTCGAGATCGTCGTCGGAAGCAACAGCAGCGCGGAGGCGAAGATCGCCGGGATGACGCCCGCCGGGTTCACCTTGATCGGCAGGTGGCTGGAGCCGCCGTCATAGACCTTCATGCCAACCTGACGACGCGGGTACTGAATGTGAATCTTTCGGAGCGCACGCTCCATGAAGACCACGAAGGTCAGCACCGCGACGACCATCAGGATCACGCCGATGATAACGGCCGGGCTGATCGCGCCGGCACGACCCTGGCTCAGGAACTGGGCGAGCGCGGTCGGGATCTCGGCGATGATGCCGACGAAGATGATAAGCGAGATGCCGTTGCCGATGCCGCGGCTGGTGATCTGTTCACCCAGCCACATCAGGAACATCGTCCCGCCAACCAGCGTGATGACGGTCGACGCACGGAAGAACAGGCCGGGATCGGACGCGAAATCACCCGCCTCGAGAGAGACGGCCAGCCCGTAGGCCTGGAACGTCGCCAGCAGCACGGTGCCGTAGCGGGTATATTGGTTGAGCTTCTTGCGGCCCTGCTCGCCTTCCTTCTTCAGCTGCTTCCAGGGTTCGTACATCGACCCGAGCAGCTGCACGATGATGGAGGCGGAGATGTAGGGCATGATGCCGAGGGCGAAGATGCCCATCCGGCTGAGCGCGCCGCCGGTGAACATCGACAGGATGCCGCCGAGGCCCGAGGCCGCGTCTTCCATGAACTGTCGCAGCGCACCGCCGTCGATACCGGGAACGGGAATATAGGTCCCGAGCCGGTATACGATCAGGAGTCCGAGGGTGAAGAAAATCCGCTGCCGGAGCTCGGTGGCCTTTCCGAAGGCCCCCCAGCTCATGTTGGAAGCCATTTGCTCTGCTGCTGATGCCATTGGCGCTCTCTGGTCAGGAACGCGCCGCCAGTCCGGACCCTCGGATGGCGGCGCGAAAAGGATAGGCCATGATGTAAGCGGGCGAGAGCCCGCTCACAACCCGGTTCAGGCGGCTGCCGCCTGTGCGACGGTCAGCGTGCCACCGGCCTTCTCTACAGCCGCGATGGCGCTTTTCGACGCGCCGGTCACGGTGATGTTGGCCTTGGCATTGAAATCGCCCTTGGCGAGGACGCGGATACCGTCCTTCTTGCGACGGACGACGCCGGATTCGACGAGGCTCTCTTCGGTGATGTCACCGGTGAGCTTGCCCGAGTCGATGAATTTCTGGATCAGACCGAGGTTGATGACGGCGTAGCTCTTGGCGTTCGGCTTGTTGAAGCCGCGCTTCGGCAGACGCTGGTAGAGAGGCATCTGGCCGCCTTCGTAGCCCTTGATGGCCACACCCGAACGGGACTTCTGGCCCTTGATACCGCGGCCACCCATCTTGCCCTTGCCAGAGCCGGGACCACGGGCAACGCGCATGCGTTTCTTGGTAGCGCCGGGATTGTCCCGGAGTTCGTTCAGTTTCATGTCGCTTCTCCTTCGCCGGAAAACCTCCCCGAAGCGATCTTGGGAGGGACACGGCATTTCTTGGTTTGGATTCGGACCCGTTCCGGGCCACCGGGGGCCTATAAACGTCTTGGCTTGGCCGTGCAAGTTCGCGTTGTACGGCGGTGCCGCACGACGGGGGTGATGCGGTATGGAAGAAGTTTCGGCTGCCGGGTGATCTGACGGGGATCGCCCGGCGCCGCCAACAAGGGTCCCCGCCCCAAATTTTCGACGAAAATTTGAAAGCAGGGTGGGTTAACAAGCCATTGAAGTTGGACGCGAAAACGTCGCCGTTTCCTTGGTCCGCTCTACGCCTTTCGCGCCTGCGCCCCCTCGACCGACATGGTCGATCCGGTGGCCTGCCGGACCGGGACCCCGGACGGATCGAAGTCGTCGAGACACTCGACGTTGAAGCCGTAGTGATCCGGAGCGGAGCGCTTCCGATGGAACGTGTAGATCCCGCAGGTCTTGCAGAAATAATGCCGCGCCACCTTCGTGTTCCACTGATAGAGCGCCACGGTCTCCCAGTCGGACAGCATTTCGAACGCCGCCTCCGGCACGGCGCCCATCAGCGCGTTCTTCCGGCGGCAGAGCGAGCAGTCGCAGCGCGTCAGTTCGGTGATCTCGCCGTCGACGGCAAACCTGACCGCCCCGCAATGACAGGAGCCGTGATATCGCGGCATGGCGCCCTCCTCAGGGTTTCCTTGCGATGAGGAACATCGCGGCTTTGGGTTTCGGGGTCCAGCGATGTTCGACCTCGAACCCCGCCGCCTCGACCTCCGCGATCAGCTCGTCTTCGGTGAAGAAAGCGAGCGCCGGCAACAGGCCGAGCTTGCTGCCGAGCGGCAGGACGGTCGACAACAGACGGTTGTCGCCGAGACACGCGGTACTGGACACGAACCGGCCGCCGGGCCGGAGCATGTCATGTATCCGGCCAAGCAATGCTTGCCGATCCCGCAGCAGATGCAGCAGAGAATGCGCCATCACCATGTCGTAGGCGGCCGGCTTGACCGGATAGGTCCCCGCCGCGCACTGGATGAAGGTGATGTTGGTCACGCCGGCGTCCCGCGCCTTCTGCCGCGCGATATCGAGCAGACCTTCCGCGAAGTCGACGCAGTCGATGTGACGCACAATCGGCGCGTGGTGAATCGCCGTGGTCCCCGTCCCGCAACCCAGTTCGAGCACTTCGCTCCCCGGACCAAGAAACTCCTGCGTCTTCGCCAGCTTTGCGCGGTAGGCCTCTTCGTCGCCGACCGGGCTTCGGGCGTAACGCCTGGCCATGCGGTTCCAGAACTTCGCGTCCGACATCACTGATCCCCTCTTGCGCCGACTATGACACAGATGGGGATCACATGGCATGCCGCCCGCGTCAGGTCAGGGAATCCACCTCTTCCATCAGCGACTCGAGCTCTGGATCCCGGATTTCCAGCGCCTTGAACTGGTCGAGCAGGTTTTCGAGGTACTCCCGGCTCGTGCCGAGCCAGCCCTGCCCGGTGCGCAGGTATTGCACCTGTTCGGGGCGGGTGATCTCCGCCTCGATCATGTAGGCGTCGTAGTCGGCGGCGAAGGTCAGCACGTCGATCTCGCCAAGCACCGTCTCGGCACGGGCGAAGACCGGCAGATAGCAGGGCGCGATCATCTCGCGACGCCAGAGGATCTCCGTCTCATGCTCGACCTCGTCGGCCCTGATGC
The DNA here is from genome assembly GCF_016134045.1 of Pelagovum pacificum. Taxonomy (NCBI): domain Bacteria; kingdom Pseudomonadati; phylum Pseudomonadota; class Alphaproteobacteria; order Rhodobacterales; family Paracoccaceae; genus Pelagovum; species Pelagovum pacificum. The sequence goes on along the minus strand of NZ_CP065915.1, from coordinate 353,786 downwards.
GAAACGCCAGCCCGTCGCAATGATCGCCCCGGTCGAGGGCGGCCATCAGACCCGGCGCCTCTTTCGTGCCCCGTCCGCCGAACCGGTCGACAAGGCAGAGGCTCCGCGACCAGCCGATCACCCGTGCGCGGCAGACCTCCTGAAAGCGAAAGCCCGGGTCCCACATCAGAGAGCCATAGGCGAAGACCCAGAGGTCGCCGCGATCCTCACGCCGATCGAAGAACGCACGGCGGGTCGCCTCGCGATGCTCGTCGGTGTGGCGCCAGTCGGGGCCCACGCCGTGCTCCGCCATGCGTTCGTCCATGTCGGCGGGCTGCATCGTCCGGTAGAAGGAGACGTCGGGATCGACGATGCGTCCTTCCAGGGCCGGATGATGCCGGAAGGCGGCCGGATCTATCGGCACCGCCTCAGGCCCTCAGCCCTTCGCTGCCGAGGAACGCGTCATGCTCCGCCGCGAAGTGGTTCGGCGAGATCTCCACCAGCTTGGGTTGATATTGCTGCGCATCGGGGTCGTCGATCAGCTCGGACTTCAGGAAGCGGAGCGGCGCGCGCGTGTCGAGCGGACTCGGCAGGTCGCCCTGCAGACGCACGGCATCGCGGTTTCGTTCGACCTTCGGGTCGGGATGCGGCACGGCGGCGATCAGCGCCTTGGTGTAGGGATGGACCGCATTGCGGTAGATCTCGTCGCGGTCGGCGAACTCCACCACCCGTCCGAGATAGAGCACCATAACCCGGTGGCTGACCTCTCGCACGACCGACAGGTCGTGGCTGATGAAGATCATCGTCAGGCCCATGCTCTTCTGCAGGTCGATCAGCAGATCGACCACCTGGGCCTGAACGCTGACGTCGAGCGCGGACACTGCCTCATCGCAGACCACGAGCTTAGGTCGCGTGATCATCGCCCGTGCGATTCCGACCCGCTGGTTCTGCCCGCCGGACAGTTCGTGCGGGTAGCGGTTGATCATGTTGGGGTTGAGCCCGACACGATCGAGCATCTTGCGGACCTCGGCCTCGCGCTCCTTGCCGCGGAGTTTGGGCTGGTGGACCCTCAGCGGCTCGGCGACGGAGGCACCGATCGTCATCCGGGGATCGAGGCTCGCCAGCGGGTCCTGGAAGACGATCTGGAGGTCCTTGCGCATCTTGCGCATCTCGGACTTCTCGGCGCCGGAAATGCTGCGTCCCATCCACGCGACGGAGCCGTCCGTCGGCGGGATCAGGTTCAGCACGCCACGTGCCAGGGTGGACTTGCCACAGCCCGACTCGCCGACGACGCCAAGCGTCTCGCCCTTGCGGAGATCGAACGACACGCCATCCACGGCGCGCAGCATCTTGGTGGTGCCGAACAGACCCTTCGACATGCGGATCGGAAAATGGATCTTCATGTCGTCGACAGTCAGCAGCGTCTCCGCCGTCTCGTCGTCGATCGGGTCGATCGCCGGGCGGTCGCCACGGTCGGGATCGTCGATGCGTGGCACGGCGTCGAGGAGCATCTTCGTGTACTCGTGCTGCGGGTTGTAGAAGATGTCGTCGGCCGTCCCGGTCTCGACCACTTCACCGTGCCGCATGACGATAATCCGGTCGCACATCCGCGCCACGACGCCCATGTCGTGCGTGATGAGGGCGATGGCCGTGCCGGTGTCGCGCTTCAACTCGTCCATCAGGTCGAGCACCTGCGCCTGCACCGTCACGTCGAGCGCGGTCGTCGGTTCGTCCGCGAACAGCATCCGCGGCCCGCAGAGCATCGCCATTGCGATCATCACCCGCTGACGCATGCCGCCCGACAGTTCGTGCGGGTACTGCTTCAGACGGCGCCGCGCCTCGGGGATGCGGACCTTTTCGAGCCAGTCGACGCAGGCGGTCGCTGCCTCCCGGCGGCTCATGCCTTTGTGGATCTGCAGCACCTCGGTCATCTGCTGACCGATAGTGAGCTGCGGTGTCAGCGCCGTCAGCGGGTCCTGGAAGATCATCGACAGCTCGTTGCCCCGGATCGACCGGAGCTCGGACGGCTTGGCCGTCAGCAGCTGCCGCCCGTCGAAACGGATCGATCCGCCGGCCACGCCGTTGCGGGCCAGAAGCCCCATCGCGGCGAGCGAGGACTGGCTCTTGCCGGAGCCGCTCTCCCCCACGATGCCGAGGCACTCGCCCGGTTCGATGTGAAAATCCACGCCTTTGACGGCTTTGACCTCGCCGTCGTTGGTTTGGAACGTGACGGTTAGGTTCTCGACTTCGAGCAGCGCCATTCAGCGGTCCTTTGGGTCCAGTGCATCACGCAGGCCGTCTCCGACGAAGAAGAAGCCGAACAGCGTGATGAGGAAGAATACAAGCGGATAGGTCAGCATCCAGAGCGTGCCGTTGTTCAGCTGCTCCGAGCCCTGATTGATAAGCGCCCCGAGAGAGGTGTTCGGCTCCTGAATGCCGAGACCGAGGTAGGAGATGAAGCTCTCGAAGATGATCATCTGCGGCACCAGAAGCGTCGAGTAGACGATCACGATGCCGAGCAGGTTCGGCACGATGTGCCGGATGATGATCGTCAGGGGCCGGACGCCGGTGGCGACGGCGGCCTCTACGAACTCGGTGTTCTTGATGGACAGGGTCTGCCCGCGGGCGATCCGGCTCATGTCGAGCCAGGAGATCAGGCCGATGCCGAGGAACAGCATCAGCATCGAGCGTCCGAAGATCACCAGCATCAGGATCAGCACGAACATGAAGGGGATCGACATCAGGATGTCGACGGTCCGCATCATGGCATTGTCGACCCGACCGCCGACATAGCCGGCGACGGCGCCATACAATGTGCCGACCACCACGGCGACGACCGCCCCGACCACGCCGACGAGCAGCGAGATGCGCGTGCCCATCACGGTTCGCGCGAACAGGTCGCGCCCATCGTAGTCGACGCCGAAGTAATGGCCGGTCTCGATGGACGGCGTGCCCATGTAGGCATTGGAGCCCATCAACGAGAAGTCGACGTAGTCCGGCTCGAACTGCGCGATCAGCCCGCCGAACGCTGCGAAGATCACGACGAAGCAGAGGACCACCAGCCCGAACAGCGCGGCGCGGTTGGCCATGAAGCGGGCCCGGGCGTCACGCCAGAGCGAGCGGCCCTGGATTTCGTTGGTGTGCTCGACGTCGTCGATCATGTCGGCGTCGGGATTTGCGTGCTTGCTCATCTCTCGGCCTCCTCAATACCGGATTTTCGGGTCGATCCAGGCGTAGAGAATGTCGACGATCAGGTTGAACCCGATGGTCAGCATCCCGAACAGGATCGTGATACCCATGATGACGGCGTAGTCCCGGTTGAAGGCCGAGTTCACGAAGAACTGCCCGATGCCGCCGGTGGAGAAGGCCACGTCGACGACGACGGAGCCGGTGATCATGCCCACGAAGGCCGGGCCGAGGTAGCTGATGACCGGCAGCAGCGCGGGCTTCAGCGCATGCCGCAGGATCACCCGCCGCATCGGAAGCCCCTTGGCCTTTGCCGTGCGGATGAAGTTGGAATTCAGGACCTCCAGCATCGAGCTCCGCGTGATCCGCGCGAGCGACGCCATGTAGGAGGTGGACAGGGCGATGACCGGCATGATGACGTATTCCCACTGACCGCCTCGCCAGCCGCCGCCCGGCAACCAGCCAAGCCAGAGCGTGAAGACGATCACGAGGAGCGGCGCCATCACGAAGTTCGGCAGCGCCTGCGCGCCGATCGAGAAGCCGACGGAAACGTAGTCGAGCCATGTGTTCTGGCGGATCGCCGCGGCGATGCCGATCGTAACGCCGACGATGACGGCGATGACCGCTGACCAGATGCCGTAGGTCAGGGTGACCGGGAAACCTTGCGCGATGATGCCGTTCACCGAACGGTCGCGGTACTGGAAGGACGGACCGAAGTCGAACTTGGTGACCACGTTCCAGACGTAGTCGACCATCTGCTTCCAGTAGGGCTGATCCAGCCCGTATTGCGCCTGGATGTTGGCAAGAACCTGTGGTGGCAGCGGACGCTCGCTGTTGAACGGGCCGCCGGGGGCCGCGAACATCAGGATGAACGAGATGACCACCAGGATGAGGAGCGTCGGGACTGCGACAAGCAGGCGGCGCAAGATGTAGCTGAACATGAGGGGACCCGACCCGAAAATGCCAAGGGCTCACGCCCCCCGGTGAAAGGGGGCGCGAGCATAGAAATCACGAAGTCGGATTATTCGCCTTCGGCGACCCGATACAGGTCCTTGGCGTACCAGTTGTCCTGCGCGTTCTCGAGCGGCCAGCCCTGGATGGAGCTGTCGAGCATGAACACGGTCGTGTAGAAGTAGATCGGCAGGATCGGCTGCTCGGCGACGAGGATCTCCTCGGCCTGCTGGTAGAGCGGCAGCGGGTCTTCGGCCGTGCGGGCCTCGGCCAGCAGCTCGTCGTACTCGGCACTCTCGAAGCCCGAGTCATTGTAGCCGGAGTCCGACTGCATGATGTCGAGGAACGAGGACGCTTCGTTGTAGTCGGCACACCAGCCGGCACGCGCGACGCCCTGGTAGTCCTTCTCACCACGGGTGGTCAGGTAGGTCTGCCACTCCTGGTTGCCGAGCGACGTCTCGATGCCGAGGGTCTGGCTCCACATCTGGCCGATGGCGACCGCGATGGAGCGGTGGGCGTCGGACGTGTTGTAGATGATCTCGACTTCGAGCGGCTCACCGTCCGGGCCGTAGCCGGCTTCGGCGAGAAGCTCCTGCGCCCTGGTGTTACGCTCTTCCTGCGTCATGTCGGCCATCTCGATTTCCGGAACTTCGAAGTCCGCGGTACCCGAGTGGGTCAGCGAGTAGGCAGGAAGCTGACCGCCGGCGGTGACGTTGTTGACAATGACGTCACGGTCGATGGCCATCGAGAGCGCGGTCCGGACGTTCGGGTCCTGAAGCGCTTCGAGACCCTTATCGGTCAGGTTCACGTTGTAGTAGTAGGTGCAGAGGTTCGGAACGGAGATCGCCTCGTCCGGATACTCTTCGCTCAGGCGCGGGAACTGGCCGGCCGGAACGTCGGTCTGGTCGAACTCGCCGGCTTCCCAACGGGTCAGGGCGGCGTTCTCGTCATTGATGATGAGGGCCGTGACCTCTTCGATGTAGACGTTCTCGGCGTCCCAGTAGTTCTCGTTCTTGGTGAGCGTGATGTATTCCTGCGGAACGCGCTCGGCGAGAACGTAGGCACCGTTGCCGACCATGTTGCCCGGCTGGGTCCACTCGTCACCGAACTCTTCGATCACCGACTGCGGGACCGGGAACGTGGTGGTGTGCGTCACCATCTGCGGGAAATAGGGCAGCGGCTGGGTCAGTTTGACTTCGAGCGTATAGTCGTCGACGGCGGTAACGCCGAGCTCGGACGGCTCCATGTCGCCGGCCATGACTTCATCGACGTTCTCGATGGCCATGAGGCCCATGTACCACTGGTACTCCGAGGCGGTCGCAGGATCGGCGGCACGCTGCCAGGAATAGACGAAGTCGTTGGCCGTGACCGGCTCACCGTTCGACCAGGTCGCGTCTTCACGCAGCGTGAAGGTGTAGGTCATGCCATCTTCGGAGACTTCGTAGCCGGTGGCCACGCCGGGGACGACCTCACCCTTGTCGTTCTGGCTCATCAGACCTTCGAACAGGTTCCGGCCGATGGCGGAGCCCTCGACGTCCTCGATGAGGTTCGGGTCGATCGACGGGAATTCGTCGAGCACGCGGTAGGTGAAGGTCTGGTTCTCGGCAAGCGCTTCGCCGTTCGGCCCGGTCATGGCGTCGTCCTGGGCGAACGCGGCGCCCCCGGTCACGAGCAATGCGGCCGTCGTGGCCTTGAGAGTGTGTCTGATATTCATGCCAAATCTCCCTGGTCTGTCGTTCTTGTTGCAGAACGTACGTCTTGCCCGCGCGGCTTCTGCCGCCGGGTCAGCGGTGACCCGATCCAATTGAATGACGCAAAAAAGTGCAAGTGCTTTGGAAATGTGACCCGACGACACAAACGGCGAATTGCCGTACGTCCCGTTTCTTTTGCAAAATCATCCAACTTCCGGCGCTGCGGGGACCATTCCTTGCGCCATGCCGACGATGCGGTGCACGCATCTTCCGCCGATCCCGTGGATTACGCCGGCGTCAATCCGCCGGAATGACCGGGATGTGATGCAGGGAGTGCCTCGCAGGACGGCAGCGGGCGTCAGCAAATCCGGGGACAGGGCCGTCGAAGCGGTCGAATCAGCCCTCCGCCTCGGCCTCGAGCGCGGGGTAGCGGTAGGCGAGCGTCGCCCCTCGTACAACGAAACTGAACAACAGCCCGATCCAGAGCCCGTGGTTTCCGAACTGCCACATCAGCGGGTAGACCGCGAGGAAGTAGGCGGCGGTCGATACCAACATCATGTTGCGCATGTCGCGGGTGCGTGTCGCACCGATATAGATGCCGTCGAACATCCATGCCGCGACCCCGATGATCGGCGCTGCCACCATGTAGTAGAGATATTGCCGACTGACCTCCCGCACTTCCGGCGCGGTGGTCATCCGGTCGATCAGGTCCGGGCCAATTGTCGCGAAGGCGAGGGCCAGCACGACCCCGATTCCGAGACCCCACGCGGAGGTCAGCAGCGCGGCCCGTCGCAGCTCCGTCCGTCGCCCGGCGCCCAATGCCTGGCCCACCAGCGTCTCAGCCGCGAAGGCGAACCCATCGAGCCCGAAGGCCGTCACTTGGAGAAACTGCAGCAGGATCTGGTTCGAGGCGAGCTGCACGTCCCCGAAGTCCGCACCAAACAACAGGAAGCTGACGAAGATCGCCTGCAACAGGACGGAGCGGATCAGAATGTCCGTGTTGACCTGTGCCATCCGCTTGAGCCGGACACGGTCGAACACACGCGGCCAGTCCCGCCACGCGGAGCCGCGAAACGCGTCCCGGCACAGCCAGAGACCGACGATGCAACCGCTCCATTCAGCTAGGAAGGTCGCGATCGCCACGCCGTTGACGCCCCAGTCGAGCCCGATGACGAACCACAGGTCGAGAAGGATGTTCAGGCCGTTCATCCAGACCTGGATCACCAGCACGGCGCGCGTCCGCTCCAACGCGATGAGCCAGCCGGTGATCCCGTAGATCGCGATCGCCGCCGGCGCCGACCAGATGCGAATGCTAATGTAGCCACGAGCGAGCTGCTCGACCTCATCCGAAGCGGGGGATACGAGGAACGCCCCCGCGAAAAGCGGAAGCTGCAGCAGGATGATCGCCGTGCCGGCAGTCCCGGCCACCATCAGCACGCGGACCAGCAGCGCCGCGACCTCGGCCCCGTCGCCGCGCCCGTGCGCCTGGCTCGCAAGGCCGGCGGTGCCCATGCGCAGGAACCCGAAGAGCCAGTAGAACGCGGTCAGGATGACGGCGCCGACGCCGACTGCGCCGATGGGCGCGGCTTCTCCCAGTTGCCCCACGACACCGGTATCGACGATGCCGAGGATCGGGACCGTCGCATTCGACAGCACGATAGGCCCGGCGATCTTCATGACCCGGCGGTTGGTGACCGGGCGATATGCGGCGGCGATCTCACTCATCGCGAGACGGCATCAGAAAGTGGCCGGTCGCCTGCGCGAAGGGACGGTCGGTATTATCCTGCCAACCCTGCACATGGACGGAGGCATAGCGCCGGCCGGACCGCGTGACCCGGGCCCGCGCATAAGCGTCGCGCGGGAGGCCGGAGCGCAGGAAGTCGACGGTCAGGTCGATGGTCTTCGGCCACGCCCGCGAGGGCGGCGCGGCCATGTCGAAGCCCTCTGCCTCCACCATCGGCCAGAGCAGCTCCCAGGCCAGCACGACTTGCGCGCATGTCTCGAGGAAAGCCGCCGTGACGCCGCCGTGGAGCGCCGGAAGAGCCGGGTTGCCGATCAGGTGGTCACTATAAGGAAGAACTGCCGTCAACTCGTCCCCGCGCCGGTCGAAGCGGATCCCGAGGAAGCGGATGTAGGGCACGCCGTCGACCAGCCAGTCGAGCGCCGCATCCCGGCGTTGTTTCACGACCTGAACGGGTTCGGGAGGACGAGCCATCAGCGCCCTGCCCCGAGAACCGTGTAGGCCCCCGTCGCAGTGGCAACCGGCCGCTCGGCATCCTCATCAAAGGCTGTGGCCCGCACGAACGCCACCGAACGGGTCAGGTGGTAGCACTCCGCCTCCGCCACGATCCGCTGACCGGCGCTTGCCGGACGCATGTAGTCGATGCGCAGGTCCAGCGTGGCCGTGCCGCCGGGAGAGTCGGGGTGCGCCATGACCGCCGCGCCGCCGCAGGTGTCCATCAGCGCGGAGACGGCGCCTCCGTGAATGACCCCGGTATCGGGGTCGCCGACGAAGCGCGCGTCATAGCCCATCTCGATCGTCGCCGTGCCGGGTCCGATGTCCGTAATCGCCATTCCGAGCGCTTGCGAATGCGGCAGCGAAGCAATGAATTTCCGGGCGAGTTCAAGCCTAGCTTCGGATGCCTCTTTCTTCGTCTGTGCCGCCATTTCGGCCCCCGTCGTCAGTATCGCCGCTAGGAAAACCCTTGCCAAACCGGGCGCAAGAGATATATGTGCAATTGCGAATTATTCTCAACTAATGTCTCAACCGGGCCCTCATGTCAAACCTCATCGACGCATTCAGCACAAGCGACACCGCGAGCGGCCGCTTCGGACCGTTCCGGTGGCGCCGTCTCGCAGTGGCCGCGCTTCTGCTGGGCGCGGCGGCAGTGCCGGGGCAGTTCGGCGAGGTCACCCGCGGCCTGATGATGGACGCCTACGTCGGCGTGGCGGTCTTCGTCGCGGCGACGCTTATGCTGTTCTACGGGGCGGAGCGGCTCTTCAATTTCGACCTTGGCGAAGGCCTTCGCAACGCGAAGGGCTGGCAGGTGCCGCTCGCCTCGCTGCTCGGCGCGACGCCCGGCTGCGGCGGCGCGGTCGTGGTGGTGGCCGCCTACTCATCCGGCAACGTCCGGTTCGGCGCGGTGGTCGCCACGCTGACGGCGACCATGGGCGACGCTGCGTTCCTGCTGCTCGCCACGCGGCCGGAAGTCGCTGCTGTCGTGCTGCCGATCTCCTTCGTGGTCGGCATCATCTCCGGCTGGCTGATCGACGCCTGGGGCCCGAAGCACCTCGAAGCAGTGCCGCAACCGTCTTGTGAACTGGTGCCGCGCATCGGCGACATCCGCCCGCGCGACATGCTTTACATCGCGCTCGCAATCCCCGGCCTCGCGCTCGGCATCGCCGGGCTCGCCCAGATCGAGCCGGCGGATTACGTCGGCGAGACACTTCCGCTGGTGCTGTCGCTCGCCGGCATCGCAACAGGGCTGTTCATCTGGTCGACCTCCAGCGTCGACGCGATGACTAACTCCGGTGACGCACCGGTCACCCGCACCGCGGAAGAGACGTCGTTCATCACCGTCTGGGTGCTCGGCGCGTTCGCGCTCTATGAATACGCAACGGTCTTCGCGGGCCTCGACCTCGCAAGCTGGTTCTCGGCGATCGGACCCATCCTGCCGCTGATCGGCATCGCAATCGGCTTCGTGCCCGGCTGTGGGCCGCAGGTTCTGGTGACGACGCTCTATATCAACGGCCTCGTCCCCTTCGCCGCGCTGATCGGCAATGCGATCTCCAACGATGGGGACGCGCTGTTCCCGGCGATTGCTCTCAACCCCAAAGCAGCGTTCTGGGCGACGTTCTATTCCGCGATCCCCGCTGTCATCGTGGCTTACGGATTTCACGTCTTCGCGCCCGGCTTCATGAATTGATCCCGTTGAAGGGGAGCGTCTCGCGCGCTAGATCACGACCCGAAAGGGTGTGCGATGACCGTTGAGCGACTGTCTTTCAAAGAGATGTGTGAGCGTTTCGACGTCACGCCGAGGACGCTGCGCTACTACGAATACATCGAGCTCCTGTCGCCCGAACGTGAAGGACGCTCCCGCTTTTACGGACCGCGCGAACTCGCCCGCATGACGCTGATCCTGCGGGGGCGAAAATTCGGCTTTCCGCTCGAAGACATCCGCCAGTGGCTCCAGATATACGAGAGCGAAGGCAACGAGGCCCAGATGCGCGAATGGGTGAAGCGAGCGGACGATCAGCTGGTGGAGCTGCGTGAGCAACAAAGGCAGCTGGACGAGACGATTGCCGAACTGAAGTCCCTGCGCGACCGGACGGCCGAGTCCCTCGGGTAGGAGACAACCCGCCGACCCAAGCAATCGGGACCGGCGAAGAGTCGCGACCGCGACACCTGACCCCGCGACAATACCTTTTGAATAAGACAGGTTACACTTCTTCGAAGCGCCCGACCATGGCGATGCGAAGGGTAACAATCTTGCCTCTCGGGGGCGGGCGATTTTGCTTACCTTTCGTCATTTCGCAAATGACGCGGCGTTCCGTTTACGTCTTGGTAAGGAGTGCTTGTAAGGTGAAGTCGAACTGTTCACCTGCCCGCTCGTTACCGACCTACCGTGTGTAATCGAGAGGCACGACATGACAGAAGAAACGATGACGATCCGCGAGATGTGCGACGCATTCGAGGTGACCCCGCGCACGCTTCGCTTCTACGAGGCGAAGGAGCTGCTGTCCCCGATCCGTCAGGGGCAGAAACGGCTCTTCACCAAGCGCGACCGCGCCCGGCTGAAGCTCATCCTCCGCGGCAAACGGTTCGGCTTCTCCCTCGAGGAGATCCGCCAGCTGCTCGACCTGTACGACATGGGCGAGAGCGAACAGCAACTGAACCGCACATTCGAACTGGCCCGCCACCACCTCGCCGAGATGGAAGCGCAGCGGGACGAGCTGAACGAGGCGATCTCCGAGCTGAAAGTGCAGCTCGAATGGGGTGCGAAACAGCTCGAGAAACGGAACATGAAGCCGGCTGTCGCCTGAGGCGGAGTCGGACCGGAGAGGGGAGCAACACCGGAAATGCCGACTTACACGCCGCCGACGAAGGACATGGATTTCGTCCTTCACGACTTGCTGAAGATCAGCACGCTCAATATTCCGGGCTACGCGGACCTGGATCGCGACACCACTCAAGCGATCCTCGAGGAATGCGGAAAGCTGTCTTCAGAGGTTCTCGCCCCGCTCAACCGCGTTGGCGATGAGCAGGGCTGCACCCTGGAAAACGGCGTGGTTCGCACGCCGGACGGGTTCAAGGACGGCTATCGGCAAATCCGGGACGGCGGCTGGCTCGGCCTAGACACGCAGGCCGAATATGGCGGCCAGGGCATGCCCTACATGAGCTATTGCATGACGGGCGAAATGTTCGTGTCCGCCAACATGGCTCTGAATATGTACCAGGGGCTGACGCACGGGGCAATTACGGCCCTGCAGTCGCACGCCTCCGAAGATCAGAAGCAGACCTACCTGCCTAAGATGAACAGCGGCGAATGGTCGGGTACGATGAACCTGACCGAGCCGCACTGCGGCACGGACCTTGGGCTCATAAAGACCAAGGCCGAACCGCAGGAGGACGGCACCTATCGTATCACCGGCCAGAAGATCTGGATCTCGGCCGGTGAACACGACCTGACCGACAACATCATCCACCTCGTGCTCGCCAAGATCCCCGGCGGACCGGAGGGGACGAAGGGTATTTCCCTCTTCATCGTGCCGAAGTTCATGGTGAAGGACGACGGCTCGCTCGGCGATCGCAACGCAGTCAGCTGCGGCGGCCTAGAGTCCAAGATGGGCATTCATGGCAACGCCACCTGTGTGATGAACTACGACGGCGCGACCGGCTTCCTCGTCGGCGAGGAGCACAAGGGCATGCGCGCCATGTTCACCATGATGAACGAGGCGCGTCTCGGCGTCGCGCTGCAGGGCTTCGCCCAGGGCGCCGTCGCCTACGAGAACGCGCTCGGGTTCGCCCGGGAGCGCCTCCAGGGCCGTGACGTGACCGGTGTGAAAAACCCGGACGGCCCGGCCGACCCGATCATCGTCCACCCGGACGTGCGCCGGAACCTGATGGATCAGAAAGCTTTCGTCGAAGGCGCCCGTGCGCTGATCTACTGGGGCGCCATCCTCATCGACCGGGCGCAACGCAATGACGATGCCGAGGCGGAGGGGCTCGCCTCGCTCCTGACGCCGGTCCTGAAGGGGTTCCTGACGGACAAGGGCTTCGAGACGACGGTCCTGGCGCAACAGACGCTTGGCGGGTCCGGCTTCACGCGCGAATGGGGCATCGAGCAGTTCGTGCGCGACGCGCGGATCACCATGATCTACGAGGGCACCAACGGCATCCAGGCGCTCGACCTCGTCGGCCGCAAGCTCGCCGCGAACGGCGGCAAGCCGATCATGGCGTTCTTCGAGCTCATCAAGGACTGGTGCAAGGAGAACGCCGGGCACGAGGACTTCTCGCGCGACATCGTCGAGCCGTTGAAGACCGCGTCAAAACAGCTTCAGCAGGCCGGCATGTACTTCATGCAGAACGGCATGAAGGCGCCGAACAATGCGCTCGCCGGCAGCTACGACTTCATGCACATGATGGGTCACGTCTGCCTCGGCTACATGTGGGCGCAGATGGCCAAGGTCTCGACCGAGGCGCTGGCCGCCGGCACCGCCGACCCCGAGTTCCACGAGGCCAAGGTGGCGACGGCGAAGTACTTCATGGCGCGCCAGCTTCCAGCGGTCGCGATGCACCTCGCTAGGATCGAGAGCGGAGCCAAGCCGGTGATGGCGCTCGACGCCTCGAACTTCTAGGTTGCGGGATGGGGACTCTCCCCATCCTACGCATTCCCGCAGAGGTCCCGATGCCAAAGCGTTTCAGACTGACCCGCCGCTTTCCCGTCGCCATGACGGAAGACGGTTATCGCCGACTTCGGCGCTTCGCCTCCGACTCCGGCCTGGACGAGGGCGAGGCGCTGTCTTTTCTGTTCGAGCATTTCGACAGCGTCATAAACGAGGACACGTTCGAGCATCGGCTGCGGTTGTTCAATTCGGAGCTGGAGGCACGGAAACGATGAGCGGAGCGCATGTGACAGCTGTCGTGGTGGAGTATTTGGAGCCAGATGAAAGAGCGGCGCTCCGCCCCGCCACGGGCCTCAAGGGATTGGTAACCCTGTCTATCCGCGCGGCGGGGCGTCACCTGGCACGGTCATCGGCTCTCCAGCCTGTACCGTGCCCGTCGTTTCGCACGACGGACATAAGGAAGCGTTACGGCTCGCCTCATCTGGCCAAAAATACTTCTGCCGGCGGGTCTGTCCGGGCGCGTCGCAGCTTCAGCGAGGTGACGTCATGAAGCTCTACTGCTTTGGAGAGAGCGGAAACGCCTACAAGGTCGCGCTCGCGCTCGAACTGCTCAACGAGAGCTGGGAGCCGGTCCACGTCGATTTCTTCAACGGCGAGACGCGGTCCCCCGAGTTCCGGAAGATCAACGTGATGGGCGAGGTTCCGGTGCTGGTCGACGGCGATGTCACCGTCTCGCAGTCCGGCAACATACTCGACTACATCAGCACCATCACCGGTGAGCTCGGCGGAACCTTCGCAGCCGACCGGCGCGAGGTGTCCCGCTGGATCCTGTTCGACACGCAGAAGCTGTCGGGCCAGGCCGGGCCGCTGCGGTTCATGATGAACTTCCTGCCCGAGGACAAGCGCGACCAAGCGGTGATCGACTGGATGACCGGTCGCTTCAGGGCCGCGTTGCAAATCCTCGAGGCCCACCTGGCAGGAAACGACTGGATCGCCTCCGGCAAGGTCACGATCGCCGACTGCGCCTGCGCCGGCTACCTGTTCTACGAAGAGCCGTTCGCCTTCGACCGCGGCGAGTGGCCCAACATCGATGCCTGGCTCGACCGACTGTCGGCGCTGCCGGGCTGGAAGCCCCCATACGACCTGATGCAGCGGGCCTTTCCGCCCGCGAGCTGACCTCCGGAGGAGCCAATGACCGACGCCTACATCTTCGATGCGATCCGCACGCCGCGCGGCAAGGGGCGCAGCGACGGCTCGCTGCACGAAGTCACCTCGCTGCGGCTGTCCGCCGTGGTGCTGAACGAACTGAAACAGCGCAACAACCTCGAGGGTGCCGCCGTCGAGGATGTCATCTGGGGGAATGCCACGCAGGTGAAGGAACAGGGCGGCTGCCTTGCCCGGACCGCCGTTCTGGCCAGCGATCTGGACGAGCGCATCCCCGGCCTGTCGATCAACCGCTTCTGCGCCTCGGGCCTCGAGGCGGTGAACCTCGCCGCGAACCAGGTTCGGGGCGGCGCGGGCGGCGGCTACATCGCCGGCGGCGTGGAATGCATGAGCCGCGTGCCGATGGGCTCGGACGGAGCGGCGGTCGCGGTCGATCCGACCGTGGCAATGGAACGCTACTTCGTCCCGCAGGGCATCAGTGCCGACATCATCGCGACGCAGTACGGCATAAGCCGGGACGACGTCGACCTCTTCGCCGTCGAGAGCCAGAAGCGTGCCGCCGAGGCATGGGACGAGAAGCGCTTCGGCGACAGCGTCATCACGGTGCGCGACGTGAACGGGCTCGCCATCCTCGACCGGGACGAGCACATGCGTCCCGGCACCGACATGCAGGCGCTCGGCGCGCTGAAGCCGTCCTTCAAGGACCAGGGCGAGGTGATGCCCGGCTTCGACAAGGTCGCGCTGATGAAGTACCCGCACCTCGAGAGGATCAACCACGTTCACCATGCCGGCAACTCGTCCGGGATCGTCGACGGGGCCGCCGGCGTACTGGTCGGCAGCAAGGAATGGGGCGAGGCGCTCGGCCTCAAACCGCGGGCCCGCATCCGAGCGACGGCCAAGATCGGCACCGATCCGACGATCATGCTGACCGGCCCGGTGCCGGTGACCGAGAAGATCCTCGCCGAATCCGGCATGTCGATCAACGACATCGACCTCTTCGAGGTGAACGAGGCGTTCTCCTCCGTCGTGCTGCGCTTCATGCAGGCGTTCGACGTCGACCACGGCAAGCTGAACGTGAACGGTGGAGCGATCGCCATGGGCCACCCTCTTGGCGCGTCCGGCGCGATCATCCTTGGAACGCTGCTCGACGAGATGGAGCGGCAGGGCAAGTCGACCGGACTCGCGACGCTCTGCGTGGCGTCGGGTATGGGCGCGGCCACCATCATCGAGCGGGTCTGAGGCGCACGATGATCCTGAAAGCCGGATCGGTCGAGGCGGAGCACCTGCCCTCCAACTACCCGGACGCGGTCGATCCGGGCGGGCTCTGCCATACGATCCCGCTGTCCTACGCGGGCAAGCTGGAACAGTTCGGTGCCTGCGTGGAATGGCTCGATCCCGGAGAGCACGGCGCACTGGCGCACTGGCACGAGTCGGAGGATGAGTTCCTCTACCTGCTCGACGGCGAGTTGACCGTGTTCGAGGACGACGTGCCGCACGTCCTGCGGGCCGGTGAAGCCGCTTGCTGGCCGGCGGGCGTACCGGTGTCTCACGAGATGCGGAACATGGGCAGCCGGCGCGCGACTTATCTGATCACCGGGACCCGGCGACGGGACGAGTTCGTGCATTATCCGGGCGTCGACCTCGTGCTGAACAGGCGCGACGGTGCGGGATTCACGCATGTGGACGGAACGCCCTATCCCCCGAAAACAGGGGCCGGAACGTAGGATGGGGCCCGCCCCATCCTACCCAGGAGAGGAAGACAGATGATCATCCGCAAGAACTCCGTCGCGCTCACTCCAGGCGTCTCGAACTACCCCGAGCCCTACAACCAGGGGCGGGGCAACCTGTCCTACCGGCACCTCACGGAGGGCCACCTGAGCCAGTACGGTGTCGCGCTCGAGACACTGCATCCCGGCGGCCAGTCCAGCCAGATGCACTGGGAGAGCCACGAGGATGAGTTCCTCTACATGCTCGAGGGCAATCTTACCGTGGTCGAGAACGGCGACGAGACGATCATCGGCCCCGGTGACAGCTGCTGCTGGCCCGCCGGTGTCGAGGTCGCGCACACCCTGAAGAACCACACTGACCGGGACGCGGTCTACCTCATCATGGGGACCCGCGATCCGGAGAACATCTGCCACTACCCCGGCCTCGACCTGCTCGCCACGCCCGAGGGCTACACGCACCTCGACGGCACGCCCTGGCCGAAATTCACACCTCCCGGAGGAGAGAGCGCATGACCGACTTCACCCTGACCCGTGACGAGGACGGCGTGGCCGTCATCAGCTGGGACGCCGAGGGGCGTTCGATGAACGTGATGACCCGCGAGGCGTTCGAGACGCTCGACAGCCTGATGGACGAGGCCCTTGCCGACGACACCGTGAAGGGCATCGTCATCACCTCCGCCAAGAAGGACTTCGCGGGGGGCATGGACCTGAACGTGCTCGCCCGCATCCGGGCGGAGGCAGGCGACGAGCCGGCGCAGGCGCTCTTCGACTTCACCATGCAGGGCCACCGCGTGCTGCGGAAGATCGAGCGTGCGGGCCTCGACCCCAAGACCAACAAGGGCGGCAAGCCGGTGGCCTGCGCCATTCCCGGCACCTCCGCCGGGATCGGCATGGAGATCGCGCTCGCCTGCCACCGCCGCTTCATGGCGGACGGCAAAGGCAAGATCGGCCTGCCGGAAATCCTCGTCGGGCTGTTCCCCGGCTCGGGTGGCACGACACGCTATTCCCGAATGGTCGGCGCGATGCAGGCCGCGCCGGTGCTGCTTGAAGGCAAGATGCAGGCGCCGAAAGCCGCCAAGTCCGCCCAGCTGATCGACGAGGTCGTCGCCCCGGACGAACTGCTCGCCAAGGCGAAAGCCTGGGTGCTCGAGGCGAAGGACGCCGACATCGTCAAGCCGTGGGACCAGAAGGGCTGGAAGATGCCCGGTGGCGCGCCCTATCACCCGGCTGGCTTCATGACGTTCGTGGGCGCTTCGGCGATGATCAATCACCAGACACAAGGCGTCTACCCGGCGGCGAAGGCGCTGCTCTCGGCGATTTACGAGGGCGCGCAGGTCGATTTCGACACCGCCATCCGGATCGAGGCCCGCTGGTTCACGTCCGTGCTGATGAACCCGACCTCGTCGGCCATGATCCGGTCGCTGTTCCTGAACAAGCAGGCGCTCGAGAAGGGTGCGAACCGGCCCGATGCACCTGACCAGACGGTGAAGAAGGTCGGCGTGCTCGGTGCCGGCATGATGGGCGCCGGGATCGCGCTCGTCTCCGCGCAGGCGGGGATCGAGGTCGTGTTGCTCGACCAGAACAAGGAGGCCGCCGAGAAGGGCAAGGCCTATACCGCCGACTACACCGCCAAGGGCATCAAGCGGGGCAAGACCACGCAGGAGAAGGCAGACGCCATGCTCGCGGCCATCACGCCGACCGACGACGTCAATGACCTCGCCGGGTGCGACCTCATCATCGAGGCGGTGTTCGAGGACCCGAAGGTCAAGGCGGAGATCACTGGCCGCGTCGAAGCTGTGATCGGCGAGGACACGATCTTCGCGACCAACACCTCCACACTGCCTATCACGGACCTCGCTAAGGCCTCCTCGCGGCCCGGTCAGTATATCGGCATCCACTTCTTCTCCCCGGTGGAGCGGATGGCGCTGGTCGAGATCATCAAGGGCAAGGAGACGGGCGACCGCGCAGTCGCCAAGGCGCTCGACTACGTCCGCCAGATCCGCAAGACACCGATCGTGGTCAACGACGCGCGGTTCTTCTACGCCAACCGCTGCATCATCCCCTACCTCAACGAAGGTGCCCGGATGGTGACGGAGGGTGTCTCGCCCGCGCTGATCGAGAACGCCGCCAAGCTTCTTGGCTTCCCGCTCGGCCCGCTGCAACTGATCGACGAGACCTCAATCGACCTCGGCGTGAAGATCGCCAAGGCGACCAAGGCGGCCATGGGCGATGCCTACCCCGCCGAGGCTGCCCCGGTAGATGAACTGATGTTCCGCATGGCAGACGAGGGCCGCCTTGGTCGCAAGGCGAAGGCCGGCTTCTATGCCTACGATGAGGCCGGCAAGCGGCAGGGATTCTGGGACGGCCTGTCGGACTGGCACGCGGTTGCCGACGATCAGCCGGACCTGCTCGATGTGCAGCATCGCCTGATGTTCGCGCAGGTGCTCGAAGCGGTGAAGGCGCTGGAGGAAGGCGTGCTCACCGACATCCGCGAAGGCGATGTCGGTGCGATCCTCGGCTGGGGCTTCGCGCCGTGGTCGGGCGGTCCGTTCTCGTGGCTCGACATGATCGGCACGCCTTACGCTGCCGCACGGGTCGATGAGCTGGCCGAGAGTTTTGGCCCGCGGTTCAGCTGCCCTGCCCTGCTGCGCGAGATGGCGGAGAAGGGCCAGACCTTCTACGGCCGGTTCGGACCCGAGGCGCAGGCAGCGGCCTGATACGTCAGGCGTAGGCGGCGCGGGGTACCGCGGCGTCTACCGACCAGTCCTCGTCCTGAAGGCAGGCGGCGATGAGTTCGCCGTCTTCCCGGCTCAGGACCTCGTAGCTCCGGGTTGAGATTTTGTCGGTGGCTGGGGCAGCGCAATGGAACAGTGTGCCGACGTTGGCGAAGACCAGCTGCTCGTCCGCGAATTCCAGCGTCGTGACCTCGACGCGTCCGGAAAGGCCGACCTGCTCGATACCGCGAACCCCGCACAGCACACCGGCGAGGATCAGGACGAACGGATCGCCGGACATCGCTTCTGCCGTGTCGCTCTCGATCAGGACGGGTTGCTGCGGCAGCAGGTAGAGCTCCGACTGATTGCCGAGCGCGCCCTGCGGCACCCGCAGGGGCCAGTCGGCACCACGGCGGTCGGTCTCGATCTTCAGAACCTGATGGCGGACGGCCCGCAGGGGCTGCATCCCGTCGTCGAAGGTCAGGACCAGATCGCCGGCGGAGAGGTTCTCGACCGGCTTCCAGCCCATGGAGCTGGCGACCTTGGTCCCGGCGACGATCCCGGTCGAGGTGAATGGCATGATACGCAAACCCCATTCCCCGGCATTCACCGGTTGTTGGTCCTCCCATGATGGACGCCTCACATCCAGCATGACCTGTCCCTGTCGATGGATTGGCCCTCGGCACCACGCCGGGCCACATTTCGACCAAATTTGATTCCCACGACGGAGTTTTGGTCGCACGAGGGCGGAAATATGGCGCGGGTCGGACCATTACCGACAATATGCGGCAGTTCGGCTTCTCTGTTCTTCGTAAGGAAACGACCTATCCGTCGAAGCCGTAGCCGAAGCGCTCGATGTCCGTACGGCACAGTTGAGCGACAAGTGCCGCGTCCGCGTCGGAATAGAAATTGCGCCAGTCGCGCGGGCGGTCGCTGGCATTCGCGATGGGAAGTCTCAGGCCGAACCCGAGGTGCGCCTCAAGCGGGACGAGGTCGGATGCAAGCTGTTCCAGCCGGATGAAATGCGCTGTGCGCTCCTGCCCGGCGGAATCCCGAAGGTAGCTGGCACAGTCGGACGCAGCGACGGAGGACCTCGTCTGCGGGTGCGACAGGAAGTCGGAGAACGACAAAGTCCGGGCCAGCGTGACGGCGGGATGGTCGAATTGCTGCACCCGAAGCCAGTGGTAATAGCTCACCAGCCGGTCCCAGGGATTGCGAACCAAAGTGAAGATGAAGAGCCCGTCGAGCTCTTCCCTCTCGTACAGCCCTTCGGCATCGGCGACCGTCGAATGCTTCCAGAGACGTCCCCGCGTCTCCACCCCTTTCAGGCGGCCTTTGCGGCGCTTCGCCTTCGGCGTGTCTCCGACCATCAGGTCGTCCGCCATCGCGCGCTCTTCCAGTGCGAGCGCCATAGCGGTGCCGCCGGTCTTGGGGATGTGGACGAAGAGGTAGCGCCGCGCTCGGGACAGGATCATTCCCGGCGTCCGGTCAGAACCATTGCCCCGGCTCCATCAGGCCGAGGTCCAGCAATTGCTGGCTGTGCCAATCGAAGGAGGTCGAGTTGTGCCACCAGAAGGTCGGGATGTCGAAGGTCGAGCCCGGATTGCGCTTCAGCGCCTTGGCGGTGCGGAAGGAACAGACCGTCGCCGTCAGGCTGTTGTGCCAGGGACAGGCATAGGTGTTGTACTCCTCGACGTTGAACGTGTGATCCGGGCGCAGTTCCAGCCCCTTCGCGGCCTTGAACAGGCCGACCCGGTCGATCCGGCGGCGCGGAACGGGGATATGCTCTTCGAACCGCCAGCGCAGGCCGCCGAAAAAGTCCATCTGCCGGTCCTTGTCATTGTTCCAGCGGTCCTTGCGGTTCAGCGCGTAGTAACCCGACTTGTCCAGATGCGCGTTGTCGATCGAAACGGCGGTGGGATGCTCCCACAGGTCGGCGGCGTAGAGGTCGACGACGTACGTGAGGATCGAGTCACGCCGTTCCTCCGCGGCGAAGGCCGTCACCTCCGCAACCGAGCGATACTCGCAGAACGGATAGAACAAGTATTCGGCGTTGTAGCCGTAGTAGAACCAGACGTTCGGCGCCGCCGCGATGCAGTCGTTCACGACCCGCGTCAGGATCCCGTCGGCGAGGGTGTCACAAGCGATGAAATGGATCTGCTTCTCGATCTCGGGGGGAACGCTGAGCTCACGCGGGGCGAGCAAGACGAGGACCTTGAAACCGCGTTCAAGGTGATGGCGCAGCGTGCTGAGCACCTCGACATCGTCTTCGGCGAAGATCAGCGCGACCGGCCCCCGCGCGAGCGCACCGGAATCGATGAAGGCCTTCAGGCTGGCATGGCGCATGGTCCGCTCCCTCGCTTCATCCCAGATGTGCCGCCTGTCGCCCGAGTTGGCAAGCGCGCCTCACTCCGCGGCGGCGACGGGTTCAGAGATGCGCGGCACCGCCTCGCTGCGATTCAGGCCAACTCTCCTGGGTCGCTGCCGAACACGCTCTCGGACAGCTGTCCCGTGGTCTTCCCCCGTTCCAAGGCCCGCTGAACTCTGCTAAGGCCGCACGCATGACTGATGCACCGAAGAAGCTGTTCATCAAGACCTACGGGTGCCAGATGAACGTCTATGACAGCGAGCGCATGGCCGAGGCCATGGGCGGCGAAGGCTATGTTCAGACTGACTCGGCCGAAGATGCCGACATGATCCTGCTGAACACCTGTCACATCCGCGAAAAGGCGGCGGAGAAGGTCTATTCCGAGCTCGGACGGATGAAGCCGCTGAAGGCGGCGAAGCCCGACCTGCGGATCGGCGTGGCCGGCTGCGTCGCGCAAGCGGAAGGCGAAGAGATCATGCGGCGGCAGCCGATGGTCGACCTCGTCGTCGGACCGCAGAGCTACCACCGCCTGCCCGAGATGGAGCGGCGACTGAAGGACGGGCGGCAGGTCGATACGGACTTTCCGCTCGAGAGCAAATTCGACGATCTGAAGCAGCGCCCGAAAATGCGCCGCGCACCGACCGCGTTCCTCACTGTCCAGGAAGGCTGCGACAAGTTCTGCGCCTTCTGCGTCGTGCCCTACACACGGGGCGCCGAAGTCTCCCGTCCTTCCGACCGTGTGCTTGCAGAAGCGCAGGCGCTGGTGGAAGCGGGCGTGCGCGAGGTGACGCTGCTTGGCCAGAACGTGAACGCCTACCACGGACACGACGGCGGCCTTGCCGGCCTTGTCGGGGAGCTCGCGAAAATCGACGGGCTCGACCGCATACGTTACACGACCAGTCACCCCAACGACATGGACGACGCGCTGATCGCCGCACACGGGGACTGCGAGAAACTGATGCCCTACCTGCACTTGCCGGTGCAGGCCGGATCGGATCGCATCCTGAAGGCGATGAACCGCAAGCACGACGCGGAATCCTACCTCCGGCTGATCGAGCGGCTGCGCGCTGCGCGGCCCGACATAGCAATGTCGGGTGACTTCATCGTCGGCTTCCCGGGTGAGACGGAAGAGGACTTCCAGGCCACGCTCGATCTGGTGGAAGAGGTTCGCTACGCGCAGGCCTACTCGTTCAAATATTCGACACGCCCGGGCACCCCGGCGGCGGAGCGCGCACAGGTCGACGAGGACGTGAAGGCCGAACGCCTCGCCCGGCTACAGGCGCTGCTGTCGCGCCAGCAGACCGAAGCGCAGGAGGCGATGGTGGGCCGCGAAGTCGGCGTGCTGTTCGAGAAGAAGGGGCGGTTGCCGGGCCAGATGATCGGCAAGTCCGATCACCTTTTCGCGGTACATGCCGACGCTCCGGAAGAGCTCGCTGGGCAGATCGCTCGCGTGCGAATCACTTCTGCGGCACCGCATTCGCTGACCGGACAATTGGTGTAGATCAGGTTAACATCAGACCACAAATACAACCGGTGTTTTCATAATTTGACTTGTCCACAGCCTGGGGCGTCAAGATAAACCCCATTGTTTCCCCTTGCTCCACAATATCTGGCGGAAAGCACTTCCCTTGCGTCAGAAATTTGCTAAGCTTTTTAATGTTATGCGGCGAAAAATGCCTGGCTGAGCCAGCGATCGGCGCGGCGGGGGAAAAGGCAAAGGACGAAGCATTGGCCAGAATCACACTCAACAAGGCAGTTGCGGCTTTGGGGGCGGTGGCGTCCGCCATGGTCGTCGGCCTGTCCACTTTCGGAACCATGGCTGAAGCCCAGCAGGTCTACCGGCCGGGCATCTGGATCGACCCTGACGGGTGCGAGCACTGGGCGATGGACGACGGCGCGGAAGGCTACATGAGCCCGCACCGCACGCGTGACGGCCGGCCCGTCTGCCACCGTCAGGAAATTTGCGGCGTCATGCCGAACGAACAGCTGTTCGCCACGGACTCCTACCAGATCAGCGGTGCGAACCGTCAGCGGCTGGCCTCCTTCTTCCAGCAGGCGAATGCTTTCGGCTACATCATCTACGGCCACACGGACGAACGTGCTTCCTACGAGTACAACGTCCGCCTGAGCGAGAACCGCGCCCGCGCGGTCGCGCAGGTCGCGGCGTCCGTCGGTGCCCGCGTCGTGGACGTGAAGGGCTTCAGCGAACTTCAGCCCCGCGCGCAGGGCAGCAACGAAACGGCGTGGCAGCAGAACCGCCGCGTCGAAATCTACTGCCTGCGCTGACGGAAAGGGACCGAACATGAACGGTATCAAGTATCTCGTATTCGCCGGCGCGGCGCTTGGCCTCGCGGCCTGCGACACGGGTCCGGACAAGTCCATCGACCGCGGCATCAACAGCCACGACCTCTCCACCATGGTGGCAGGTGTCTGGGTTGATCCGAACGGATGTGACCACTGGATCATCGACGACGGCGTCGAAGGCTACCTGTCCGAACGGCTTCAGCCCGACGGGACGCCGGTCTGCTCCGGTGTCGGCGCCCCGACCACGGTCGTTGGCCCGTTCCAGTCCGGCTCGCCGATCCCGGATCCGCTCTGATCCGCCGGCTGGCAGATGACAATCCCGAGAGGGCCGCGACCGACGTCGCGGCCTTTTTCGTTTCAGGTCCGTGACAATGACGAGGCGCCGCTTGCACCTGCCCACCGCAGTTGCAATCATCACTACAGGGTCCCCCCAGCCAGGAGTACCGATTGGCCACGACCACGCTGCCCCCGACCGCCGCCCCGCCTCTCGAAGAGACGGTGCTGGAATTTCCAGACAACTTTCTGCTGATCGATCTCTGCGGAGAGTATGATCGCAATCTCACCGACATAGAGAGCCGGCTGTCCGTCCAGATCCTGAGGCGCGGTAACCAGCTTTCGCTGCTTGGGGAGCCTGACAGCCGCGCCGCGGCGGCGGAGCTTCTCCAGTCGCTCTACACCCGGCTCGAGTCCGGTCGCTCCGTCGAGCCGGCCGATATCGAGAGGGAGCTTCGGATGGCGCCGGACCCGGCGCAGGCCGAGAGCGAGGAACAGATCGAGATGTTCCAGGGCGGCCGGGTCGAGATCAAGACTCGCAAGAAGATGGTGGAGCCCCGCACTGACGCCCAGAAGGCCTATGTGAAATCGCTCTACGAAAAAGAGCTCGCCTTCGGGATCGGTCCCGCCGGCACCGGCAAGACCTATCTTGCCGTCGCGGTCGGAGTGAACATGTTCATCCAGGGCAAGGTCGACAAGATCATCCTGTCCCGCCCCGCCGTCGAGGCGGGTGAGCGACTCGGCTTCCTGCCGGGTGACATGAAGGACAAGGTCGATCCCTACATGCAGCCGCTCTACGACGCGCTGAACGACTTCCTCCCCGGCAAGCAGGCCGCGAAGCTGATGGAGGAGAAACAGATCGAAATCGCGCCGCTCGCCTTCATGCGGGGTCGCACGTTGAGCCGGGCGTTCGTCGTGCTGGACGAGGCGCAGAACGCGACGACCATGCAGATGAAGATGTTCCTCACCCGTCTCGGCGAGGGGAGCCGCATGGTCATCACCGGTGACCGCAGCCAGGTCGACCTGCCGCGCGGCGTGTCCTCCGGTCTTGCAGACGCGGAACGGTTGCTGGGTCACATCCCGAAGATCAGCTTCAACTACTTCACCTCGAAGGACGTCGTGCGTCACCCGCTGGTCGCCGCAATCATCGAGGCCTACGACGCGGACGAGGCCAAGAGCTGAGCCGGAAGGCGCTTCGACGCGCCTTCCGTACCAATCAGAGCGTCCGCGCGAGTTGTTCGAGGGAGCCGAGCGTCTCGTAGCCCTTCTCGAGCGCGCCGAACTTCAGGGCGTCTTCCGTCTTCATGTCGACGAAGGTCATGCGCATCGTAACGCGCGTCCCCTCGCCTTCGGGACGGAAGTCCACCACGACGTCGGCATGATGGCGCATGTCGTCAAAGCCACTGAGCCGATAGGTCAGGCGCTTCTCGGGGTCCATCTCGCCATACTCGTGCAGGTTCGGAAAGCGCTGCCCCTCGCCAACCATGGTGAACTTCCAGTGGCCTCCGGGGCCGGGTTCGATGCTTTCCGTTTCGCAATGATAGCCGTCCGGGCCCCACCAGCTCCCGATCAGCTCCGGATCGGTCCATGCTTTCCAGACCAGCGCCGGCGGCGCGGCGATGCGGCGGGTCGACGTGATTTCGCGATCCGGCTTGGCGCCCTGCAGGCTCGAGGCGTGGTCGCCAAGCTGGCCCGCGACGATGCCCCAACCGTCGAAGAAGCCCATCGCATCGTGCCGGGCCTTCACCTCCGGGTTGGGATGGCGGACCAGAACGTCGTACTTCGTTCCCCCGGGCACGTCGGAGAATTCCAGGATCGCTGTCATGAACGGCTCCGGATTCATCACCCAGCCCGGCCGGAAAGCGTCGGTGAAGACGAGACGCCGGGTGTGCTTCACCTCCAGGACGACGCCGGGAAGATCGTTGATTTGCCCGTCGACATTCATCCGGGTGTGGAACGCCCCTCCCGTCCGCAGGTCGATCTCAGCATGTTCGATGACGTGCGGCTTGGGCACGAACCATTGCTTCAGCAGTTCGGGATCCGACCAGCAGGCCCAGACAAGGTCCCGCGGGGCGGCCAATGTGCGACTGAAGGACAGGTCGCATGAGGATTCCGGTGTCTCGATCATCTGTCTTGTTCCTTGGCGAGTTGCGTGACGAAACTGTCGAACCGATCGAGCCGGTCGCTCCACAGCCGGCGTTGCTCGTCCAGCCAGTCGCGCGCAGGGCCGTAGCCGTCGGGCGCCAACGCGCAGGTCCGCACGCGCCCGTCCTTCGTCGAGGTGACGAGGCCCGCCGCCTCCAGCCGTTTGAGATGCCCCATGAGAGAAGGCATCGCCATCTCGAAAGGCTCCGCGAGATCGGACACGGAGGCCGGACCCGCCGCGAGTTGAGCGAGGATCGCGCGCCGGGTGGGATCGCCGAGCGCGGTGAAAACGAGGTCGAGGGATGGATCATGTTTAGCCATATGCCTAACTATTCGCGCCTCGCAAGACTTGGCAAGCAAAAACTTAGGACATGAGCTAAGTTTTATAGAGCACTTGTGAGCAGAACCGCCGGGGGGTAGCTCTCCGCCCTGCAAACGCGAGCGAGGACATCCAACATGACAGTCGACGTGGTGCTGGAAGACGACCGGTGGGAGGCGCTCGGCCTCGGGGTCCTCGCGGAGCGGGCGACAGAGGCGACGCTGGATCGGCTGGGTCTCGAGCCGACGGTCTGGGGGATCAGCATCCTCGCCTGCGACGACGCCCGGATCGCCGGTTTGAATGGTGAATTCAGAGGCAAGGATCGCGCGACGAACGTGCTGTCATGGCCTTCCGAAGAGCGCGCAGCCTTCGCCGCCGGCGAAACGCCGCTTGCTCCGGATCCCGCCGATCCGGAGCTGGGGGACATCGCAATTGCCTACGAAACCTGCGAACAAGAAGCCCGAGACGCGGAAAAACCCTTGCAGGACCATGTTTTGCACCTGCTCATTCATGGTACGTTACATTTATTGGGCTACGATCACGTGCGTGACCTCGATGCCGACCTTATGGAAGGACTTGAGGTAGAGATACTTGGCAAATTGGGTTTGCCGAACCCATATGGGACTTGAAAACGAAGCGTGCGCGGAATCGGTTCGCGTCCGCATCCTGGTAGGAGACAATGGGAGATACGACTGAGGGGTCGCAACAGGCTGCGCAAGGCGCGCCGGATGACGACTCAGCCGACAGTCCGGACAACACTTCGGGCAAAGGTTTTTTCACGAGGATCTTCGAGGCGCTGGCGCCCGGAGACGAAGCGACGCCATTGGTGAACGGGTTGTCACCGCACCCTGTCGCGCCACCCATCCTCGGCATGGCCAACCTGCGCCGCCTCACGGTCGAGGATGTCTCGATTCCGCAGGCGGACATCGTCGCGGTCCCGGTGACCGCCGACAAGGATGAGCTTGTGAAGCTGTTCCGAGACAGCGGTCTCACGCGCCTGCCCGTCTTCGAGGGCACGCTGGACACCCCTGTGGGGCTGGTGAACCTCAAGGACTTCGCGCTGAAGCACGGCTTCAACGGCAACGGGCACGATTTCGACATTCGCACGATCCTGCGTCCCCTGCTCTACGTCCCGCCATCCATGTCGCTTGGCGTCCTTCTGCAGAAGATGCAGGCGGACCGGATCCACATGGCCCTGGTGATCGACGAGTACGGCGGCACGGATGGCCTCGTCACGATCGAGGACCTGCTCGAGCAGGTCGTCGGCGACATCGAGGACGAGCATGATGTCGAAGAGGCCCGCATGTGGTCGCGCGAAAAGCCCGGCGTCTACGTCGCGCGCGCCAAGATGCCGCTGGAGGAGTTCGAGGCCGCGATCGGCATGAACCTCACCGAGCACGAAGAGATCGACGAAGAGGAAATCGACACGCTCGGTGGCCTCGTCTTCATGCTCGCCGGTCACGTGCCCGCCCGCGGTGAAGTCGTGCAGCATCCGATGGGACCGGAGTTCGAGGTGATCGAGGCGGACCCCCGGCGTATCAAGCGTCTTCGCGTAAGAGTGCCCGTGACGGATGAATGACGCGCCCCGCTCGGTCGGGCGGCTGCGCTATCGCTGGTGGCTCGCCCTTCTGGGCGGTGCCGCTGCGTCGCTCGGCCAGGCGCCGTTCGGCCTCTGGCCCGTATCGCTTGTCGCGCTCGCCTTCATCATACACCTCGCGCAGTCCCGCCCGACCCGCCGGTCGATGGCGGCAGCGCTCTGGTGGGTAGGCACAGGCTACTTCCTCGCTTCGCTGAACTGGCTGGTGGAGCCCTTCATGGTCGACGCCGCGCGCGACGGCTGGATGGCACCTTTCGCCGTCGTGTTCATGGCTGGCGGACTCGCGCTGTTCTGGGGCGCGGCGGGGGCGGCGGCCTTCAGGCTCGGGCCATTCGGGCTTGCCGCGACGCTGTCGCTGGCCGAACTGACGCGGTCGCTGATCCTGACGGGTTTTCCCTGGGCGCTGATCGGGCACATCTGGATCGGGACCCCGGTCGCGCAGCTGGCCGCGCTCGGAGGTCCGCACCTGCTGACCATCCTCGCGCTGCTGGTCGCCGCGTTGCCGGTCGCGCTGCGCCGCCCCCTGCCCGGCTTCGCCGCAGGCGTCGCGCTGACGGTGCTTCTGATCGGTGCGGGCTGGCTTCGAACGACCCTCGTCCCGATCCCCGAAACGCCGGCCAATGCGCCAATCGTGCGGCTTGTACAGCCGAACGCCCCGCAGGACGAGAAGTGGGACCCGATGAAGTCGGGCACCTTCTTCGAACGCCAGCTCACCTACACCGAAGCGGAGCCGCGACCCGACCTCGTCGTCTGGCCGGAGACGGCGGTGCCCTACTTCCTCGAAACCGCGCCGGGCGCGATCGAGGTCATGGCCGATGCCGCCGCCGGCATCCCGGTCGTTTTCGGCATTCAGCGCTACGAACATCCACGCTACTTCAACGCGCTCGCGCTCCTGAACGCGGAGGGGGAGGTCGGACAGGTCTACGACAAGGCGCATCTTGTCCCGTTCGGAGAGTATGTGCCGTTCGCTGACCTGCTTGCGAAGGTCGGCATTCACGGTCTCGCCGCCAACGAGGGGGGCGGCTTCTCCTCCGGTGTCGCGGGAAGTCAGGTCGTGCTGCCCGGCATCGGCCCCGCGCTGCCGCTGATCTGCTACGAGGGCATCTTCGCCGAGGAGGTCAATGCGACCGAGACCCGACCCCGTGTGCTGCTGCTCATCACCAACGATGCGTGGTTCGGCAAATTCTCTGGCCCCTACCAGCACGTCGCGCAGGCGCGCCTCAGGGCGATCGAGATGGGCCTGCCGATGATCCGCGTGGCCAACACCGGTGTCAGCGCGATGATCGACCCGCATGGCAACCTGATCGAGAGCCTGCCGCTCGGCGAGGCGGGCTTCCTCGACGTGCCACTTCCCGAGGCGCTTCCGGCGACCCCGTTCGACCGCTTCGCGGACTGGCTGGCGATCGGCGTCATCCTTGCCACGCTGGCTCTCGGCCTTCACCATGCCCGGCGAAATCGCGTTGACGCGGAGTCTCCCGAGCCGTAACCGGGAGAGACATCCGCCGCCACAACGGCTTCCTGGCGTGGCGGTCAGACACCAATGGAGCACTTTTCATGGCAAGATCCGACTATGTCTTCACGTCCGAGTCCGTCTCGGAGGGGCATCCCGACAAGGTCTGCGACCGCATTTCCGATGCGGTTCTGGACGCCTTCCTGTCAGAGGAGGAAACAGCCCGGGTGGCCTGCGAGACGTTCGCGACGACCGGTATGGTCGTCATCGGCGGCGAGGTCGGACTGTCCGACCAGGAGCGGCTGAAGACCTTCATGGGCAACATCGGGCAGATCGCCCGCGACTGCATCAAGGACATCGGCTACGAGCAGGACAAGTTCCACTGGAACACCTGTCACGTCCTGAACTTCCTGCACGAGCAGTCCGCCCATATCAGCCAAGGCGTGGACCGTGACGGCGCGGGCGACCAGGGCATCATGTTCGGCTACGCGGTCGACGAGACGCCCGACCTCATGCCGGCCCCGATCCAGTATTCCCACGCGATCCTCCGTCGCCTCGCCGAGGTGCGCAAGAACGGCACCGAGCCGACCCTGCGCCCCGACGCCAAGAGCCAGCTGACGATGCGCTACGAGGACGGCAAGCCGGTCGAGGTCACCTCAATCGTCCTGTCCACCCAGCACGAGAGCATCGACCAGTCGAGCGACGATATCCGCGCCATCGTGGAGCCGTACATCCGCGAGGAGCTGCCCGAAGGCTGGCTCACCGAGGATACGGAATGGTGGGTGAACCCGACCGGGACGTTCGTGATCGGCGGCCCGGACGGCGACGCCGGTCTCACTGGCCGCAAGATCATCGTCGACACCTACGGCGGCGCGGCCCCTCACGGTGGCGGCGCGTTCTCCGGCAAGGACCCGACCAAGGTCGATCGCTCGGCTGCCTACGCCGCCCGCTACCTCGCCAAGAACGTCGTGGCCGCCGGCCTTGCCAACCGCTGCACCATTCAGCTGTCCTACGCGATCGGGATCGCCAAGCCGCTGTCGATCTACGTCGACACCCATGGCACCGGCAAGGTGGACGACGTCGCGATCGAGCAGGCCATCCCGCAGGCGATGGACCTCACCCCGCGCGGCATTCGCGAGCACCTGCAGCTCAACCGGCCGATCTACCAGCGCACCGCGGCCTACGGCCACTTCGGCCGCCAGCCGGACTCGGACGGCGGCTTCTCCTGGGAGAAGACCGACCTTGCCGACGCGCTGAAGAAGTACGCCTGATCCAGACGGCGACGGATCTGCGACGGGCCGCCCCTCACCGGGCGGCCTGTTCGCGTTCTGGCTGTGTTGGGCCTATCCTTCCGTTGCGACCTGCCCTATCCTGCAATGCCAAAGGAGAGGCAGAGCAGGCCCCGCCCCGATGACGGCATTGACGCAATATGCCCGGCTGGAGAGCACCGGGCTCTGGCGGCCGGACCCGGACTCGCAGCGCCGGGACGTGATCGTCGCATTTGGCGACGCCACCCTCGTCATCTCGGACTCGCAGGGGCGCGCCCTGACGCACTGGTCCCTGCCCGCCATCGAACGCCTCAACGGACACGAGACACCTGCCCTCTACGGCCCCGACCTGGAAGGGCTCGAGACTCTCGAGGTCGCCGAACCCGACATGATCGCCGCGCTCGACAAGATCAGGCGCACGATCGCACGGTCGCGGCCCCGTCCCGGCCGGCTTCGCCTGTTCGGGGTTGGCTTGTCGATCGCCTCCGTCGTGGCGCTTGGCGTCTTCTGGCTGCCGGGGGCAATGGTGACACAGACGCTCGCCGTGGTGCCCCCAGCGAAACGGACGGAAATCGGGGCAATGGTGCTTGGTCACATGCAGCGGATCACCGGTCCTTCCTGCCGCTCGCCCACCGCGACCGAGGCGCTGGCTCGACTGAAATCGCGGGTGCTCGGCGCGGACAGCAACGCACAGATCGTCGTGCTGCCATCGGATGAACTGCGGTCGATCTACCTGCCCGGCGGCATCATCGCGGTCGGCCGGGGCCTGATCGAGAACGAAGAGGATCCGGCGGTCCTGGCGGGTTACCTGCTGTCGGCGATGGCTCAGGTTCGGGTGCGCGACCCGCTCGAAGGTGTGCTGACCGACGCCGGCCTCGGGACCACCTTCCGGCTCTTCACGACGGGCGAGTTTCCGGCGGAGAACCTCGCCGGACCATCGCAGGCGCTGCTTGCTGCACCGCCGCCAACACCACCGGCCGACGTCCTCCTGCCCTATTTCGAGGAGGCCGAGGTGCCCGTCGCCCCCTTCGCCCGTGCCTTGAGCGAAGATGGCGGGGACGTGACGGGTCTTGTTTCGGCGGAAACGGCCGCCGAGGGCGCCCCTGTCCTGAGAGATGCGGACTGGGTGGGGCTACAGCAGATCTGCGGCCCCTGACCCGTCGCTTAGCGGGTCAGCGGGACGTAGCCCGTTCCGCCGACCATGGCGTAGCCCCCCGTCGGACGCGGGTTGGAATAGACCGGGGCACCGCTGACGTTGCTGCTGGACACGTAGGCGGTCACTCCGGTCAGGCCACGGCTCGGATTGACGCGTCCGTCGTCCCAGACCCGCTCGTACCCGGACGGGGGCGTGATCGGCTCGTAGTTCGACGTCGAGAGATAAGTGCGCGCCTGGTAATTCGAGGTGGAGATCGTCACCGCATTGGCATTCGACGCCGGGATCGTGTTCCGTGTCGATACCGTCGCCGCCGCGTAGCCATTGCCGCCGAAGATCGGTTGGGCTTGAGGACCGCAGCGGACGTTGCGGGAGGTGTTGATGTATTGCTGCGCCACGGCGCTGACGTTGCCGCAACCGACGCTTGCGACCGCGACGCCGGCCTGCGCCGGGGCGCTTGCACCGGCAGGAGCAGTGATTTCCTGGCTCGTGGTCGCGGCGTACGTCGCCGGGGCCGCGGGCATCACGGTCCGGCCGAACGTCGGTGCGTCGGGCTGGGCATAGCTGGCGTAGGTCGGCGCTGGGGCCGCCGGGCGTCGGCCGCCACAGGCCACCGGCTCACCCGTCGCCTGGTCGAGAAGCTGCTGACCGGTGCGGGCGATCAGGGCACAAGCCGCGGACCGGGACATCCGGGTCGGACCAGTGATGAGGTCCTCGTCGGCGGCGCTCGGCGCCGGGGCGCTGGCCCGAACCACCGGAGCGGACGGCGCAGGAGCCGTCGCCACCGGAGCACCGGTCAGCGGGTTGACGACACCGCGCGGCTGCTGCGGAAGCGAAATCACGCGTGGCTGCGGCTCCGCAGGGGCACTGGCTCGGGCGGCAGGCTGAGGCTGCGCGGGCGCGGCAACCCGCTGCGGCTGCGGCGCGGGCGTGCGCATTTCGGCGACGTCCTGGCCGAGTGCGGCGGCACCGACTTCGAGCGGATTGGGAACCTCACGCGGCTGCGTCGCCTGCGCGGAGCGCGTCGGTCCGTCGCTGCCAGTCGGATTGAAGCCGCACAGCTGCTCGCGAGCGCGGGTCACGCGCGGCACCCAGGTCACGGCACCGGAGATGCCGGCGCGGATATACACACAACCGCGGCTGTCCACATATTGGGAGCCGGCGTAGTTTTCGGAGGGCAGCTCCGCTGGCGGGCTCGGCGTGCGGGACGTCTGAGCCGCTGCAACGCCAGCAATCATCGCGATCGCGGCTGCAATTACGAAACGACTTCTGGCCATTTTAGCTCCCAAAGTGATTTATGGCACTTTGGATCAGGCATTGTTTCTTGTAAAGGGATCGGCCCTCTATTTCGTGCCGAACATGCGGTCTCCCGCATCACCTAGCCCGGGTACAATATATCCATGGTCATTGAGGTAGTTATCCACAGACGCTGTAACTATTGGGACATCCGGGTGCGCAGCCTTCATCCGCTCGATCCCTTCGGGCGCCGCGAGAAGGCAGAGAAAGCGGATATTGGTCGCACCCGATTGCTTCAACAAATCAATTGCAGCAGCCGAACTGTTTCCAGTTGCGAGCATCGGGTCCACGGCGATCACCAGACGGTCCTGCAGGTTGTCGGGCAATTTGCAGTAGTACTGCACAGGCTTCAGGGTCTCCTCGTCGCGGTAGAGCCCAATGAACCCGACCCGCGCGGCGGGCACCAGCTCCAGCACCCCGTCCAGCAGACCGTTCCCGGCCCGCAGAATTGAGACCAGCGCCAGCTTCTTGCCCTCGATCACCGGCGCTTCCATCGGCTCGAGCGGCGTGTCGATGGTCTTCGTCGTCATCGGCAGGTTGCGCGTGATCTCGTAGGCGAGCAGGTGGCTGATCTCGCGCAGCAGCCGGCGAAAACTGTTGGTCGACGTCGTCTTGTCGCGCATCAGCGTCAGCTTGTGCTGCACCAGCGGGTGATCGACGACGGTGAGGTGGGGCGTGGGTTCGGTCATGCGGCTGGCTCCAGTTTCTTGGCGACAGCCTCTTTCGTGGCGGCGTCGCAGAAGGCGGCATCAAGGGCGTTGCGGTTCAGTTCGGCGAAGTCGTCCTCGTTCCAGCCGAAGGTCTTCTCCAGCATCTCGAACTCTTTCGTCATGGTCGTGCCGAAGAACGGCGGGTCGTCGGTGGAGATCGTGACCTTCACTTCACGTGCGCGCAGCTTCTCGATCGGATGAGCGTGCCAGTCACCGACCTTGATCCCAGCCGCGCCGAGAAAGACGTTGGAGCCTGGACAGACCTCGAGAGTCACGCCGTCTTCCGCCAGCTGATCGACCAACGCGAGGTCGCGGATCGCCGAAACCCCGTGCC
Organism: Pelagovum pacificum; assembly: GCF_016134045.1. Taxonomy (NCBI): domain Bacteria; kingdom Pseudomonadati; phylum Pseudomonadota; class Alphaproteobacteria; order Rhodobacterales; family Paracoccaceae; genus Pelagovum; species Pelagovum pacificum. Next base: position 320,311 of record NZ_CP065915.1, on the reverse strand, counting down.
CGATGCGAGACGGCCGAAGATCGCGAAGCGTGTCGGCAATCATGTCCGGCCCGCCCCATTCGCCCGCGTGGCAGGTGATACCGAGCCCCGCCTCCCTCGCTGCGTCGAAGGCCCACGAATAGTCGCCGGGCCGCCCGACCATCTCCGCTCCTGCCATGCCGAAGCCGGTAATGAACCGCCCCTTGGTCTCGGCCGCGCAGATTGCGGGTGCCTTCGCCTTGTCGGGGCCGAAGTGGCGAATGCAGGTCACGATGCCGCGCAGGGTGATGCCGAACTTCGCCTCAGCCTCGTCAGCGGCGGACTCGATCGCGGCCAGGTAATCGCGCCACGCGGCAAGGTCGCCGCCACCGCAGAAATCCGGCGACAGGAAGGTCTCGGAGTAGACAACACCGTTCGCAGCGCTTTCCTCCAGCACGGCGAGGGTCAGGCGATGGAAGTCTTCGGGGCCCTGAAGGACGGTGCAGGCCGCCTCGTAGACTTCGAGGAAATGGTCGAAGCCGTGGTAAGCGTAGGTGCCCTGCTCGGTGAAGATCTTCGAAATGTCGACGTGCTTCTCGGACGCGAGGCCCCGGATGAAAGCCGGCGGCGCGCCGCCCTCGAGGTGCAGGTGAAGCTCGGCCTTGGGGTAGTCTTTCCAGCTCATCCGGGCTGTCTCCTGATTTGTCTCGATCCTACATAGCAGTCCGGTCCGCCGACCGGAATCCGCCCGTCACAGGAAAGACCGCCCCGGCCCCTGCGACGGCACGCCGAGATGCGCGGCGACGGACGCCGCCACATCGACGAAGGCGACGAGCCCGAGCTCCTTGCGGCCAACCCCGTGGCAGAGCACGGGAACCCGCTCACGCGTGTGATCCGTGCCCACCCACGTCGGATCGTTGCCGTGGTCGGCCGTCACGACGATCAGGTCGCCGTCGCGCGCCTTCTCGAGCAGGGGGGCCAGCGTGGCGTCGAACCATTCGAGGTGATCGCGATAGCCCTCGACGTTCCGGCGGTGGCCGTAGACGCTGTCGAACTCCACGAGGTTCACGAAGGTGAGCGAGCCGTCCTCCGCCTCGTCCAGCAGACGGTCGACGTGTCCCATCAGGGTCCGGTCGTCACCCTTCGCCACGTCGGTGATCCCGCGCATGGAGAAGATGTCGCCGATCTTGCCGACCGCGTGGACCGGTCGGCCCGCGTCGAACACCCAGTCGCAGAGCGTCGGCTCCGGCGGCTCGATGGCAAAGTCCTTGCGGTTCTGCGTGCGGGTGAAGCTGCCCGGCTCTCCGACGAACGGACGGGCGATCACTCGCCCGATCTTCATGCCATGCAGCGTCGGTGCGATGTCCTTGCAGAGCTTCAGCAGCTTCTCGAGACCGAAGTGCTCTTCGTGGGCCGCCACCTGGAACACGCTGTCGGCGGACGTGTAGCAGATGGGCTTGCCGGTCTCGATATGCTTCTGGCCAAGCTCCTCGATGATCTCGGTTCCTGAAGCGTGGCAGTTGCCGAGTATGCCGTCGGACCCGGCGGCGCGGCTCACCTCCTTGATGATCGACTTCGGGAACGACTTCTTCTTGTCGGGGAAATAGCCCCAGTCCCACGGCACCGGCACGCCGGCGAGTTCCCAATGACCGGAGGGCGTGTCCTTGCCCGGACTGACTTCCGTTGCCGCGCCCCACGCGCCCTGCCCCGTCAGCCGCATCTCGCAATCGTCGATGCCTGACGCGAGCTTGACGGCCGCGCCGAGGCCCAGGTTCTCCAGTGTCGGAACCTCTAGGCCCACGGCCTCGGCGATGTGGCCCACGGTATTTGCGCCCGTGTCGGGGGTCTTGCCGTTGAAGAACTTCGCGGCGTCCGGCGCGCCGCCGATGCCGACGGAGTCGATCACGATGAGAAAGGCACGGGTCACGGGTCGATCCTCTGGTGGACGAGCGGCGGCAGTTCCGGGGCGTCGGCGATGGTGACGGCGGCGAGGACGGCGCGCGCGGCACGCTCCGCCGTCTCCTCGTCGCGGGCGTGGAGGGTGCAGATCGGCTGGCCACGCTCGACAGGCGCGCCGAGGCGGATGAACTCCGACAGGCCGACGGAGGGGTCGATCCGGTCGCTCTCCACTTGCCGTCCGCCGCCAAGCGCGACGACTGCGAGGCCAAGCGCTTCTCCGTCGATCGCGGCGACATGCCCTGTGGTTGGGGCGGGCACGTCGCCGATCACCGGCGCGGCGGGCAGATGGGTGCGCCAGTCGGAATCCATGTCCGGCGGGCCGCCGAGTTCGGACACCATGCGGGCGAACCGCTCCATCGCGCCGCCGGAAGAGATCGCGTTCTCGATCATTTCCTCGGCCTCGCCTTCAGCCTGCCCGGCCAGCGCGAGCAGCCTTCCGCCCAGCGCGACCGTCAGATCATGCAGGCTCGGCCCCGCAGCCTTGTTCCCGGACAGAAGCTCCATCACCACCGCAACTTCCAAGGCGTTGCCAAGGGCGGGGGCGAGCGGCTGGCTCATGTCGGTGACGAGCGCCGCCGTCGGGCAGCCCGCGCCGTTCGCGGTATCGACGAGGGAAGAGGCCAGCGACTGCGCCTCCGCCGGGGTCTTCATGAAGGCGCCGGACCCGACCTTAACGTCGAGAACAAGCCCCTCCAGCCCGGCGGCGAGCTTCTTCGACAGGATCGACGCGGTGATGAGGTCGATGCTCTCGACCGTCGCGGTGACGTCACGGACCGCATAAAGCCGCTTGTCCGCCGGCGCGATCCGGCCCGTGGCACCGACAATCGCACAGCCCGCTTTCGATGTGATGCGGCGGAGCATGTCGCCATCCACTTGCGTCGAGAGGCCGGGGATCGACTCCATCTTGTCGAGCGTGCCGCCCGTATGGCCGAGGCCGCGCCCCGAGATCATCGGCACGTAGACCCCGCACGCCGCCAGCGCGGGGGCGAGCAGAAGCGACACGCAGTCGCCGACGCCGCCCGTCGAATGCTTGTCGAGCACCGGGCCCGGCAGGCCCCACTCCAGCACGTCGCCGCTGTCGCGCATCGCTAGCGTGAGGCCGACACGACCGGGATCCGTCATGCCGTTGAGGCAGACCGCCATCGCGAAGGCGCCGGCCTGCGCGTCGCTGACCTGCCCGTTGGCGAGACCTTCGGCGAACCATGTCAGCTCTTCGGCGTCCGGGGTCTCGGCCTCCCGGAGCTTCCGGATGATCGTGCGGGCGTCCATTCAGACGCGGCTCATGTAATCTTTGTCGAAGACGCCGGGGAGCAGCTCGCCGACCGTGGTCGACATCTCCTCCCCGTCCATCGTGGCGAGCGTGACGCGGGTGTCCGGCGCGCCGAACTCCGCGAGCTTCTGGCGGCAGCCGCCGCAGGGCGAAACGGGCTTGGGGCTGTCGGCGATCACGGCGATTTCCGCGATCTGGAGGTCACCGCCCGCGACCATCGCGGCAATGGCACCGGCTTCGGCACAGGTGCCTTCGGGATAGGCGACGTTCTCTACGTTGCAGCCCTTGTAGACCGTACCGGACGCAGCCCGGATGGCGGCGCCGACCTTGAAGCCGGAGTATGGGACATGAGCGTTCTCGCGCACGGCGCGGGCATCATCGACCAGGGACATCTGGGGGTCTCCCTCGAATTTTGGACAGACTGTGCCGGGGCGTACAGGGATGCAAGAGCCGGGAACAGGGCGACGCCGCGGAGGTTATCGTTCAAACCCCATGGAGGAAGCCATGATACCACCCGTCAAACCGCTCTCCGACGAACTGACCCCGGACAACAATCTGGACGACGATGCGCCCATGACCGAGGAGCAGGCTGCCCAGTTGCGCGACCTCTGCGACCGGGCCGGTGAGCCGATGGATGCCAACCTGACACAGATGCAGGCGCAAAAGCGGATTGCGGCGTTGCAGGAAGTGCTCGGCGAGTAGCCGTCAACGCCGCTGACCGCGCGCCTGTCGGCACAAGTTCATTTGCAAGTTGCGCCTCCCGTGCTTATGGAAATGCAGGCACGGCACAGGATGATGGTTTAATATTAAACCATTTTCGGGAGGGCGGGATGAGCGACACAACCAAGGACACCCTGCGGCAGGCGGCGCTGGACTACCACCGGCTGCCGAAGCCCGGCAAGCTCGAGATCAGGGCGACGAAACCCCTCGCCAACGGTCGCGACCTCGCCCGCGCCTATTCGCCCGGCGTCGCCGAGGCCTGCCTAGAAATCAAGGCGGACCCCGAGACGGCGCGCGATTACACGGCGCGCGGAAACCTGGTCGCCGTCGTCAGCAACGGCACGGCTGTGCTTGGCCTCGGCAACATCGGCGCCCTCGCCTCGAAGCCGGTGATGGAGGGCAAGGCCGTCCTCTTCAAGAAGTTCGCCAGCATCGATTGCTTCGATATCGAAGTGAGTGAGAGCGACCCGGAAAAGCTTGCCGACATCGTCTGCGCGCTCGAGCCGTCCTTCGGCGCCATCAATCTCGAGGACATCAAGGCTCCCGACTGTTTCGTCGTCGAAAAGATCTGTCGTGAGCGGATGAACATCCCCGTCTTTCACGACGATCAGCACGGCACCGCCATCGTCGTCGGCGCCGCGGCGACCAACGCCCTGCGTGTCGCCGGCAAGTCGTTCGAGGATATCAAGGTGGTTTCCACCGGCGGCGGCGCGGCGGGCATCGCCTGCCTGAACATGCTGCTGAAACTCGGCGTGAAACGCGAGAACGTCTGGCTGTGCGACATCGCCGGGCTGGTCCATGAAGGCCGCGAGACGGAGATGACGCCGCAGAAGGCGGAGTACGCCCAAGGGACCGAAGCGAAGACCCTCGACGATGTGATCGAGGGCGCGGACCTGTTCCTCGGCCTGTCCGGCCCGAACGTCCTGAAGCCCGAGATGGTCGCCAAGATGGCCGAGCGCCCGATCATCTTCGCGCTTGCCAACCCGAACCCGGAAGTCATGCCCGACGTCGCCCGCGACGTTGCGCCGGAAGCGATCATCGCGACCGGGCGCAGCGACTTCCCGAACCAGGTCAACAACGTCCTCTGCTTCCCCTTCATCTTCCGCGGCGCCCTCGACGTCGGCGCGACGGAGATCAACGACGAGATGCAGATCGCCTGCATCGAGGGGATCGCCGCGCTCGCTCGCGCGACGACCAGCGCCGAGGCTGCCGCCGCTTACCACGGTGAGCAGTTGACCTTCGGGCGCGACTATCTGATCCCGAAGCCGTTCGACCCCCGCCTCATGGGTGTCGTGGCGACCGCCGTCGCGAAGGCCGCTGTCGAGACCGGTGTCGCGAAGCGCCCGATCGAGGATTTCGAGGCTTACAAGCGCACGCTAGACGGGTCGGTCTTCAAGTCCGCCCTTCTCATGCGCCCGGTGTTCGAGGCGGCCTCGACCGCCGCCCGTCGCATCGTCTTCGCGGAGGGCGAGGACGAGCGCGTGCTCCGCACCGCGCAGGCCATACTCGAGGAAACGCCGGAGCAGCCCATCCTGATCGGCCGTCCCGAGGTCATCGCGACCCGGTGCGAGCGGCTCGGCTTGACGATCCGGCCCGACCGCGACTTCCAGATCGTGAACCCCGAGAACGACCCGCGCTACCGGGATTACTGGGGTACCTATTTCGAACTGATGTCCCGCAAGGGTGTCACACCCGACCTCGCCAAGGCGATCATGCGCACCAACACCACCGCCATCGGCGCGGTGATGGTGCATCGCGAGGAAGGCGACAGCCTGATCTGCGGCACTTTCGGTCAGTACCTGTGGCACCTGAACTACGTGACGCAGGTGCTCGGCACCGGAGGACGGAGTCCGGTCGGTGCGCTCTCGATGATGATCCTCGAGGACGGGCCACTGTTCATTGCCGACACCCAGATCCATGCCGACCCCACGCCCGAACAGATCGCACAGACGGCCATCGGCGCCGCGCGTCACGTGCGCCGGTTCGGCCTGTCTCCGAACATCGCGCTCTGCTCGCACAGCCAGTTCGGCAACCTCGACCACGAGACCGGTCGTCGGATGCGGGCCGCGATGGAGGTGCTCGACACTATCCCGCGTGACTTCTGCTACGAGGGCGAGATGAACATCGACGCCGCGCTCGACCCCGAACTGCGCGGGCGCATCCTGCCCGAGAACCGGATGACCGGCGCGGCCAACGTCCTGATCTTCGCCAATGCCGATGCCGCATCGGGCGTTCGCAACATCCTCAAGATGAAGGGTGGCGGGCTGGAGGTCGGGCCGATCCTCATGGGCATGGGCAACCGGGCACACATCGTGACGCCGTCGATCACGGCCCGGGGTCTGCTGAACATGTCCGCCGTCGCCGGCACCCCGGTCGACCATTACAGCTAGGACGGATGGGGGAAGACCCCCATCCTACTCTAGCAGGACCAGCTCCCCATCGTCCCAGAGATAGCTGGCGAAGCAGGGATCGGTCCCCTCGCAGGACTCCGGGTCCTTCTCGAAGGTCATGATGACGGTCTGAAGCACCGATGACTCGATATAGTCGTCACTGAACACCTGCTCGTAGGTGCCGTCGCCAAGCCCCCGGTAGATGTCCGTCCGGCAGGCAAGCCGATCGCAATAGAGGTCGGCCGCCGCATCGCAGACGGCGGCGGCATAGCTGACTTCGATGTCCTTGACGCCGTCGCGGTCGAAGTCGCCCTCTTTCGCGAAATGCTCCTGCACCTCGACGAAGGTCCCGCCGTGGTCGAGGCAGGCGGCGTCGATCTCCTCGAGCACCAGCGCGACGGGATCGACGATTTCCCCTTCCTCATTCACGCCGACACCCGGACCACCGTCCGCCGCAGGCGCCGCGGTGACGACGATCGGTGCGTCCGGGTCGGGTAGCGACGCGTCTTCCTCCGCCTCGTCGGTCGGGGCCGACGGCGCCGCCTCGCTGTCGGCCGTGACCGGCGGCGCAGCGCGCTCTGGCTCCGCCTCTTCCTCGTCCGGTGCGGCGAGGGCAGCCTCTTCACAGGCGGTGAGCGCAGTGGACAGGGCGGCACTCGACCCGGCGAGGGAGAATGGCCGGTTCGCCCGCACGGGCCGGTTCAGTATGGTGAAGGACGCATCCGTCCCGCCGCGCATCCGCGCCAGCAGATCGCTGTCGCGCGCCGCGTCAAACGGGGCGGTGTAGTTGTTCGGAATATCTTCCACCGGATCAAGCGACAGCGTTCCGGCTTCGCGGCGATCCACGGTCCAGACCCCCTCCACCGTCGGCTGGACCTCGGCCTCCGTCAGCCGGATGAGGAAATCCACGACGCCGTCCGCGTCGCACCCGATCTCGAGGCAGAAGTAACCCCCCGCCGAAATTTCCCCGTAAGGACAGGTTACAGCGGCGCGGCGACCGGTGTCGTCGTCAGCGACATAGCTCCAGCGCCCCTGCGCGGCGGCAGGGAGCGCGAGAATCGCCAGCATAACGGTCAGCAGGATTCGCAAAGGCCGCTCCTCCATCAAACGGGCAGACTTCACCAACATACCGCCTCGCATCGTTTGGCGACAGGGTGCGAGGGTACTGTTGGCGCAATCATGTCGCAGCCCATTGCCGCAAGCTGACCTGCAAGCCTATCCTGCGCTTCGGGAGCAGGGAGAGGGAGGACCGAGGCACATGGGCTACCGTGAAGTCTACGAGGGGTGGAAGGCCGATCCGGACAAATTCTGGATGGAAGCCGCCAAGGCGATCGACTGGGACCGTGAGCCGACGAAGGCGCTTTCCGGCGAAGCCCCGGTTCACGAGTGGTTCGCCGACGGCATGGTCAACACCTGCTGGAACGCCGTAGACCGCCATGTCGAGGCCGGCCGAGGCGAACAGGTGGCGATCATCCACGACAGCCCCGTGACCCGCACAAAGCGCGAGATCACCTATTACGAACTGCGCAACCGCGTCGCCACGCTTGCGGGGGCCCTGAAGGCGAAAGGGATCGAGAAGGGCGACCGCGTCGTCATCTACATGCCGATGATCCCCGAAGCGCTGGAGGCGATGCTCGCCTGTGCCCGGCTCGGCGCGATCCATTCCGTCGTCTTCGGCGGTTTCGCGAGCCACGAGCTTGCCGTCAGGATCGACGACGCCAAACCCAAGTGCATCATCGCCGCCGCCTGCGGCATAGAGCCGGGCCGCGTCATCCACTACAAACCTCTTCTCGACGGCGCGCTGGAGCAGTCGGACCACCAGCCGGAATTCTGCGTCATCCTCCAGCGCGAGCAGGAGGTCGCCAAGCTGACCGAGGGCCGTGACGTGAACTGGCACGGCTTTCAATACGGGGTGGAGCCGGCAGACTGCGTGCCGGTCGAAGGCAACCACCCGGCCTACATCCTCTACACCTCCGGAACGACCGGCCAGCCCAAGGGCGTCGTCCGCCCGACCGGCGGGCACCTCGTCGCGCTGAACTGGACGATGAAGAACATCTACGGCGTCGAGCCGGGAGAAGTGTTCTGGGCGGCCTCGGACGTCGGCTGGGTCGTGGGACACAGCTACATCTGCTACGCCCCGCTGATCCACGGCAACACAACGATCGTCTTCGAGGGCAAACCTGTCGGCACCCCCGATGCCGCGACCTTCTGGAGAGTCATCTCCGAACACCGGGTGGCCAGCTTCTTTACCGCCCCGACCGCCCTGAGGGCGATCAAGCGGGACGATCCGAAGGGCGAGTTGATCCAGGATTACGACATCTCCTGCTTGCGGGCGCTCTACCTCGCGGGCGAGCGAGCCGACCCCGATACGATCGAGTGGGCGCAGACCGTGATGAACGTCCCGGTCTACGACCACTGGTGGCAGACCGAGACCGGCTGGACAATCGCCGGCAATCCCGCCGGTATCGAGCCGCTGTCGGTCAAGATCGGCTCCCCCACCGTTCCGATGCCGGGTTACGACGTCCACATCCTCGGCGAGGACGGGACGGAGCTGCCAGCCGGCCGGCTCGGCGCGATCGCAGTGAAACTGCCGCTGCCGCCGGGCACGCTGCCGACGCTCTGGAACGCGGATGAACGGTTCCGAAAGGCCTACCTCGACCACTTCCCAGGCTATTACGAGACGGGCGACGCCGGGATGAAGGACGAGGACGGCTACCTCTGGATCATGGCCCGCACGGACGACGTCATCAACGTGGCCGGCCACCGTCTGTCCACCGGCGCGATCGAGGAAGTGCTCGCCGGTCATGCCGATGTCGCCGAATGCGCGGTGATCGGCGTGGCTGACTCGCTCAAGGGTCAGTTGCCAATGGGGTTCCTCTGCCTGAACAAGGGCTGCGACCGCGACCACGACACGGTGGTCAAGGAATGTATCGCCCGCGTCCGCGACCAGATCGGGCCGGTCGCGGCATTCAAGCTCGCGGCTGTGGTGGATCGTCTGCCGAAGACCCGGTCGGGCAAGATACTTCGCGCGACGATGGCCAAGATCGCCGACGACGTGGAGTTCAGGACTCCCGCGACGATCGACGATCCTGCGATCATCGATGAGATCCGGGAGGCGATCCGCCCGCTTGGCTACGGCAAGGCCGGCTGATCAGAATCCGGGTTCGTCGATCAGCGCGCGGATCTGCGGGCGGCTCTCGACGAATACCGATCGGTCGAGCGCGCGATCGAACGGCGCGCTCGGCTCGCCGTTGTCGGTGGTGTACTGGAAGTATCCGCCCTCGGGATTGCGGTAGTAGGCGACGCAGGACCAGCCCTCGACTTCGCCGATCGCGGCCCGGCAGGCCGCCGCGTCGATGTCCCGGGCAAGCGACGGCGGCAGATCGGACACGACCCGAAGGTCGGCGCGGCGCATATCCATGCAGAGCTGACCGTCCCGCGTCACCGCCGGCACGTCGAGCCGGATCACGATGCGGGGCTCGGCCGAATAGGCGAAGACGAGCCTCAGATCGGGGCGCGCCACGCTGCCGCGATGTTCCACGAGGCCAAGGCAGGTGTCGCCGTCTTGCGCGATGCATTCCTGCGTCAGGCCCGGGTTCTCGGCCCGAACTTCGTCGTAGGGCACGAAGCTTTCCTGCGCAGCGATGATCGACGGAATCGTTGCGCCGGCAATCGCGGCGTGAGCAAGATAGCGCAGCATGGAGTCCCCTTTTTCTCTGGCGCCATCTAGGCGTGTCACCCTCGTCGCGGCAACCCTTCTGGCCTTCATTGGCGGAGCGGCGCTGGCACAGGATTGCCGGGCGGTCGACTGGACGCGGGCGTTCTTGCCCGGCGGCGGCGACCCCATAGAGACGGCGATCGAGACGGCCTATCCCGGCAGCGACCTGGACTGGGCCGCCGGTATCTTTACCACGCCCGATGGACTCCAGGTCCCGGCCGTGCCCGCCAGCGACGCCACCCCGGCCGAGCGGCTCGCCGCCGCGACGTTCGGGGACCAGTTCACGGTCGTCTATCCGCTGGAATTCGACCTCTCCGCCCGGCTCGAGCCATGGGCCGATCCGGGGCGCTATCGGGACGAGGGGTTTCTGCGGGCGCTCTATGGCGACAGCGCCGAGGAGGTCCGCCAGAGCCTCGTGCGTGTGGGCTACAACGACGGTGCGATCACGGCGGAGTTCTTTGTCACCTCGCGGCACTGCGTCTACGCCCAGCTCCAGGCGGCGCTCGATCGGATCGAGAACCAGGACAACGGCGAGATGTTCATGTCGATCGGCGGCAGCTTCAACTGGCGCACCATCGCCGGCACCGAGCGCCTGTCCGTGCATTCCTTCGGCGCCGCGGTCGACATCAACAGCCAGCTTGGTGGCTACTGGCGCTGGTCCGGGGCGACCGAGGGCGCGGTCGGCGAGTTCGACAACCGCGTCCCCCGCGACCTTGTGGAGGCGATGGAGCGCTACGGCTTCATCTGGGGCGGCAAGTGGCACCATTTCGACGGCATGCACTTCGAGTACCGGCCGGAGCTGATCCTCTACGCGCGGCTGATGAGATAGCCCCTCACCCTACCCTCTCCCCCAATGGGGGTCATAATGACGCGCTACACATCAACCAGACACGACAAAGCCCTCTCCCCATGGGGGAGAGGGTTGGGTGAGGGGGAAAACGGTTCGGAGACGGAAAAGGCCAGTTCAGAACCCGTAGACGAACGTCAGCCCCGACTGTCCGCCGCTCTGGCTGACATGCGCGTTGGAGTTGTTGCCGGACTGGAACAGGCCGTGCGCGTTGTTGCAGCCGTTCTGGCTCAGCGTGCCGGTGTGGCCGGAACCGTTCTGCTCGATTAGGCCGGTATTGCAGGCGCCGTTCTGGTAGAGCCCGGCGGCGTTGTTGATGCCGTTCTGGGTGACCTGACCGTTCGTCTCGTAGTCCTTGTGCAGCATGTAGGCGGCAAGTCCGAAACGGATCAGAGCGTCTTCCTTCTGGTTCGTCGGGTTCACGGTGAAGCTGATCTGGCCATCGGCGGAGGCGGAGATCGCGGTGAGGCTGAGAGCGGCGGAGAGAATGACGGTACGGAGCATGGCAGCAATCCTTTGGGTCTAGATGTTTGTCGAAAATGACTTTGGGTCTTCGTGGGACGGGGCCTGCCGGATCCGCGCTAATTCGGGATCCGGCACCCCGGGACTTACGGCATCATCGGGCAGACGAGGTCCGCTCCGCTGACATTGACGGTGAGCTGACCGTCGATATCGGCAGCACGGCCGTTGAACTCGGCGCGGCCGATCCGGCCGCTTTCGCCGGCGGCGAGGGTGAAGGCACCGCCCTGCTGGACTTGCGCGGTCCCGCCACCGGCGGACCGGGTGAGGTTCAGGGCGTAGGAGCCAGAGACGGCGGTGTCCGACTGAACGACGCCTTCGACGGTGACCATCCCGCCGGCCTCGGTAACCTGGAGCCCGCAGCGAAGCGGGGCGGCCGTGGCGGTCTCGGTGCCGGTGGCGGCGGGAACCGCGCAGGCGGCAGCCACGACAGCGGCGGAGGCGGCGGCGATGGCGCGAATGGTGGCAATCATGGGATCAATCCTTTCTAGGAATGGGTGAGGCCCGGGCGGCGCGCCCTCATGGTGCGCCGGCCCGGAGGACGGGTCAGTCCTGCACGATGACCGAGACGTTGCCCGAGCCGCGCTGCGTGGTGTTGGCGCTGTTGCCGTGGCCCGACTGGATCGTGGCGGACGCGTTGCAGTTGCCCGACTGGGTCGTCGACGCGTTGTTGTGTCCGCCGAATTGGGCGATGCCGGCGACGTTGCAGCGGCCGTACTGCTGGGTCAGCGCCCCGTTGTGGTGCCCGTTCTGGCCGATGACCGTCTTGTTGAAGTTGCCGTCCTGGAGCGCCACGGAGCTGTTGCCCCAGCCGCCCTGGTCGACCGTCAGGCGGTTGCCGAAGCCGTACTGGCCGCCGCCCGCTTCATTGTGCCAGCCCCACTGGTGAACGTTGGCGTAGTTGCCGTCCGCCAGAGAGGGAGAGGCGGCGCCGAGCACGATGGCGAGGGAAACGGCGGAGGTCTTGATGAAGGTAACGAGTTTCATGGTGTAAGGTCCTTTGGTTCTAAAAAGCTGATGTTGGCAGCGTGTTGGGTGTGTCTGGTTTCGGTTTCGTCTCGACCCCGTGTCGTTGCTGGCCCGGTGCCGATGACCTGATGAAGGGCCTTGCCGGGGATGCAGACAATATCGGGGGTCTGACAGGTCATGACGCCTGCGCTGCAAGGCTCTGACCGGGCAATGCTATCGGATAGCAGCCGTTCGATTTACGTAAGGTAAACCACTCTGCGCGCAGGTTTTCCGCGTCTCGGCAGACGTAACGGTTCAGACGAACTGTTCGCGGATCAGCCGTTCTTCGAGGCCATGACCCGGATCGAAAAGGATCCGGTGCGAGATGTCGGGGGAGCTCTTTATCTCGACTCGCGCCACATCGGGCACCGAGGCCGAGTCGGCGACAGCCATGACGGGCCGCTTGTTAGGCTCTAGCACCTCGAAATTGACCGTGGCGGAGATCGGGACGAGCGCGCCACGCCATCTGCGGGGCCGGAACGCAGCCACGGCGGTGATGGCGAGCACCTTCGAATCGATCGGCAGGATCGGTCCGTGCGCGGAATAATTGTAAGCCGTCGACCCGGCGGGCGTCGCGACGAGCGCGCCGTCGCAGACCAGCTCCGCCATCCGGAGCCGGTCGTCGACCGTGATCCTCAGCTTCGCGGCCTGAGGCCCGGCGCGCAGCAGCGAGACTTCGTTGATGGCGAGTGACTCGTGCACCTCACCGGCCACTGTCGTCGCCGTCATGTGCAGCGGGTGGATGACCGCCTCTTCGGACGCGGCCAGCCGCTCGATCAACCCGGCGGAGCGATACTCGTTCATCAGGAAGCCGACCGTGCCACGGTTCATACCGAACACCGGCGCGGGCAAGTGCTGTGTCGCGTGCAGCGTCTGGAGCATGAAGCCGTCCCCGCCGAGCGCAACGATCACCTCCGCCTCTTCGAGCGACACGTCGCCATGCGCCTCGGTCAGGGCGAGGCGTGCCTCCTCCGCGATGGGAGAAGAGCTGGCACGAAATGCGATGCGACGCGGGGACATGGGTAGGTCTGACCTCCGAAGTTTCCGCCGAACCCTGCCCTGTCGCCGATCGGAAAGGCAAGCACACGATCCGTGACGTTCGGGACGCGCCCCGCGTCGGTTTCGCCCTTTAGACCCCGGCCCCGGCTCGTTAGAAGGACGCAACCCGCCTTCCGGCAGCCAAGGAGACTTGCCACATGACCGACGACGGCTTCTTCACCGAGAAACTTGCCAGCCGCGATCCCGAGATTTGGGGCGCCATCCAGAAAGAACTCGGTCGGCAGCAGAACGAGATCGAGCTGATCGCTTCCGAGAACGTCGTGTCCGCCGCCGTCCTCGAGGCACAGGGCTCGGTGATGACGAACAAGTATGCAGAGGGCTACCCGGGCCGTCGCTACTATGGCGGCTGCCAGTTCGTCGACATCGCCGAAAACCTCGCCATCGAACGCGCATGCGAGCTTTTCTCATGCCAGTTCGCCAACGTGCAGCCGAACTCCGGCTCCCAGGCCAACCAGGGGGTCTATACCGCCCTGCTCCAGCCCGGTGACACGATCCTCGGGATGAGCCTCGACGCCGGCGGGCACCTGACCCACGGCGCCAAGCCGAACCAGTCGGGCAAATGGTTCAATGCGATCCAGTACGGCGTGCGTCGTCAGGACAGCCTGCCCGACTACGACCAGATCCAGGCGCTCGCCACCGAACACCAGCCGAAGATGATCATCGCCGGCGGTTCGGCCATCCCCCGCATCCTCGACTTCGAGAAGTTCCGTGAGATCGCCGACAGCGTGGGCGCCTACCTCGTCGTGGACATGGCCCACTTCGCCGGCCTCGTCGCGGCGGGCATCTACCCCTCGCCCTTCCCGCACGCCCACGTCGCGACGACCACGACGCACAAGACCCTCCGCGGTCCGCGCGGCGGCATGATCCTCACCAACGACGAGGACATCTCGAAGAAGATCAACTCCGCGATCTTCCCCGGCATCCAGGGCGGGCCGCTGATGCACGTGATCGCCGGCAAGGCTGTGGCCTTCGGCGAGGCGCTGCGCCCCGGCTTCAAGGAATATCAGCAGCAGGTGGTCGACAACGCCATCGCACTGGCCGACCAGCTGATGAAGGGCGGGCTCGACATCGTCACCGGCGGCACCGACAGCCACGTGATGCTCGTCGACCTCCGGCCGAAGAATGTGAAGGGCAACGCCACCGAGAAGGCGCTCGGCCGCGCGCACATCACCTGCAACAAGAACGGCATTCCCTTCGACCCGGAAAAACCGATGGTCACCTCCGGCGTCCGCCTCGGCACGCCGGCCGGCACCACGCGCGGCTTCGGTGAGGCCGAGTTCCGGCAGATCGGCGACTGGATCGTCGAAGTGGTCGACGGGCTCGCTGCCAACGGGGACGAAGGCAACGCCGACGTCGAAGCCAAGGTGAAAGCCGAGGTCGAGGCGCTGTGCGAGAAGTTCCCGATCTACCCCGGGCTCTAGAGAAACCCGCGCCAGGCGAGGACGGCAATCAGAAACGCCGCCACGACCAGCAGGTTGCCAACGATCGTCGCGACAATGGAGAGGTGCCGCATCCGGCGCCTCTCCTCCGGATCGATCCCCTCCAGATAGAAGACCAGCCGCTGCTGCGCCTGCCGCGCACCGGCAAGGTCGATCTGCCGTCCGGCCCTCGGGTGTCGGGCGACTTGCGCCGCCTGCGCGAGCCGCGCCCCGTCCCGGCGCAGCGGACGCGGCAGCAGCCTTCCGACGCGCCTCAACTGGACGGTCAGAGTCGGCCCGCTGACACCGAACTTCTGCCGCAGCAGGCCGCGAACCTCTTCCACCTCGGATTTCAGCGCGTTAGGCGTCATAAAAGACAGGATTAGCCACGCCGCCCAAGGCTGGCAACTGAGGATACATCCATGCTGAACGCCACCGTCACCGGGGAAGGCAACGATCACAAGCTCCTGCTCGCACATGGGCTATTCGGGTCGGGTCGCAACCTCGGCATCATCGCCAAGCGACTCTCCGACGCGTTCGAGGTGACTTCGGTCGACATGCGCAACCACGGCTCCAGCCCGTGGTTCGACACGCACACCTACTTCGACATGGCCGACGATCTCGCTGATTTCGCGGACGGTGACGTGATGGGACACTCGATGGGGGGCAAGGCGGCGATGGTGCTGGCGCTGCGACACCCCGAGAAGGTCCGCCGCCTCATCGTCGCCGACATCGCGCCAGTCGGCTATCAGCACACGCAGATGCACCTCGTCGAGGCGATGAAAGCACTCGACACCGACCAGCCGTCGCGGAGCGCCGCACGGGACGCGCTGGACGTGCCCGAAGATGTGAAGGATTTCCTGATCCAGAGCTTCGACGTCAAGAACAAGCGCTGGCTGCTTAACCTCGACGTCCTCGGTGCGGAGATGGACAAGATCGTCGGCTTTCCGGACGTCTCGGGCACCTTCGAGGGCCCGACGCTGTTCCTGTCCGGCGGTGACAGCGACTACGTGAAGCGGGAACACCGCGACCGGATCAAGTCGCTGTTCCCCAATGCCAAATTCGCGAAGATCCCCGGATCGGGCCACTGGATCCACGCGGAGAAACCGCGCGAGTTCGAAGCCGCGATCCGGACCTTCTGCAGCTGACGCCTCAGCGGTCGCGGCGCACCCGCACCGGAAGCGTCGCATGTTTCGCGGCCATGCGCGTCAGGGCGAAAAGCCCGGCGGCGGTGGTGGCGATGGCAGCGGTCAGGACGAATTCGTTCATGAGGTCTTCCTTCGATATCGCGACGTTACCCGTGAGCCGGGCGGCGGAGCGGTCTGTCGGAGCGGGCGTCCCACGTCGGGTCCCCCCGCTTGATGCGACGGGCGAGGATACGGCCCGCCGGCCAGGCGAGCACCAGCCCCGTCACCACAGAGATGGCCACCGCCTGCCAGCTGTAGAACCCCAGTGCGAAGCACAGGATCGTGAGCGCGCCGGCGATGGTCGGTCCGGTGAGAAAGACGGCGAGGTGATGGCTGAGACGGGTCATGGTCGGCTCCCTTTGCTGACAGAACGCTTCCGTGCCGGGGCGGTTCCCGCGCGCACCGGGCCTGCCCCCTGCCCGCTCACAGGCTCACTCGGAACCGGCCGGCGCCCGGCGGGTTGTCAGCGCAGGAACGAATGGAGAACGCCATGACCGACGATCCCAAGAGCAACCCGCACGGCAACGCCGAGAAGGACCCCGAGGACTGGGTCAGCGGAGACGACCCGATGACCGGCGCGCAGGCGAGCTACCTCAAGACGCTGTGCGAGTCCGCCGGAGAGGAGTTCGACGACAGCCTCACCAAGGCCGAGGCCTCCGAGCGGATCGACGCGCTGAAAGCAGGAAACTGAGCCCCCAACCCGAGTTTCGCGCCCCTGCGTGGAACGCCGGTTGTCCGCAGCAGTTGTCTGCTCGACAACCGAGGAGCACGAGCCGATGAAAACCTACCTGCTGATAGCCAGCCTTGCCGTCCTGAGTGCCTGCAACACCGTCGCCGGTGTTGGACAAGACGTTCAGAACGCCGGGCAGGTCATGACCGGAGAAGCCCGCGAGCAACAGGGTGCCTGTATTAACGGTATGCTGGCGGACGGGACGCCTTGCTAGGATTAGGCGCCGGTCCTGACAGTGGGGTAAGGGCCGGCCTTGGCGGTTAATTGAAGGCCGGCAGACCCTTTCTTTCAATGGAGGGTCAGCGGAGACGACCCGATGACCGGCGTGCAGGCGAGCTACCTCAAGGCGCTGCGCGAGTCAGCCTGGGAGTAATTCGACTACAGCCTGAAGAAGCCCGAGGCGTGGGAGCGGATTGATCGGTTGAAGGGGTGAGGGTGGGGCTGAGGCTAACCACTCAGGACCTAGCAAACTT